>JAHCLE010000202.1 GCA_026125445.1 Burkholderiales bacterium
CTCTTCTGGCCGCTCATCTCGAGGGCCATCGCGATCGCGCGCGGGCGGCGGTAGGATCGATGCGGACGGCAACCCCGGGCGGCCGGGACCGAGGAACGAGCGTGAAGCGGAAAGGAAGTGCGACATGGCGGTGATCGCGTTCACCCAGGAGATGGCCACGCTGGGCTCCGATGTGGCGATGGGCGTCTGCGAGGCGCTGGGCCTGCAGATGGTCCGGCACGAGGTCGGCGACGTGGTGGCCGGCAGGATGCACGTGAAGAAGAGCCTCATCCGGCGCCTGCGCGAGGGCAAGGCGGGCCCGTTCGAGCGCTGGACGGCCGACGAGAAGTCCATCTCGATCTTCACGGCCGAGGAGATCTACGACCTCGCCGTGAAGGGCAACGTGCTGGTCCGCGGCTGGGGCGCGACGATGCTGCTGCGCTCGGTGCCGCACGTGCCCTGCGTGCGCGTGTGCGCGCCGATGGAGCTGCGGGTCCAGCGCCTGATGAAGCGCCTGGAGACCGACGACGAGAAGCTCGCCCGGCACGAGATCGAGGTCGACGACCACGCGCGCGCCTCGCGCATGTCGGAGCACTTCGGCGTGCACTGGGGCGACCCCACGCTCTACGACCTCACCCTCAACACCGAGCGCATCCCGGTCCCGACCTGCGTCGACATGGTGGTCGGCCTCGCCCGTAGCGCGCCGTTCCAGGAGACGCCGGCCTCCCGGCAGCACCTGGGGGACCTCGCGCTCGCCTCGAAGGCCCGGGCGGCGCTGAAGGCGAATCCGGCCACGGCGGACATCATCGTGCACGTCGAGGCGAACGCGGGCAGGATCCTGCTGCGCGGGATCGTGGCCAACGACCGCGAGCACGCGCTCTGCCACGAGGTCGTCGGCGCGCTGGCCGGCCCGGCGGGGGTCGAGGACGAGCTCACCACGATGTCGGGAAGGATGAAGACCTTCCCGCAGCAGCCCCGCCAGTAGGCCCTAGAGCAGGTCGCGGCCGATCTTCTGGGCGAAGGTCCGCCCGTATTCCGCGCCGAGGAAGCTCGCGAGGATCTTCTCGGCCTCGCGCAGGGCGACGCGCAGTTCCTCCGGCGTGCGGCAGCGCTCGACCTTGATCGCGAGGGCGTCCCCGTTGGGGCCCAGGCGGTGCGAGATCTCGCGCACCGCGGCCTGCCGGATCTCGTCGAACCTCTCCCGGGAGAGCGCGATAGCCGGCGCCGCCGCCGCCGGCGGGGCCGACGACACGGGCGCGAGCTCGCCTCCGGCGAGGGACACCAGTCCCTGCGACTGCAGGTCGACGAGGATGGCCTCCACCTCCCCCGGGCGGAACATCGGCGCCAGGTCGGTAACGGCCTTGGCGCCGTCCACGAGGATCAGGGCGCGGCGCAGCTTGGGCGAAAGGCCGCGGCTCGGGGAGGCGATCTCGCGAGCGCCGGCCTCCGTCTTGTGGAACACCAGGTTCTCGTCGAGCATGTACGCCTCCTCTCGGGCGGCCCTCCGGGGGCTCTGCGGCACACTATAGGGCGGACGCGGCCGCCGCGCCACCGTCAGATCTTGCCGGCGTGCTTCAGGCGCGAGAGCGTCTCGGCCGAGAGGTTGAGGTACGAGGCCAGCTCCTTCTTCGGCACGCGCTCGGAGAGCTCGGGATGCTTGCGCAGGAACCGGTGCACGCGCCCGGGGGCGTCGAGCAGGTGCAGGGTGATGGTGTGGGCCATCACCTCGCTCATCAGGAACATCACCTCGTACTCGAAGTCCTCCTTGAGCTCCGCATGACCGTCCAGGAAGGCGGCCCACTGGGGCAGGGGCATCTTCGCCACGCGCGCCTTGGTGACGGCGCGGATGGAGTACGGCGCGGGCGTGCGCAGGCGCCAGGCGGCGTAGCTCGTCTCCATGTCGTCCTCCTTGGCGAAGCGCAGGATCATCTCCTTGCCCTCGGGATTCGACACGACGCGCTTGAGCACCCCGTCGAGAACGAAGTACTGCTCCATGTCGTGGGCGCCCTGGGTCAGCAGCACGTCCCCCTTGCGATAGTCCACGATCGCCAGGACGGGCTCGAGCTCGCCGAAGGCCTTTGCCGCCAGGCGCCGGAGCACGATGTTGCGCCGCAGCTGGGCGCTGATCTCTTCCCGGTCGGGGTGATTGGCCAGCAGGGTCATGGGGGAAGGGGACAATTGACCCGCATCAAGGCGGTGCGCTTGCGCGGTTCCCTACCATTCT
This sequence comes from Burkholderiales bacterium, assembly GCA_026125445.1. Taxonomy (GTDB): domain Bacteria; phylum Pseudomonadota; class Gammaproteobacteria; order Burkholderiales; family Usitatibacteraceae; genus FEB-7. Next base: position 2,204 of record JAHCLE010000202.1, read on the forward strand.
AGCGCGATTCAATGCGGCCGAGCCCCACGACGACGCGGCCGACGAACATCCCGAAGCTGCCCGCGCGATACGCCACCGGCGCGCGCCGGGCATCCCCCACGAGGAGGAAACCATGGCCACCGTCACCGATACCGCCGCCTCGACCGCCCCGGGCGGCCACGCCGCCGCCGCCGCGCCGGCGCAGGAAACGACCGACGGCTTCCACCTGGTCATCGACGCGCTCAAGCTCAACGGCATCGACACGATCTTCGGGCTGCCGGGCATCCCGATCACGGACCTCACCCGCAAGGCGCAGGCGGCCGGAATGCGGGTGATCTCCTTCCGCCACGAGCAGAACGCCGGCTACGCGGCGTCCATCGCGGGCTTCATGACGGGCAAGCCGGGGATCTGCCTCACCGTGTCCGCGCCGGGCTTCCTCAACGGCCTCACGGCGCTCGCCAACGCCACGACCAACTGCTTCCCCATGATCCTCGTCTCCGGCTCGAGCGAGCGCGAGATCGTCGACCTGCAGCAGGGCGACTACGAGGAGATGGACCAGCTCGCCATCGCGAGGCCCCTCTGCAAGGCCGCGTTCCGCGTGCTGCACGCGGAGGACATCGGCGTCGGCGTGGCGCGCGCCATCCGCGCCGCCGTCTCCGGCCGCCCGGGAGGCGTCTACCTCGACCTGCCGGCGAAGCTCTTCCCGCAGGCGGTCGACGCGGAGGCGGGCCGCAGGTCGCTCATCAAGGTGGTCGACCCGGCGCCGCGCCAGATTCCCGCCCCGGAGGCCGTCAAGCGCGCGCTCGACCTGCTGAAGGGCGCGAAGCGTCCCCTCATCCTGCTGGGCAAGGGCGCGGCGTATTCGCAGGCCGATGCCGAGATCCGGGCGCTCGTCGAGAAGACCGGCATCCCCTACCTGCCGATGTCCATGGCGAAGGGGATCCTGCCCGACACGCACCCGCAGTGCGCCTCCGCCGCCCGCTCGTTCGTGCTGCCCGAGGCCGACGTGGTCGTGCTGGTGGGCGCGCGCCTGAACTGGCTGCTCTCGCACGGCAAGGGCAAGACCTGGGGCGGCAAGAGCTCCAAGGAGTGGGGCAACCAGCGCTTCATCCAGGTCGACATCTCGCCGCAGGAGGCGGACAGCAACGTGCGCATCGACGCCCCGGTGGTGGGCGACATCGGCTCGTGCGTGTCGGCGCTGCTGGCCGGGATCGGCGCCGGCTGGCCGAAGCCGCCCGCGGAGTGGCTGGATGCGGTGGCCGAGCGCAAGAACAAGAACGTCGCCAAGATGGCCGAGACGCTCGCGAAGAACCCGGTGCCGATGAACTTCCACAGCGCGCTCAACGTGGTGCGCGACATCGTCAAGGCCAACCCGGACGCCATCCTCGTCAACGAGGGCGCCAACGCGCTCGACTTCACGCGCAGCATCGTGGACATGTACAAGCCGAGGAAGCGCCTGGACGTGGGCACGTGGGGCGTGATGGGCATCGGCATGGGCTTTTCCGTCGCGGCCGCCGTGGTGAGCGGCGGGCCGGTGATCGCGATCGAGGGCGACAGCGCCTTCGGGTTCTCCGGCATGGAGGTCGAGACGATCTGCCGCTACGACCTGCCGGTGTGCGTCGTGATCCTCAACAACAACGGCGTCTACCGCGGCGACGAGAAGAACCCCACGGGAGGCAAGGATCCCTCGCCGCTCGTGTTCGTGAAGGGTGCGCGCTACGAGAAGCTCATGGAGGCCTTCGGCGGCGTGGGCGTGCAGGCCACGACCCCGGCGGAGCTTCGCGCCGCGATGGAGGAGGCCCTGCGCTCGCGCCGGCCGACGCTCATCAACGCCGTCATCGACGAGGGCGCGGGCACCGAGAGCGGGCGCATCACCGCGCTGAACCCCACCGCGAAGAAGAAGTAGGCACCACGGCGTCGAAGGTAAAATGCAGGGAACCGCAGATGAACGCGGATGAACGCAGATGATTCAGGGATGTCTACGCGGCGTGCCAATGGCCACGGTCGCCTCCATGCCTAGAGCCATCTGCGTTCATCCGCGTTCATCTGCGGTTCCCC
>JAHCLE010000203.1 GCA_026125445.1 Burkholderiales bacterium
CCCTCGAGCTTGATCAGCTCCATGTAGGCCTGCTTCGGATTGTTCTCGACCAGCAGTCGTCGCGCTCTCTCGAGCGTCTCCGGATTGGCCAGCGCGGGTGCGGCGCCGGCGGCCAGGAGAAGGGCGGCAAGGGTCGTCATCCAGCGTGCGCGTCGTTCCATGGCGTCTCTCATTCTTGTGGCGATGGAAGGGAGCTGCGGTAGCGATCGGCTTCCGGACTCGGGCCGGCGTAGCCGCTTCGTTCTGCCCTCGGACAACAAGGCCTATGGTATCCCCTCACGCCAACCGGGCGCAATCCGACCAATAACCAATCCCGCGAGCGTCTTGCCATGGAAAACAATGCAATAATCCTGAGCAATATTCGGCATTCCCGAGCCGTCCCGGAGCGCCCATGAACGAGACCGCCTCTCCCGGCATCGCCCAGGCTGGCACGGAATTGTTGCTGCGCCGCGACGAGGGCGCCGTGGCGCTCCTCACCCTGAACCGGCCGCGCCAGTTCAACGCGCTCTCGGGAGCCCTCCTCGAGGCCCTCGGGAAGGCCCTCGACGCGATCGCCGCCGACGAAACGGTGCGGGTGGTGGTGATCACCGGCGCCGGGCCCGCCTTCTGCGCCGGCCACGACCTCAGGGAGATGCGCGCCCTGCCCTCGCAGGCGGAGGTCGAGACCCTCTTCGGACGCTGCAGCGCCGTGATGCAGCGCCTGGTTTCGCTGCCGCAGCCGGTGATCGCCGCCGTGAACGGCCTCGCCACTGCCGCCGGCTGCCAGATGGTCGCCCAGTGCGACCTGGCGGTGGCGAGCGCCGACGCGCGCTTCGCCGTCTCCGGGATCAACCTCGGCCTCTTCTGCTCGACCCCCGCCGTGCCCCTCACCCGCAACGTCGGCCGCAAGCGCGCGGCGGAGATGCTTTTCACGGGCGATTTCATCGACGCGGAGACGGCGCTCGACTGGGGCCTCGTGAACCGGGTCGTCCCCCCCGATCGCGTCATGGAGTCCGCGCGCGACCTCGCCAACAAGCTGCTCGCCAAGCCCCGCGACTCGCTCGCGATGGGCAAGGCCCTCTTCTACCGCCAGCTCGAGGCGGGGCTGGCCGCGGCCTACGCCGACGCCTCCCGGACCATCTCCTGCAATTTCGCCACGCCGTCGGCAAGGGAAGGCGTGGCCGCCTTCCTCGAAAAGCGCCCGCCCGACTGGAAGTGACGCCTCGCCGCGTCCGGCACCGGCTCAGGCACGGGGCCAGCGCCGGGCGCGCGGCCAGTCGCGCAGCACCTCGCGCGCGGCGTTGTGCCCCGGCACCCCCGTGACGCCCCCGCCGGGGTGCGCGCCGGAACCGCAGAGGTAGAGCCCGCGCAGCGGCAGGCGATAGTTGCCGTGCCCCAGGACGGGGCGCGCGCTGAAGAGCTGGTTGAGCGCGAGCTTGCCGTGGAAGATGTCGCCCCCCACCAGCCCGAACTCGCGCTCCAGGTCCAGCGGCGACAGGATTCGCCGCGCGATCACGCTCGCCCGGAAGTTGGGCGCGTGCCGCGTGACGAGGTCGATCACCGCGTCGGCCGCCCTCTCGCGCTCGCCGTCCCACCGGCGCCCGTCCGGCAGCGCGTAGCGGAAGTGCTGGCAGAAGAGGCTCGCGACGTGGGCGCCGCGCGGCGCCAGGGAATCGTCCACCGTGCTCGGGATCAGCACCTCCACGATGGGCTCGCGCGACCATCCGTCCTCCCGGGCCGTGGCGTGGGCGCGGTCCATGTAGGCGAGCGACGGCGCGAGGATGATCCCCGACGAGTGGTGCGGCGCGGCCGCCTTGCCCGGCAGGCAGGCGAAGTCCGGCAGCTCCGAGAGCGCCACGTTCATGCGGAAGGTGGCGCTCTCGCACTGGTAGTTCGCGAACGCCTCGGGCCAGCCGTCCCCGCCCGCGAGCTTGGCGACGAGCCGGGGATTGGCGTTCGCCACCACGCAGCGCGCCGCCACCTCGGTGCCGTCGGAAAGGGCGAGGCCTGCCGCCCGCCCGTCGCCCTCGAGGATGCGCTCGACCGCGACACCGGTCCGGATCTCCACGCCGCGCGACCTCGCCTCCTCGGCCAGCGCCTGCGAGATCGCCCCCATGCCGCCCACCGCGTGCCCCCACGTCCCCTTCTTCCCGTTCACCTCGCCGAAGACGTGGTGCAGCAGGACGTAGGCGGTGCCCGGCGACCACGGGCTCGCGAAATTGCCCACGACGCTGTCGAAGCCGAAGCAGGCCTTGATGGGCTCGGACTCGAACCACCGCTCCAGCCAGTCGGCCGCGGAGGTCGTGAAGAGATCCAGCACGTCGCGCCGGGCCTCCATGGAAAGGCGCTCGATGCGCCTCGCCGCCTTCCAGGCCCCGAGGAGCTCCGCGATCCCCCCGCCCACGTTCGGCGGAGTCTCGAGGAGCAGGTCGCGAAGGACGTCGGCCACGCGCTCCAGCCTATCGTAATAGTCCGGAAGCCGCGCGGCGTCGCGCGCCGAGAACTTCGCGATCTCGCGCTGCGTGGCCTCCAGCCCGCCGCCGGCCTTGAGGTAGCCGCCGTCCGCGGTGGGCAGGAAGTTCGAGAACGGGCGCTCGACGATGCGAAGCCCGCGCTCGGCCAGGCGCAGGTCCGCGATCACCTTCGGATTGAGCAGGCTCACCGTGTAGGCCGCGGCCGAGTTGCGGAATCCCGGGTGGAACTCCTCCGTCACCGCGGCGCCGCCCACCACCTCGCGGCGCTCGAAGACCCCGATCCGCAGCCCGGCGGCGGCGAGATAGCAGGCGCAGGCGAGGCCGTTGTGGCCCGCCCCCACGATGGCCGCGTCGAAGTCGCGCGCCGGCGCCAACGGCGGGCCCTCAGGCCAGCAGGAAGGAGCGCACCGCGGCCACCAGCGCCGCGTCCATCAGCGCCGGCGCGTGGCCCGTGTCGGGAACGACGAGGCCCTCCGTCCCGGGGCGCGCGACCATCTCGCGGTAGATGTCCGCGGTGAGGAGGTCCGACTGCTCGCCGTGCAGCACCAGCACCGGGCCGCGCAAGGCCTGCCAGATGGGCCGCAGGTCGACGTCCGCGTACGGGGCCGCCGCCTTGAAGGGGACCGCGATCCCGGGGTCGTAGCGGAAGCGCCACAGGCCGGCCTCGTCGCGGCGCGCCACGTGGATGGCGAGGTGCCTCCACTGTGCGGGCGTGAGCTTGCCGAACGGGCTCACCGAGCGCATCGCCGCCTCGAGCGCGTCGAGGGACTCGAAGGCGACGTCGCGCCCCACGTAGGTCGCGATGCGCTCGAGCGCCGCCTTGGGAACGACGCAGCCCACGTCGTTCAGCACCAGCCTGCCCACCGGAGTTCGCGGCTGGGCGGCGAGCATCATGCCGAGGATGCCGCCCATCGAGGTTCCCAGCCAGTCGACGGACTCGGTGCCGGCGGCCGCGAGCATGGCGGCGAGGTCCGAGAGGTACTGCGGGTAGCCGTAGTCGTTCTTGTCGGCAAGCCAGTCGCTTCGCCCGCGCCCGACGATGTCGGGGCAGAGCACGCGGTAGTCGTCGGCCAGGCGCTCGGCGAGGTAGTCGAAGTCGCGCCCGCAGCGCGTGAGGCCGTGCACGCACACGAGCACGCGCGGGTTGGCGCGATCGCCCCACTCCACCCAGCGCATGCGGTGGAAGCCGCGATTTCCCAGGCACTTCACCGATCCTTCACGCATGGTGGTCATGGCAGGCGGGAGGCGGGGGAACCGCAGATGAACGCAGATGAACGCAGATATTCATCGGGAGGTGCGAGACGGTGCCTCGGGCCATCGTCCGCCCCCCTGTACGACATGGCCCACACCACGACAAAACATCTGCGTTCATCTGCGTTCATCTGCGGTTCCCCATCCCCCGGTCGCGTCACTCGATGGCGCTGCGGGACTTCGCCCGCTCGCGCAGCAGGAACTTCTGGATCTTGCCCGTGGAGGTCTTGGGCAGCGGCCCGAAGACGACCTTCTTCGGGATCTTGAACCGCGCCATGCGCGACTTGCAGTACTCGACGATCTCCTCCTCCGTGGTGCTCGCGCCGTCCTTGAGCTCGATGAAGGCGCAGGGCGTCTCGCCCCACTTCGGGTCGGGCTGCGCCACGACCGCCGCGAGCATCACCGCGGGGTGGCCGTAGAGGACGTCCTCCACCTCCTGCGAGGAGATGTTCTCGCCGCC
>JAHCLE010000204.1 GCA_026125445.1 Burkholderiales bacterium
AAAGCTCGTGCACGACACCGCGGCCGAGCGCGAGATCCGCGAGGGAGCGGCTGCGCGCGGGATGGTGCGGCTGCGCGAGGACGGGCTGCGCTGGGTTCGCGAGGGGGTGACCTCGCTGGACGAGGTCCTGCGGGTCACCCGCACCTAGATGCCCGGGTTCCGCTACCAGGCCTACTCGATCGACGGCAAGCTGCACCGCGGCGTGCTGGAGGCCGACAGCGCGCGCCAGGCGCGTTCCGCGCTTCGCGACCAGGGGCTGACGCCGCACAAGGTCGAGGTCATCGCCGCCAACGACCCGGCCGGCGGGTCCCGGCTGCGCGCGCTCTCGCTTTCCTCGGGGGAACTCACGCGGCTCACGCGCGGGCTCGCCTCCCTCATCGAGGCGGGGCTCACCGTCGAGCAGGCCTTCAACGCCCTCATCGAGCAGGCCGAGGGCGAGCGCGAGCGCCAGGTGCTCGCGGCCGTGCGCGGCGAGGTGGTGGCGGGCTCCACCATCGCCAAGGCGCTCGAGGGCTTTCCCGGCGTCTTTCCCGAGCTCTACCGCACGCTGGTGGCCGCGGGCGAGGCCTCGGGGCAGCTGCCGCGCGTGCTCGCGAAGCTGGCGGACTACTTCGAGGAACGCCACGCCATGCGCGCGCGCCTGGCGCTCGCGCTCGTCTACCCGGCCATCGTGATGGGCGTGTCGCTCCTGGTGATGGGCGCGCTCCTCGTCTACGTCGTGCCGCAGGTGGTGCAGGTCTACAGCCACGCGAAGGAGGCGCTGCCGCTCCTCACGCGCGCGCTCATCGCGCTCTCGTCGTTCCTGCAGCTCACCTGGCCGGGCTGGATCGCGCTCGCCGTGGCCGCGGGCGTGGCGCTGAAGGTCGCGCTCGGGCGCCCGCAGCCCCGGGCCAGGATCCACCGCTTCCTGCTCTCCGTCCCCCTCGCGGGCAAGGTGCTCCGCCAGCTCGACGCCACGCGGCTCGCGGCCACCCTCTCCATCCTCGTGGGAAGCCGCGTGCCCATCCTCGCCGCGCTGGAGGCGGGCGAAGGCGTGATGACGCTCGTGCCGCTTCGCGAGGCGCTCGCCTCCGCGGCGCGCGGCGTGCGCGAGGGCATGCCGCTCTCCCGCGCGCTCGCGGCCACCGCCGCCTTCCCGCCCGTGATGGTCCACCTCATCGCCGGGGGCGAGGCCACGGGGCGGCTGGACGAGTCGCTCGAGCGCGCCGCGCGCCAGCAGCAGGCCGACCTCTCCACGCGCCTTTCCGCGGCCGTGGCCATCTTCGAGCCCGCGCTCATCGTCGCCATGGGGGTGCTCGTGCTGGCCATCGTGCTCGCCATCCTGCTTCCCATCCTCAACCTCAACCAGCTCGTCGGACGATGAAACGCCAATCCGCCTTCACCCTCATCGAGATCCTCGTGGTCGTCGCGATCCTGGGGATCCTCGCCGCCATCATCGTGCCGCGCGTCATGGACCGTCCCGACGAGGCCAAGCGCGTGGCCGCCCGGGCCGACGTCGCGGCCATCGTCCAGGCGCTCAAGCTCTACCGCCTCGACAACGGCTTCTACCCCGCCACCGACCAGGGGCTCGCGGCGCTGGTGCAGAAGCCGGCGAGCGCCCCCGTCCCCAACAACTGGAAGCAGGGCGGCTACCTCGAGCGCCTGCCCAAGGACCCGTGGGGCAGCGACTACCAGTACCTCAACCCGGGCGTGAAGGGCGAGATCGACGTCTTCAGCCTCGGGGCCGACCGAACGCGCGGAGGCGACGGCAGTGGCGCGGATATCGGGAACTGGGACTAGGGGCTTCACCCTCGTCGAGATCCTCGTGGTGGTCGCCATCGCGGGCATCGTGCTCGCGCTCGCGGCCGTGAACCTGCTGCCCAGCGACGAGGAGGTCGCGCGCCGCGAGACTTCCCTCCTCGCGCTCGACCTCGAAGGCGCGCGCGACGACGCCTGGTTCGGCGGCCGGCCCACGGCGGTCTCGCTCGCCGACGGCCGGGTGCAGGTGCTGCGGCTCGCCTCCGACCGCTCGTGGAGCCCGGTCCCGGGACGCGAGCGGCGCCTGCCCGACGGCGTGCGCGTGCTCTCGCTCGCCATCGACGGACGCGAGGTCGACGCGCGCGAGTTCCTCGTCTTCCTGCCCGACGGCCTGGGCGTCCCCTTCCGCGTGGCGCTCGAGGTGCGCGGGCGTCCGAAGGCGGTGGAGGGCGACGCGGCCGGGTCCGTGCGGGCCCTCGTGCGATGAGGCGGCTTCGCGCCTTCACGCTGGTGGAGATCCTGGTGGCGCTCGCCATCCTGGCGGTGGCGCTCGCCGCCACCACGCGCGCGGCGAGCCTCGCCACCGACGGGGCGCGCGAGACGCGCGTGCGCCTGCTCGCCACCTGGACGGCCGGCAACCGCGTGGCCGAGCTTCGCGCCCGGCGCGTCTTCCCGCCCGCCGCGACGACGACTTCCAACGTCGAACAGGGCGGCCTCGCCCTCGTGCTGCAGGAAACCGTCGTCGAGACCCCCAATCCCGCCATCCGGCGCCTGGAGCTCACGGTCGCCGAGGCCTCCGACCCGCGCCGCGTGCTCGCCACGCAGGTCGCCTTCCTGGTGCGCCCGTGAAAAACGAGCGCGCCTTCACGCTGGTCGAGCTCCTCGTGGCGCTCGCCATCTTCGCGCTGCTGGCGGCCTTCGCCTACCGCGGGCTCGCCGTCATGATGGACAGCCGCGAGAGCCTCGACCGCGACTCGCGCAAGTGGCGCGACCTCGCCCTCTTCGTGGGCCGCTTCGAGCGCGACGTGCAGGCGGCGCTGGACCGCCCGGCCGTGGGCCCGTCCGGCACCGCGCAGGCGCCCATCTCCTCGAACCTGGACCTCGGGGGCGCCACCGGCACGGGGCTCGCGGTCACGCGCGCGGGGGCCTCCCTCTACGCCAACGTGCTGGCCGCCCCGCAGCGCGTGGGCTACCGGCTGGCCGAGGGCCGCGTGGAGCGCCTGGCCTGGCCCGCCGTCGATGCCGCTCCGCGCGCGCAGGTGGAGTCCCTCCCGGTGCTCGAGGACGTGCGCTCGCTCGCCTTCCGCTTCCTCGACCGCAACCTCGACTGGCGCCGCGACTGGGCGCTGCCGGCCACGCAGGGCACGCCGCTCGCGGTGGAGATGACCGTGGAGCTGGGCGGCGGCGAGAAGATCGTGCGCATCGTGGAGGTGCCGCGGTGAGGCGATCGACGGAGCGCGGCGTGGCGGTGGTGACGGCGATCCTGGTGGTGGCGGTCGCCGCCTCCACGGCGGCGTGGATGCTCGCGCAGCAATCGGCCACGCTCAACCAGACGGCGCTCGTCGCCTCGCGCGCGCAGGCCGACCTCTTCGCGCAGGCCGGCCTCGACTGGGCGCGCGGCATCCTCGCCGAGGACGCGCGCTCGGGCACCGTGGATTCCCTCGGCGAGGCCTGGGCCCGTCCGCTGGCGGGACTGCCGGTGGAGCGCGCCCTCGTGAGCGGCGCCATCTCCGACCAGCAGGCGCGCTACAACCTCAACAACCTCGTGAAGGAGGGGCGGCGAAGCGACGCCGACGTGCAGGTCCTCACGCGGCTCCTGGATTCCCTGGGGCTCGATCCCGGTCTCGCCCTGGCGGTCCTCGACTGGGTGGACGGCGATGCCGACATCGCGGGCAACGGGGGCGCGGAGGACGCCTACTACCTGTCGCTCCCGCGGCCCTACCGCGCCGCCAACCGCCCCATGGCGCAGGTGGAGGAGCTCTACGCCATCCGCGGCTTCGACGCGAAGACGGTCGCACGCCTGCGGCCCTTCGTGACCGCGCTGCCCGTGCGCACGGCGGTGAACGCCAACACCGCGCCGGCGGAGGTGATCGCGGCCATCCTGCCGGAACTCGGCCGCGAGGAAGTGCGCGATCTCGTCGCCTCGCGGCAGGCGAAGCCCTTCAAGGACCGCGCCGACCTCAAGGCCCGCGCGAAGAAGGGCTCGGCCAACGCCTTCGACGCCGACCTCGACGTGAGGAGCGACCACTTCCTCGTGCAGGTCGGCGTGGCGCAGGACGACGTGCAGGTGGCCGCCGAGGCGCTGGTGGCGCGCGCCGCGCCGGG
>JAHCLE010000205.1 GCA_026125445.1 Burkholderiales bacterium
ACGCCTTCCTGCTGGCGGCGCTGCTCGAGGTGCTGCAGGCGGATTTCCGCGAGGAAGACCTCGCCTGGGCCGAGGCCCTGGGCGACGCCCTCCTCGAGAGGTTCCGCGACGATGCCGCCGGCGGGTTCTTCTTCACCTCCCACGACCACGAGCGCCTCATCCAGCGCCCCAAGCCCGGCCACGACAACGCCACCCCCTCGGGCAACGGCGTGGCGGCCTGGGCCCTCAACCGGCTCGCGTACCTTTCCGGGGAAACGCGTTTCCAGGCGGCCGCCGAGGGCACCCTGGCGCTCTTCTGGCCGGCCCTGGAGCGCAGCCCCGCCGGGTTCGGGAGCCTGCTCGTGGCGCTGGAGGAAGTGCTTTCCCCGCCCACCACGGTCATCGTGAACGGCCCGGAAGCCGGCTTCGGCCCCTGGCGCGAGGCCCTGCGCCGGGACTACCTCCCGGACACCCTGGCCCTGTTCGTGCCCGGGGGCGGCCGGTCCCTGCCCCCGCCGCTCGCCAAGCCGGCCGGCCCGGCGGTCAACGCCTGGGTCTGCCGGGGCGTTACATGCTTGGCTCCCATAACCCATCCGGGGCAATTGCGCGAAACGCTGAAAGCCCCGAAAATCGTCGGTTCCGCGCCCAACCAAACCGTTCCGCTCAAGGAGATTCCTGAATGAAGAAGTCCGGTCTCATCATCGCCGCCCTCGGCCTCGCCTTCACGGCCGCCCCCGCCATGGCCAGCCTGGAGCTCGCCACCAAGTCGGCCTGCACCGCCTGCCACGCCGTAGACAAGAAGCTCGTCGGCCCCTCCTACAAGGACGTCGCCGCCAAGTACAAGGGCAACGCCAAGGCCGAAGCCATGCTGATCGAGAAGGTCAAGAAGGGCGGCGTGGGCACGTGGGGCCAGGTCCCGATGCCCCCGAACGCCAACGTCAAGGACGCCGACGTCCAGACGCTGGTCAAGTGGATCCTGTCCATCAAGTAATTGTGTAAGCACCCGCTTACAACGAAAAGCCGGCCCCGCGCCGGCTTTTTCGTTTGGCTTGGTCCTATAATTCCGCCCTTCAACCGCTTCCGGTCCCCCTCCCCCATCACTCCACCAGGAGATCCCTCCATGAACCGTCCCACCAAGCTCGCCCTGGCCGTCGCCGTCGCATTGGGCGTTGCTGCCTGCGGCAAGGAAGAGCCCAAGCCCGCCCCGAAGGCCGAGGCGCCGGCCGGCGTCACCGTCACCATCGCGCACGCGGGCCCGCTCACGGGCTCCATCGCGCACCTGGGCAAGGACGACGAGAACGGCGTCGCGCTCGCCATCGAGCAGGCCAACGCGAAGAAGCTCGTCATCGACGGCAAGCCCGTCACCTTCAAGATGATGAGCGAGGACGACCAGGCCGACCCGAAGACGGGCACCACCGTCGCGCAGAAGCTCGTGGACGCCAAGGTCGCCGCCGTCGTCGGGCACCTGAACTCCGGAGTGACCATCCCCGCCTCCGAGATCTACAACAAGGCCGGCATCCCCGTGATCTCCGGCTCGGCCACCAACCCCACCCTCACCGAGCGCGGCCTGAAGACGGTGTTCCGCACGGTGGGCCGCGACGACCAGCAGGGCCCGGCCATCGCCGCCTACATCGCCGGCGAGCTGAAGGGCAAGAAGGTCGCCATCGTCGACGACAAGACCGCCTACGGCGAGGGGCTGGCCAACGAGGTCGAGAAGGCGCTCAAGGGCGCGAAGGTCGCGATCGTGAGCCGCGAGCGCACGACGGACAAGGAAACCGACTTCAAGGCGATCCTCACCAAGATCAAGGCCAAGAACCCGGACGTCGTCTTCCATGGCGGCATGGACGCCACGGGCGGCCCGATGCTCAAGCAGGCGCGCGAGCTCGGGATCAAGGCCGTCTTCGCCTTCGGCGACGGCGCCTGCACGGACGAGATGTCCAAGCTCGCCGGGGCGGCCTCCGAGGGCATGGCCTGTTCGCAGGCGGGGCTTCCGGCCGTGGCCGCCAGCAAGGACTTCCAGGACGCCTTCAAGGCGAAGTACGGCGAGATCAAGCAGTACGCCCCGTACTTCTACGACGGCGCCATGGCGATCATCGAGGCCATGAAGAAGGCCAACTCCGTCGATCCCGCCAAGTTCACGCCCGAGATGTTCAACATCTCGTTCCAGGGCGCCACGGGCAAGGTCGAGTTCGACGCCAAGGGCGACCGCAAGGACGCCGAGATGACCATCTTCCGCATGGGCAAGGACGGCAAGATCGCCCCGGTGGCCATCGTGAAGGGCGGCGTGTCGACGCCGTTCGCCCCGCCCGCCGCCGCGCCCGCCCCCGCGCCGGCCGCCGGTGGCGCCGCCATGCCCCCGGCCGCCCCGACCGCGGCCCCGGCGAGCGGCGCCCCGAAGGAAGAAGCGAAGAAGGACGAGAAGAAGAAGTAAGAGCGCAACATCGCCTCGAAAGCGGCACCGGAGACGGTGCCGTTTTTTTTTCGCAAACCCTCAGTCGAGGTAGCCCCATTTGCCCGACGAAAAGGCGTACGTCGGGCGTCCGAAGGGCGGCAGCGCGACGTAGTAGAGCCACGCATCGTTGCCCGAGGACCGGTAAGTGAACTCGTGGAATGCCAGCGTGTACTTGGCGCGCGGCACCTCGGGCAGGTAGCGGGGAACGAGCTCATCGAGCGAGGCCGGATAGCGGCCCGTGTCCGCGCGGAACGCCTTGACCGCGGCGATCACCCCTTCGGCCCGCTCCCTCGCGATGCCGTTGTTCGTCCCGATCCAGGTCCATACCGCAACCGCGGCCAGCAGGTAGATGCCCAACGCCGCCAGGCGCCGGACCCTCGCGCCGGCGTACTTGCGGGCCAGCAGCGCCACCGGCAGCCCCAGGAACACCGCCCAGAGGGCGACCAGCATCGAGAGGACGCCCTGCGCGATCCACACGCCGTCGCCCAGGAAGAGGAGCGCGGCGATCGCCAGGGCGCGCCGGAGCGCAGCGGGCTTCGGGACGGGATCGGGGGAACTCATGGCAAGGGCCCAGCGGGTACATTTTCCGTAGAATGCGCGGGAAGCGCCACCCGCCCAGGCAAGACCCCGTGGACACCTTCCTGCAGCAAGTCGTGAACGGCCTCACGCTCGGCAGCGTGTACGCGGTCGTGGCCCTGGGCTACACGATGGTCTACGGCATCGTGCAGCTGATCAACTTCGCGCACGGCGAGGTCGTGATGATCGGCTGCATGGTCGCCTTCTCGGTGATCGTGGCCCTGGCGCCCACCGGGCTGCCGCCCTTCGTCGTCGTGGGCGCGGGGATCGCCGCCGCGGTGCCCGTGTGCATGGCCGTGGGCTACGTGATCGAGCGCGCCGCCTACCGGCCGCTCAGGAACGCGCCGCGACTCGCCCCCCTCATCACGGCGATCGGCGTGTCCATCGTGCTGCAGCACCTGGCGCTGCTGGTCTGGAGCCGCAACATCATCGCCTTCCCGCAGATCATCGAGTTGAGGCTCTTCCACCTCGGCGCCTCGGAGACGAGCGCGGCCATCTCCAACGTCCAGCTCGCGATCATCGCGACCTCGGTGGCGATGATGGCGGGGCTGCTCTTCCTCGTCTACCGCACGCGGCTGGGCATCGCGATGCGCGCGACCTCGCAGAACCCGCTGGTGGCCGGCCTCATGGGCATCGACATCAACCGCGTGATCTCCGCCACCTTCGTGATCGGCGCGGCGCTGGGAGCGGTCGCGGGCGCCATGGTCGGCACCTACTACGGCATCGCGCACTACCAGATGGGGTTCCTGCTGGGGCTGAAGGCCTTCAGCGCGGCGGTGCTGGGCGGCATCGGCAACCTCGCGGGCGCCGTGCTCGGCGGAATCCTCATGGGCCTGATCGAGGCCCTCGGCGCGGGCTACGTGGGCGACTTCACGAACGTGTGCACGCTCGACCGCTTCCTGCCCGGCTTCTCGGAGGTGTGCGCGGCGAGCCCGGAGTCGAGCCTCTTCGGCTCCAACTACAAGGACGTGTACGCGTTCATCGTCCTCATCCTCGTGCTCGTCTTCCGGCCCTCGGGGCTGCTGGGCGAGCGTGTCGGCGACCGGGCCTAG
>JAHCLE010000206.1 GCA_026125445.1 Burkholderiales bacterium
GCGGAACCGCATCACCCGCTACGACGAGCCCATCCTCATCCACCTCTATTCCGAGGTGCTGCAGAAGTTCCGCCTCGCCGCCCGCGGAAGGGGGATGTCGCGCCAGCCGCCGGAGCGGCTTCGCAAGCGCGTCGACGCCTTCTTCGATCCGCTGCCGTTCTACTACGAGCCCCTCGAGGCGCAGGCGACCGACAAGGTCCGCTTCCCGCTCTCCGCGGTCACCCAGCGGCCGATGGCGATGTACCACTCGTGGGACTCGCAGAACGCCTGGCTGCGGCAGATCCACGGCCACAACAGCCTCTTCGTGAACCCCGCCGCCGCCGCCGCGCAGGGCATCGGCGACGGCGACTGGATCTGGGTGGAATCGACGTGGGGCAAGGTGCGCTGCGTGGCCCGCCTGTCGGAGGCGGTCGAGCCCGGCACCGTCTGGACCTGGAACGCGATCGGCAAGGCGCCCGGCGCCTGGAGCCTCGCGCCGGCTTCCGACGAAGCCCGGCGCGGATTCCTGATCAATGGCCTCATCAGCGACGAGCTGCCGGCGGACGCGGACGGGGCCCGGTTCTCCAATTCCGATCCCCTGACCGGCCAGGCGGCGTGGTACGACGTGCGCGTGCGCATCCGCAAGGCGGCGCCGGGCGAGGAGGGCACCGTGGCGCCGGAAGGTCCTTCGATGCAACCCTATCCCGGGATGGCCGCCGCCCCCGCGGACCTCGCCTACCGGGCGGGAGGCAAGCGCACGTGAGGCGACTGCTCCCGCTGGCCGCGGCTGCGGCGCTTCTCCTCGCGGCGCCGGAGTCGGCGCTCGCGGCCGGCGCGCCGGGAAGCCCCGGCGCCGACCTGCCGTGGTGGGCGTGGCCGCTCATTCTCTTCGTGGTGTGCTTCTTCCTCGGCATCGTGGCGGTGCCCGCGGGAGTCGGTGGCGGCGTGCTCTTCGTCCCCATCGTGGGCGGGTTCTTCCCCTTCCACCTCGATTTCGTCCGCGGCGCGGGGCTGCTCGTGGCGCTCGCGAGCGCGCTGTCGGCCGGGCCGGCGCTGCTGCGCTCGGGGCTCGCGAACCTGCGCCTCGCGCTTCCGCTGGCGGTCGTCGCCTCCGCGAGCTCGATCCTGGGCGCGATGATGGGCCTCGCCCTGCCGACGAAGGTCGTGCAGGTCGCGCTCGGCCTCACCATTCTCGGGATCGTCGCCCTGATGGCGGCGGCGCGGCGCTCCGAATTCCCGGAGGTGGCCAGGCCCGACCCCATTTCAGCCGCACTCGGCATGCATGGCGTGCTGCACGACCCGGCCACGGGGCGCGACATCGCCTGGCAGGTGCACCGCACGCCGGTCGGGCTCGCGGTCTTCTTCGGCATCGGGATCCTGGCCGGGATGTTCGGGCTGGGGGCGGGCTGGGCCAACCTGCCGGCGCTGAACCTCCTCATGGGCGCGCCGCTCAAGGTTTCGGCGGGCACATCGAGCTTCATCCTGTCCCTGGTCGACAGCTCCGCGGCCTGGGTCTACCTGCACAAGGGGGCGGTGCTCCCCATGATCGCCGTGCCCTCGGTGATCGGGATGATGCTGGGCGCCAAGATCGGGGCAAAGCTCCTCAAGGTGCTGCCCGCGGCCACCGTGCGAAAGCTGGTCCTCGCGCTCCTCGCCTTCGCGGGGCTGCGCGCGCTGCTCAAGGGACTGGGAATCTGGAACTGAACCACGGCTTCAACTTCACGACGGAAAAAAGGAGAGCGAACATGCGTGCGAATCGATGGATGCTGGCGGCCGCCCTGGCGGCCCTGGCGGGGACCGCGACCGCGGCCCCGCTGATGTCCGAGGAGTGGGCGAAGGCCGCCTGCACGGCCTGGAACGCCGACGCCACCCTGACGAAGGACCTGTACGAGACCGGCTGGGCGGCCAACGACAAGAAGCGCGGCTACAAGGCGCTGCAGGTTGCGCGCAAGGACTGCAAGTCCAGCCAGAAGGTGGAGGTGCGCATCGCGGCCAGGGACGGCAAGGCGTTCTGCGTCTCGGGCGGGCTTTCCACCGCCAGGCTCGACCTCGACGTCGACTACGCCATGACGGCCGACACGAGGCGCTGGATCGAGATGGGCAAGGGCGAGTACGGCCCGATGCGCGCCATGATGTTCGGGCGCCTGAGCTTCGAGGGCCCGATGGGCGAGGCGATGGGCAACATGGGTCCGTTCGAGGCCTTCCTGCTCCTCGTGGGCAAGGTCCCGGGCGAGACCAACGCCTGCCCGCAGTGAGGCGAGGGTGAGCGGGACGGAGCAGGTGGCCCCCGACCAGGCGCGCTATGCGCGCCTTCTCGCCATCGGGACCAACGCAGGCCTCGGGATGCTGGTCGTCCTGTTCGGCATCTACATGCTGGGCGTGGTCGATCCGCACGTGCCGCACGAGAGGCTGCCGGACCTGTGGCACCTGCCTTCCGGCGACTTCCTCGAGCTCGCGCGGCTCGAGGCCGGCTGGGGATGGACCGCGAGGCTGCGGCACGCGGACATCCTCACGCTGCTGGGCATCGTGACGCTGGCCTTCTGCTCCGTGCCGTGCCTGCTCGCGGTGATGCCCATCTACTGGCGGTCGGGGCAGCGCATGCTCTTCGCCATCTGCGGGATGGAGGTGCTGGTGATCGTGCTGGCGGCTTCCGGCATCATCGGGGGCGGCCACTAGGCGAGGCATCGGCGACGAATCCGGACAAGGGCCCCGAAGCGGGCCCGCAACGACGACAGGGGAAATGCATGGGATACGTGATCGGCGGCATCGAGAAGGAAACGGACGCGGACGGCTACCTGAAAGAGGCCGACTACAGCGAGGAGGCGGTGCAGGTCATCGCGGCGGCCGAGGGCATCGCGCTCGGCGAGGACCACTGGAAGGTGATCAACTTCCTGCGGGAGCAGTACCGCGACAATGGGCACACGCCGAATTTCCGCAACATGGTCAAGGACTTGCAGGATGTCCTGCCGGGTTGCGACTCGAAGTCGCTCTACGACCTCTTCCCGATGGGCCCGGCGAAGCAGGGGTGCAAGGTCGCCGGCCTGCCGCAGCCTTACGGCAAGGGGGGGTATTGAGCCGGATTACGCCTGAAATTCCAGGCGCGTAGGGGGGGTTTAATCCAAAGCAAATCCGGCAGGGAGGAGTCGAGGCAAAGTAGCACAAGGCGCTAGGGCGGCGACACGATCGCCGCCCGTTCCGACGGATCCAAGAAAAGGAGAAAAAGGTCCATGAAGTTCGACATCAGCATCGTCATCAGCGTGCTGGCCATCCTGGTCATGTTCTACTGCCTGTGGCTCGTGCTCTCGCTGCGCAAGAACGTCCCCGGCGGGGTGGTCGGAAGCACGTGGAAGACCCTCACGGCGCTGGTCTTCCTCTTCACGCTCGGCTACCTCGTCACGCCCTTCTTCGGGATGCTGCCGCCGATCCTCATGAACGTGATCGTGTCGCTGATCTTCCTGTTCGGCGCCATCTACGTCGTGATCACGGTGAAGCTCATCTACCGCATCATCGAAGAGCTGTCGGCCTAGCGCGATGGACTCCCAGGTCATCCTCGCCAAGACGCCCCAGGGCGCCGAGGCGCTGGCGCGGCAGGACCACGACCTGCCGCGGCACCTGCGCCACGCGCTGATCCTCGTCGACGGCCGGTCCACGGTCGCGAAGCTCGAGCAGCGCGGGGCCATCATCCCCGACTTTCCGGCGGCCCTGCGCGAGCTGGTCGCGCGCGGGCTCGTCTCGCCGGTCGGTCACGGCGGCCCGCCGACGGGGCCGGGGGGGGCGGCCGCCGCCGCCAATTCGCACGCGATCCTCAGCGGGCTCGTGGCGACCGCGGAGTCGATCCTCGGCGACAAGGCCGCCAAGGTGGTGAAGAAGATCGAGGAATCGGGGCACAGCCGCGAGGATTACCTCGCCGCGGTCGAGAGCTGCTACAAGCTCATCCGCCTCACCATCGACGAGGTCCGCGCGGAGGAATTCCGCACGGCCGCGAAGGGCGTCATCGC
>JAHCLE010000207.1 GCA_026125445.1 Burkholderiales bacterium
TCGTGGTCGAGCGCGTGCACGTCCTGGCCGCACACCTTGACGGTGCCGCGCGCGGGCCGCAGCGCCCCGCCGATGAGCTGAAGCAGCGTGGACTTGCCGCAGCCGCTCGCGCCCAGGATGGCCACCACGCGGCCGCGCGGGATGTCGAGCTCCAGCCCCTCCAGCACCTTGCGCCGGCCGTAGGCGAAGTGGAGGTCGCGGATCTCGATCAGGTTGTCGCATTCGGCAGCGGGCATCCCGGCATTGTAAGCTAGGGGTCATTGCCCGGAGATGACCATGGCGGAAATCCGCAACCTCGCCGTCTTCTGCGACTTCGAGAACGTCGCCCTCGGCGTGCGCGAGGCGAAGTACGACCGTTTCGACATCAGCAAGGTGCTCGAGCGCCTGCTGGTCAAGGGCAGCATCGTGGTGAAGAAGGCCTACTGCGACTGGGAGCGCTACAAGGAGTTCAAGGCGCCCATGCACCAGGCCTCCTTCGAGCTGATCGAGATCCCGCACGTGCGCATGTCGGGCAAGAACTCGGCCGACATCCGCATGGTCGTCGACGCGCTCGACCTGTGCTACACCAAGAGCCACGTGGACACCTTCGTGATCGTCTCCGGCGATTCCGACTTCTCCCCGCTCGTCTCCAAGCTGCGCGAGAACGCGAAGACGGTGATCGGCGTGGGCGTGAAGAAGAGCACCTCGGACCTCCTCATCGCCAACTGCGACGAGTTCATCTACTACGACGACCTGGTTCGCGAGCTGCCCAAGCGCCAGCCCGCGCGGAAGGCCGACGGCAAGGCGGCCGCGCCGGCCAGGGAGAAGGACAAGGAGAAGGACCGCGAGCGCGACAACGGCGGCGGCGCGGGCAAGAAGCAGGAGGCCTTCGACCTCGTGCTGGAGACGATCGACGACCTCGTCGACGAGCGCGGCCTGGAGGAGACGCTCTGGGGCTCGATGGTGAAGCAGGCCATCAAGCGCCGAAAGCCCGGCTTCAGCGAGAGCTACTACGGCTACCGCTCCTTCAACCAGCTCCTCGAGGAGCTCGAGGAGCGCGGCCTCCTCGAGCTCGAGCGCGACGACAAGAGCGGCGGCTACACGATCCGCTCGGTGGCGCCGTCGGAGGACTAGCGCGGCGGCGCGGCGCGGCCCCGGGAGGCGAGCGCGCGCGAGATCGCGTCGTCCACCCGCGCGGCCCACGCCGGGCCCACCTCGAACGGCGCAGCGGCCTGCGCCACCCACGCGCGGGGCCACGCGCCCTCGGGGGTCACCGTCTTTCCCTGCACCGTGGCGGCCGCGCCCGGCGCCGCGCGCACGAGGAAGACGTCGTTGCGGTTGGTGAGGTCGCCCGTCGTGCGCACGAAAAGGGACAGGAACGCCGACCCGGAGCCGGCGATCCCCATGTAGTCGCCGAGGAAGAGGCCGTTGGCGTTGGGCGCCGTGGCGAGGTCGAAGGCGGCGGCGAGCCGCGTCTCCGTCCACGTCGTGCCGTCGAGCGAGCGCGCCAGGAAGTAGCCCGTGGGCAGGGTCGCGGGATCGGCCGTGTTGTCGCGCAGGTCGAAGTACGCCACGCCGATGGTGCCGTCGGCCAGCACGTGCACGTTGGGCGTGAAGGCGGTCACCGCGGGGTCGGGGTTCACCCGCACCGGCGCCGACCAGGTGAGCCCGCCGTCGAGGGAGCGCGAGTAGGCGATGCCGTCGCGCGCGCCGCCGGAGAAGCGCGAAT
This sequence comes from Burkholderiales bacterium, assembly GCA_026125445.1. Classification (GTDB taxonomy): domain Bacteria; phylum Pseudomonadota; class Gammaproteobacteria; order Burkholderiales; family Usitatibacteraceae; genus FEB-7. The sequence continues at coordinate 1,709 of JAHCLE010000207.1, forward strand.
CCTGCCATGCGACGTGCAGGGAGCCGCCCGGGCCCGCGGCGGCGCTCGGGATGATGGCGCCGTCGCGGATCGTGGTCCCGGTCTCCGGGTCGCGCGCGCCGATGCCGAGGTGGGAGGCGACGGTCACCGGCGCCGACCAGGTGGCGCCGCGGTCCGTCGAGCGCAGGGCGATGACCGAGGCGCTCCGGGGGCCGGACTGGGTCCCGTCGATCCTCGTCGCGACGTTGACGAGCGTGCCGTTGGCGAGGACCACGACGAGGTTGCCGATGGTCTGGGCGTTGGCGCCCGGGTCGAAGATCGCGCGCGCGGTCTCCCACGACGCGCCGGCGTTCACGGTGCGCGCGAAGTAGGCCGGCCCGCCGCCCGTGTCGGCGAGGCGGTCCCAGGTGGCGTAGGCGAAGCGGGCGTCGAACGGATCCGCGGTGATGGCGTTCTTGTCGTTGAAGTACGGGGTCGTCTCGGCGATGAGCGCAACGGCGTTGCCCCAGCTGCGGCCGCCGTCGGCCGAGCGCGAGACGAGCATGGCGTTGTCCGGGCTGGTCGTGGAAAGCGCCATCGCCCACGCGGTGCCGTCGGGCCCGAAGGAGACCCAGGGGTCGGTGGTCCGGTCATAGTCGCCGCCATTGGCCGCCGTGCCGCCCCCGCAGCGCGAGAAGGCCATCGCCTGCCGCGTCCAGGTGGCGCCGCCGTCGAACGAAACCGCCGAGACCAGGCCGCGCGCCGAGCCGTTGGACCAGCGGTCCTGCTGCCACATGGCGAGCAGGTGCGAGGGGTTCGCCGGGTTCACGGCCAGGCTGGGTTCGACCTCGGCGTTCACGTACAAGGTGCCGTTCGTCCCGCCGCAGCCCGCCGCGAAGGGCGAGGGGCCGGAGACGAGGCCGGACGCCGCGGGGGGTGGCGGCGCGGCCGCAGGCGAGTCCCCGCCGCCGCCGCCCGAACACGCGGCCAGGGCGGTCGCCGCTAGGGCGACGAGAAATGTTGATGTGCGCGCTCTCATTCTTCCTCCCCGGGCATTCTGAAGTCCTGCACGCGATTCTGGGGCCGCGCGGGCCGCGGCGTGTCGCAATCTGTTACGCGCCGGCGGCGCGCAGGGCGGCGGCGTAGAATCGGGATACCAGAAGAAGATCAGGCGCACTCAACCTCCAGGGAGAATCCGGAATGGGTCTCGTCGACCGCGTCAAGAACATCCTGCTCACCCCGAAGACCGAATGGCCGGTCATCGCCGGGGAGACCTCCTCCACGGGAGACCTGATGGGCGGCTACGTCGCCCCGCTCGCCGGCATCGCCGTGCTGTGCGGCTTCGTGGGCCATTCCATCGTGGGGATGAGCATGCCTTTCGTGGGCACGTACCGCATCCCCATCATCGCGGGCATCTCGATGGCCGTCTTCTCCTTCGCGATGGCATTCGTCGGCATCTTCATCCTCTCGCTCATCATCAACGCGCTCGCGCCCACCTTCGGCGGCGAGAAGAACCCCGCCCAGGCGATGAAGGTGGCGGTCTACTCCTACACGCCGGCGTGGATCGCCGGGGTGCTCGGCATCATCCCGGCCCTGGGCCTCATCGGCGTGCTGGTCTCGCTCTACGGCCTGTACCTCCTCTACCTGGGCCTGCCGCGCCTCATGAAGAACCCGGAGGAGAAGTCGATCGGCTACACGGCGGTCGTCGTGATCTGCGCCATCGTCATCGGCTTCGTGATCTCGCTCATGGCCGGCGGCATCATGGCCCTTACCGGCGGCGGCATGGGCATGATGGGGGCGATGTCCGGCGGCGGGTCTTCCGCAGTCACCTTCGACAAGGACTCGCCGATGGGCAAGCTCGAGGACTTCGGCAAGAAGATGGAGGAGGCGGGCAAGAAGATGGAGGCCGCGCAGAAGAGCGGCGACCCGCAGAAGCAGATGCAGGCCGCCATGGAAGGCCTGGGCGTCGCGCTGGGCGGCGGCAAGCGCTTCGAGCCGGTGGGCATCGAGCAGCTGAAGCCCCTCGTTCCCGAGCGCTTCGCGGGGCTCGCGCGCACGAGCCAGAGCGCGGAGAAGGGCGGCATGGCGGGGCTGCAGGTCTCCAAGGCCGAGGCGCGCTACGGCGACGGCTCCGGCAAGGAGGTCGAGCTGGAAGTGACGGACACGGGCGGCGCCGGCGGTCTCATGGCGCTCGCGGGCTGGGCCAACGTCCAGGGCGAGCGCGAGTCCGGCGGGCGGGTCGAGCGCACGCGCAAGGAAGGCAACCGCATGGTGCACGAGGAGTTCTCGAAGGACGGCCGCGA
>JAHCLE010000208.1 GCA_026125445.1 Burkholderiales bacterium
GTGGGCTGGATCGCGCAGTGGAACGAGATGATCTCGGACCCCGAGCTCAAGATCGGCCGCCCGCGCCAGCTCTACAACGGCGCGGTCAAGCGCGACGTCGTGCCGCTCGCCAAGCGCGGCTGACGAGCCGAACCGCCACACGAGGCCTCCATGTCCAGCGTCATGAAGCAGTTCGAAGCCACCTCCGCGCTCTTCGGCGCCAACGCGCCGTTCGTGGAGGAGCTCTACGAGCGCTACCTCCGGGATCCCGCCTCCGTGGCCCCGGAGTGGCGCGCGCAGTTCGACGCGTGGCAGGCCTCGGGCGGCGGCAAGGACGTGGCCCACACGCCGGTGATCGAGGCCTTCGCGGCCGCGGCCCGGCGCGGGCCGCTCGCCGCGCCCACCTCGGTGGCCGCGGACGACGAGAAGCAGATGAAGGTCCTGATGTTCATCCGCGCCCACCGCACCACGGGCTCGCACTACTCGAACCTCGACCCGCTCAGGCGCATGGACCACGTCTCCGTGCCGGAGCTCGAGCTCGAGACCTACGGGCTGGGCGAGGCGGACCTCGACACGGTCTTCTCGATGGGCTCCTTCGGCAACAGGCGCCTGAGGAAGACCCTGCGCGAGATCGTCGCGATCGTGCGCAAGACCTACTGCGACACCATCGGGATGGAGTACATGTACCTCTCCTCGATGGAGGAGAAGCGGTGGCTGCGCGAGCGCTTCGAGGGGACGCTGTCCACCCCGAGCCTCAACGAGCGGCAGAAGCGCTTCCTCCTCGAGCGCCTCACCGCCTCCGAGACACTGGAGCGCTACCTGCACACGCGCTACGTCGGCCAGAAGCGCTTCTCCGGCGAGGGCGGCGAGAGCCTGGTGCCGATGCTCGACATCCTCATCGAGGAGGCCGGCGCGCAGGGGGCCAAGGAGGTGGTGATCGGCATGGCGCACCGCGGGCGCCTGAACGTGCTGGTGAACAACCTCGGCAAGATCCCGGCCGACCTCTTCTCCGAGTTCGAGGGCAAGAAGGCGGCCGAGCTCGCCTCCGGGGACGTGAAGTACCACCAGGGCTTCTCGTCCGACATCCAGACCCCCGGCGGCACGGTGCACCTCACGCTCGCCTTCAACCCCTCGCACCTGGAGATCGTGAACCCGGTGGTGGAGGGCTCGGTGCGCGCGCGCCAGCACCGCCGCGGCGACTTCAAGGGGGAGACCGTGCTGCCGCTGCTCATCCACGGCGACGCGGCCTTCGCGGGGCAGGGCGTGGTGATGGAGACGCTGGCGCTCTCGCAGACGCGCGGATACCGCACCGGCGGCACCGTGCACGTGATCGTGAACAACCAGATCGGCTTCACCACCTCCGACACGCGCGACAGCCGCTCCTCGCTCTACTGCACGGGCATCGCCAAGATGGTCGAGGCGCCCGTCTTCCACGTGAACGGCGACGACGTCGAGGCGGTGGCGATGGTGGCCAAGATCGCGCTGGACTACCGCACCACGTTCAAGAAGGACGTCGTGATCGACATGGTGTGCTTCCGGCGCCTGGGCCACAACGAGCAGGACGAGCCCTTCGTCACCCAGCCCCTCATGTACAAGCGCATCGCCCAGCACCCGGGCACGCGCAAGCTCTACGCCGACCGGCTGGAGAAGGAGGGCCTCATCGCGCCGGGCTTCGCCGACGAGCTGGTGACCAGCTTCCGCGCCAAGCTCGACGAGGGCAAGCCCACCAACCCCAAGATCCTCTACGGGCTCAAGCACTCGCTCGCGGTGGACTGGGCGCCCTACATGAACGTGGAGTGGCGCCGCCCGGCCGACACGGCCGTGCCCCTCGACAAGCTCAAGGACTACGCGAAGCGCCTCACCGACATCCCGTCCAACTTCAAGCTGCACCCGACGGTCGAGCGCATGCTCGCCGGCCGGCGCGAGATGGGCGAGGGCAAGGCGGCGCTCGACTGGGGCATGGCGGAGAACCTCGCCTACGCCTCGCTCGTGGACGAGGGCACCCCGGTGCGCCTGTCGGGCCAGGACAGCGGCCGCGGCACGTTCGCGCACCGCCACGCGGTGCTGCACGACCAGAACCGCGAGAAGTACGACCAGGGCACGTACCTCCCGCTGCAGCACATCCGCGAGGGGCAGGGCAGCTTCCTCGTGATCGATTCGCTGCTCTCGGAGGAGGCGGTGCTCGGCTTCGAGTACGGCTACGCCACCGCCAACCCCTTCGAGCTGGTGCTCTGGGAGGCGCAGTTCGGCGACTTCGCCAACGGCGCGCAGGTGGTGATCGACCAGTTCATCGCGTCGGGCGAGGTCAAGTGGGGCCGGGTCAACGGCCTGACGCTGATGCTGCCGCACGGCTACGAGGGCCAGGGCCCCGAGCACAGCTCGGCGCGCATCGAGCGCTTCATGCAGCTGGCGGCCGACAACAACATGCAGATCTGCCAGCCCACCAGCGCCAGCCAGATCTTCCACCTGCTGCGCCGCCAGATGGTGCGCCAGTTCCGCAAGCCGCTGGTGATCTTCACGCCCAAGAGCCTGCTGCGCGCGAAGGACGCGACCTCGCCGCTGGCCGAGTTCACGAAGGGCGAGTTCCGCACCGTGATCGGGCCGAGCCGCACCGAAGTCGATGCCGACAAGGTCAAGCGGGTGATCGCCTGCTCGGGCAAGGTCGCCTACGACCTGATCCGCCGGCGCGACGAGAAGAAGGCCTGGGACGTGGCGATCCTGCGCGTCGAGCAGTTGTACCCGTTCCCGCACAAGGCCTTCGCCGCCGAACTGAAGCGCTTCCCGAACGCGACCGAGGTCGTGTGGTGCCAGGACGAACCGCAGAACCAGGGCCCCTGGTTCTTCGTGCAGCACTACGTGCACGAGAACATGCAGGACGGCCAGAAGCTCGGCTACGCCGGGCGCAGCGCGTCGGCATCGCCGGCGGTCGGCTACGCACACCTGCACCAGGAGCAGCAGAAGGCCCTGCTCGACCAGGCCTTCGGCAAGCTCAAGGGCTTCGTGTTCACGAAATGACGAACGACGGATGACGGCCCGCGGATGGGGCCGGCCCGGCGGGCCGGGCCTCATCGGCGCGGGGCGCCGGCTGCGCGGGCGCCGCGAGCGCCCGGCCGTCATCGACGCACCCACCCTAGCGAGAGACAACCATGGCAATCGTTGACGTGAAGGTTCCGCAACTGTCGGAGTCGGTGGCCGAGGCCACGCTGCTGCAATGGAAGAAGCAGCCCGGCGAGGCGGTCGAGATGGACGAGATCCTGATCGAGATCGAGACCGACAAGGTCGTGCTGGAGACGCCGGCGCCGGCCGACGGCGTGCTGGCTAGGATCGTGAAGGGCGACGGCCTCACCGTCACCTCGGGCGAGGTGATCGCGGTGATCGACACGGCCGCCTCCGCCTCGGCCGCCCCCCCGGTCGTGGATCCCGCGCTCGCCGCCAAGGCGCCCGCCGCGGCGCCCGCGCCGGCGGGGGAGGCCGCCCAATGAACGCTGCGGCGCCCCTGCTCGAGGTGAAAGACCTCGCGGTGCAGTTCCGCGCCGGCAACGCGCGCTTCGACGCCGTGAAGGGCGTCTCGTTCCGCATCGAGCGCGGCGAAACGCTGGCCCTGGTGGGCGAAAGCGGCTCGGGGAAATCCGTCACCGCGCTCTCGATCCTGCAGCTGCTGCCCTATCCGGCGGCGAGCCATCCCTCGGGCAGCATCAAGTTCAAGGGCGAAGAGATGATGGGCGCGCCCGAGCCGGTGCTGCGCGGCATCCGCGGCAACCGGATCGGCATGATCTTCCAGGAGCCGCTCACCGCGCTCAATCCGCTGCATTCGGTCGAGAAGCAGATCAACGAGGTGCTGATCGTCCATCGCAAGCTCGGCCGCGGCGCGGCGCGCCAGCGCACGCTCGAGCTGCTCGAGCTGGTGGGCATCCGCAACGCGGCGAAGCGGCTCGGCGCGTTTCCGCACGAGCTTTCGGGCGGCCAGCGCCAGCGCGTGATGATCGCG
>JAHCLE010000209.1 GCA_026125445.1 Burkholderiales bacterium
GGCGAGGCGTTCGGGTTGATCATCTTGTAGTACAGGTCGTGCGACAGGGCGTTGGCGATCGTGAGCAGCAGCCCGTCGGCGGTGGAGAGCGCCGCCGCGAGGCCGCCGGCCGCGACCAGGCCCGAAATCACGTACGGCAGGCCAGCGATCTCCGGGGTCGCCAGCACGATGATGTCGCCGCCGATCACGATCTCGGCCAGCTGCACGATGCCGTCCTTGTTGATGTCGGTGATGTTGAGCAGGGACTTGTCGACCGCCTGCCACGCGTTCACCCATGCCGGCAATTCCGCGAACTTCGTGCCGACCACGTGGGTGTACACGTCCCACTTCGCCAGCACCGCCAGGGCGGGCGCCGTGAAGTACAGCAGGAAGATGAAGAACAGCGACCAGAACACCGAGACGCGCGCCTCGTGCACCGAGGGCGTCGTGTAGTAGCGCATCAGGATGTGCGGAAGCGCCGCGGTGCCGAACATCATGCAGAAGACCACGCCGATGAAGTTGAGGCGCGCCGTGTCCCGCGCCGCCTCGTCCTTGCCCGGGTAGGGCGTGGCGTGCTGCAGCGGCGGGCCCGTGCGGCCGGCGGCGGCCCCCTTGTCGGCCGTCCACTTCGCCTTCGCGGCGTCGGCGGTCGCCGGCACCGCCTTGAGGGCGGCCTCGGCGGCGTCGATCTCGGGCTTGGGCGCGCTCGCCGCCTTCAGGTCCTCGACCTTCTTGGCGAGGGCGTCCTTCTCGGCCTGGAGGCTCGCGGGCAGGGCCTTGATCTTTTCGTCGGCCGCCTTGGCGCGGTCGGCGAAGATCTTGCGGACTTCCTGCTCCTTCGGGTCGTTGGTGAGCACCTTCTCGCGCTCGGTCAGCTTCTCGAGCACCGTGCCGTAGACGAGCTGCGGCACCGGCACGCCCGTGTGCTTCACCGAGAGCCAGACCACCGGGATCATGTAGGCCACGATCAGGATGATGTACTGGGCCACCTGCGTCCACGTCACCGCGCGCATCCCGCCCAGGAACGAGCACACCAGGATGCCCGCGAGGCCCACGAACACGCCGATGCCGAACTCCAGGCCCGTGAAGCGGCTCGTGATCACGCCCACGCCGTAGATCTGCGCCACCACGTAGGTGAAGGAGCACAGGATCGCGGCGATGACCCCGAACGAGCGCACGATGTTGCCGCCGTAGCGGGCGCCGAGGAAGTCGGGAATCGTGAACTGGCCGAACTTGCGCAGGTAGGGCGCCAGCAGCAGCGCCACCAGCACGTAGCCGCCGGTCCAGCCCATGATGAAGGACAGGCCCTGGAAGCCGGTCAGGTAGAGCGTGCCGGCCATCCCGATGAAGGAAGCCGCGCTCATCCAGTCCGCGCCGGTGGCCATGCCGTTGAAGAACGCGGGCACGCGGCGGCCGGCCACGTAGTACTCGGCCACCTCGACCGTCCGGCTCATGATGCCGATGCCGGCGTAGAGCAGGATCGTGAACACGAGGAAGCAGTAGCCGATCCACTTGTTCGGCATCCCCAGCTTCTCGCCGATGGCGAGCAGGACGACGAAGGCGATGAAGCCGCCCGTGTAGAAGGTGTAGTACTTCTTGAGCTGCTGAGTGAACTCTTTCTGGCTGGCAGCCATGGCTCTATTCCTCCCCTTCGTGCACGCCGTGCTCGATGTCGGCCTTGCGCATCGTTCTGGCGTAGTAGCCGATGATGGCCACGTAGACGATGAGAGAACCCTGCGCCGCCATGTAGAACGACAGCGGCCACCCGAAGATCTTGATCTCGGCCAGGGGGATGGCGAACCACGCCATCAAGTAGGTGACGACGAACCAGATGGCCAGCAGGACGGCTGTCAGCCTGAGGTTCTTGTGCCAGTAGTCGACATGCGACTGGGTCAACTTCATCGCGTTCCTCCTCATTGATCGTTGTCCTCGGAACGGAAATTCCGTCCGGGCCGGTCGAGGGCCGGGGCGGGCCAGGGGCTCGCCTCGACGGCTCGGGTCGCGGGAAAAACCGATAGGGAGGAACAGCCGGGCGCCACCGCGACCCGCATCGGCATTTCGCGCCCAACCCTCCCTCTTGCGGGGATTGGCCGGGCGCGGCCGACTTGTTCTTCTTGGGTGGCCCTCCTCCTTAACGTGCCGGATGCTAATGCGCCTGTCGATGCTTGGGCAATAGGGGTTAACCCTACCCCGCCGGGGCGCCGCCCGGCGCACCGCCCGGGGCACCGCCGCCGCCGGGGCGATCGGGGGCCCTGGCCCCCAGGGCCGCCTGGACCAGTTCGGCCACGGAATCCACCGCGAGCTTCTCCATGATCCGGGCGCGGTGCGCCTCCACGGTCTTGATGGAGATCTGCATCTCCTCGGCGATCACGCGGTTCACCTTCCCGGCGATCACCCGGTCGAGGACCTCGCGCTCGCGCTGGGTGAGGGTGGCCAGCCGCCCGGCCCGCTGCCTCGCCTCCTCGCGGCCGGCGCGGGCGGCGGCGTCGCGCCGGATGCACTCGCGGACCAGCTCCACGATCTTGCGGTAGTCGAAGGGCTTCTCGATGAAGTCGATGGCGCCGCTCTTCACCGCCGCCACGGCCTTGGGCACGTCCGCCCGCCCGGACAGGAAGATCACCGGCATCTCGATGCCGGCCTCCTTCAGGTACTGCTGCAGGTCGAGGCCGCTCATGCCCGGCATGTAGAGGTCCAGGACGAGGCAGCCGGGGACCCCGGGGCGGTAGGCCTTGAGGAAGCTCCTGGCGTTGGGAAATGCCTCCACGCGGATGGCGTTCCTCTTCATGAGCCAGGAGAGCAGCTCGCGGATCGACTCGTCGTCGTCGATCACGTAGACCGTGGGTTCGTGCGAGGACGGGCCGGGCGGGAGGGAGCTCATGGGTCTTCCCGGGGGATGGCGCCGGGAGCGAGGCGCAGGACGGGGTCGGCCAGCAGCGCCTGGGCGCGCGCCACCAGGTCCTGCGTGGAGAAGGGCTTGGTCAGGTAGTCGTCGGCGCCCGCCTCGAGGCCGCGCTCGTGGTCGCGGTTGCCGCCCTTGGCGGTGAGCATGAGGACGCGGGTACCCGCGAACGAGGCGTCGGCGCGGATCTCGCGGCAGACGTCCAGTCCGCTTCGCCGCGGGAGCATGATGTCGAGGAGAACGAGGTGCGGCCGGAAAACCGGCAGGAGCTGCAGCGCCTCCTCGCCGTCGGCGGCGTTCCTCGTCTCGTAGCCGGCGCGGCGCATCAGGAACTCGAGCGAGGCCAGGATGCTGGGCTCGTCTTCGGCGATGAGAACGCGCTTGGCCACGGGTTCCCGCCTCATCAGGCGTTGGCCACCAGCCGGCCGGCCTCGCCGGCGGCCGCCGGGGCGGGAAGGCGGAAGGAGAACACGGAGCCGCGGCCCGGCTCGCTCTCCACCCACAGGCGCCCGCCGAAGTGGCCGACGATTCTCCGGCAGATCGCCAGCCCCAGGCCCGTTCCCGCGGGCTTCTCGGTGAGAGTGTCCCCGACCTGGCGGAACTTCTCGAAGATGAGCGCCTGGTTCTCGCGCGAGATGCCCACGCCGTTGTCCTCCACCTCGACGCGCACGCCGCCGGCGTCGCCCTCCAGGCGCACCTCCACTCGCCCGGTGCCCGGCGTGCAGAACTTGGCCGCGTTGGACAGGAGGTTCAGCAGCACCTGCATGAGGCGGTCGCGGTCGGCCATCACGGGCGGAACCGCCGGGGCGAGCCGCGCCTCGACCGTCACGCCGCGCGACTTGAAGATGGCGCTGGTCGCGTGGATGGCCTCGAGCACGATCTCGCGCACGTCGAGCTCGGCCGTGCGCCATTCCGCCAGGCCGGACTCGATCTTGGCCAGGTCGAGCACCTGGTTGATGAGGCGTGTCAGACGTTCCGACTCGCGGATCACCAGCGCGAGGAAGCGCTGGCGCTCGCCGGGATCGAGGTCGGGGTTGTCGTGCAGGATCTCGGAGAAGGCGCGGATGGAGGTGAGCGGCGTGCGCAG
>JAHCLE010000021.1 GCA_026125445.1 Burkholderiales bacterium
TCGCGAATCGTCCCGCGATCGTCGTGGCGGCGGCGACCGTCACCTGCTGTCCCAGGATCGCGCGCGCCGCGATCTCGAAGCCGTCGACGGCGCCGGGCAGGCGAAGGCCCGGATGCGCCTCGGCAAGCGGTCCCAGCGCGGCGGCGATCTCGTCGGGTCGGCAGGCGAGGTCGAGGAGCGATTTCACGCGCGCGAGGAGCACCGGCACGGCGCCCGCGAGCGAGGCGCTCGCCGTGACGCGCAGGGCGGACTTGCGTGGCGACGGCGCGACCTCGATCCAGCCCGCGTGCGCGCGGCCCGCACGCTCGAGGCGGACGCTGCGCCGGTAGCGGCGGCCGTCGACGCGTTCCACGCCCGCGATCGAGCGCCGGTCCAGGAAGGCGAGCATCGCCGGCCAGTCGTAGGGCGGGCGGTAGGCGAGGTCGAAGGAAAGCCTGTCCGCGGGACCGTGCGAGGGCGCGCTGCGGCGAAGCTCGCCCGGCGTCATCCGGTAGCGCGTGCGGAAGAGGTCGTTGAAGCGGCGAAGGCTCGAGAAGCCGCTCGCCATCGCCACGTCGAGGACCGGCATCGCGGTGTCGGTGAGCAGGCGTTTGGCGAGCAGCAGGCGCTGCGTCTGCGCGTACTCCACCGGCGAGACGCCGAACTGCTCCTGGAACACGCGGCGCAGGTGCCGGTCGGTGACGCCGAGCTGGGCGGCGAGGTCCGCGAGGCTCCCCTCCTCGAGGCGTCCGTCCTCGATCAATCCCGCGGCTGCCTGCGCGAGGCGCAGGTTCGCGTCGACGCTGGCATAGCCCGGCGCGAGCTCCGGCCGGCAGCGCAGGCACGGCCGGAACCCCTTCGCCTCCGCCGCCGCCGCGCTCGGGAAGAACGAGCAGTTGCGCGCGAGCGGCGTCTTCGCCGTGCACACGGGGCGGCAGTAGATGCCGGTGGTGCCCACGCCCACGAAGAAGCGCCCGTCGAAGCGGGAATCGTGGGTGACGAGAGCCCGGTAGCACTGGTCGGGGTCGAGGATCATGCCGGCATTATCCGCCGATCGCGTGACCCCGCTCGCCGTTTTCGGACATGGATATCGCGAAAGGGTGAAATGGGGTCAGGTTACTTTGCACGTTTCTTGTGCAAAGTAACCTGACCCCATTTCATTGCGCTAACCGGCTTCGACGATCTCCGGCTCGTTCTCCACGGGGAAGTTCACGGAGTTGGCGACGAAGCAGTGCTCGTGCGCCTTGGCGTGCATGGCGCGCGCCTCCTCGAGGTTCGTGCCCTTCGCCACCGTGACCTTCGGGCGCAGCAGGCCCGAGACGATCTTCATCTTGCCGATGGCCGCGTCCTTCGCGAGGACGACGGTGGCCCGGTCCTCGTACGCGAGCACCGCCACGCGCCGCTTCGACGCAAGGGCGAGATAGGTCAGCATGTGGCAGTGCGCGAGCGCCATGGCCACCAGCTCCTCCGGGTTGTAGCGCGAGGCGTCGCCCCCGAACACCGTGGGCGAGGAGCCCGGCACGTCGGCGTGGCCGGGGCTGCCGAGCACGGCATTGCGCGAGAACGCGGGGTCCGGCGGCAGCTTCTGCGCGGGATCCGCGGGCCACCTCACGGTCGCTTCGAAGACGTGTTCGTCGCTCATCGATCTTCCTTTCGAGTCAGGCGGCAGCCGCCGCCGCGCGGCGCCTGAGCGCCAGCCAGAGCGCCGCCGAGCCCGCGATCGCGAGGAACGGCAGCGCCACGTAGTTGAGGGTGTTCCAGCCCGAGGCATTCACCAGCACGCCCGAGGTGAAGGACGAGGTGGCCGTGGTGCAGAAGACGAGGATCTCGTTGGCCCCCTGCGTCTTCGCCTTCTCGGCCGGGCGGTAGGCCTCGGTGAGGAGCGTCGTGCCGCCCACGTACATGAAGTTCCAGCCCACGCCCAGCAGCACGAGCGACCACCAGAAGTGCACGACCTGCTGCCCGGAGAGCGCGATCCCCACGCAGGCGAACATCGCGGCCACGCCCGCCATCATGACGTTGAGCACGCCGAAGCGGTGGATGAGGGAGCCGGTGAAGAAGGACGGGCCGAACATCGCGATCACGTGCGCGGAGATGACGCTCGCGGCGGCGGCGTAGGGATGCCCGCAGAAGCCCATCGCGAGCGGCGTGGAGGTCATGAGGAGGTTCATCACGCCGTAGCCCAGCGCGCCCACGAGGACGGCGACCACGAAGACGGGCTGCGCCATGATTTCCTTCAGGGGCCGGGTCGCGCCGTGCGCCTCCTCGGCGTGCGGATCCGGGATCCGCAGCCCCGCGAGGATCGCCATCGTCACGAGGCAGAAGCCCATGAGGGAGGCGTAGGAGGCGAGGAAGGTCGGCTGGACGAGATCGCGCGTCACCTTGCTCATCTCCGGGCCGATGATCCCGCCCACGAGGCCGCCGGCCATCACCAGCGAGATGGCGCGCGCCTTCCAGTGCACGGGCGTGGCGTCTGCCGCGGCGAAGCGGTAGTACTGTCCGAAGGCGTTGTAGGTGCCGAGCACGAGCGTGCCCAGGACGAGCGTCCAGAAGCTCGATAGCCAGATCGCCAGCGTGGTGATGGCGCCGCCCGCCAGCCCGAAGAGCGTTCCGGTGAGGAAGCCGTTCCTGCGTCCCACCCGCTTCATCCACAGCGAGGCGGGGAAGGTGGAGAGCGCCGCGCCCACGACGTAGCCCGTGACCGGGAGCGTGGCGAGCATCTTGTTGTCGGCGAGCGCGAACCCCGCCAGCCCGTTCAGGCTGATGAGCGTGACGTTGTTGGTGAAGAGCAGCGCCTGGCAGCAGGCGAGGAGGGCGACGTTTCGGCCGGCGTGTTGCATCAGCGCATTCTAATGCGCCGCGCGCCGCCGCGAGGCTACAAGGGCTTGCGACGGTAGGTGAGGGTCTCGTGGCGGACCTCGCCGCTCTTCTCGCGGATCGCGAGCTTCACCACCAGCCCGTCCGCGCCCTGGCGCTGGAACACGATGCGACCGAAGGCGATCTCGTCCGCCGAGACCCTCGACAGCCGGATGCGAAGCGCCTTGTCCTTCTCTTCCCACCCCACCCAGTCGGGATTGAAGTGCTTCACGACGAACTGGAGCGTGTCGTCGACCTCCTCGATGGCGAAGAGCTCGTAGAAGCCGGGCCTGCCGTCCGCCTTCACGAGGCGGAACGCGCCGAGCAGCACGCCCGCCTTCGGCGGCAGCCACACGTCCTCGACGCGGCCCCCGAGCCCCTCGCCTTCCCAGTAGCCCTGCAGCCACGCGACGTCGGCGATGCGCGCGGCGGGCGCGGGCGGCCTGGCAGCCGCTTCGGGGGCGGGTGTTCCGGGAGACGGGTACTGCGCCGCGGCTGCGCCCGCGAGCAGGATGAGAACTGCGGCGGCGATCGTTCGGCGCATGGCGGGCTCCGGGCCTCGGGCGGGAATGCGGGATAATGCCGCTTTCCTCCGCTTCCTCCAATCAAGCCATGAACTACAAGCGACTGGGCCGCGCGGGCCTCAAGGTGAGCGAGCTCTCCTTCGGCTCGTGGGTGACCTACGGCAACCAGCTCGACGCGAAGGCGGCGGGCGAGTGCATGGCCGCGGCCTGGGACCTGGGCGTCAACTTCTTCGACAACGCCGAGGTCTACGCCGCCGGCGAGAGCGAGCGGATCATGGGGGAGGTGCTGAAGAAGCTCGCCTGGCCGCGCCTGAAGTACGTCGTCTCCACCAAGTTCTTCTGGGGCATCGTCGACGGCCCCAACTCGAGGAACACGCTCAACCGCAAGTACCTCATGCAGGCCATCGACGCGAGCCTGAAGCGCCTGCAGCTCGACTTCGTCGACCTCGTCTACTGCCACCGCCCGGACCCCGAGACGCCCATCGAGGAGACGGTGTGGGCCATGCACGACATGATCCGGCAGGGCAAGGCCCTCTACTGGGGCACGTCCGAGTGGAGCGCTTCCGAGATCATGGCCGCCTGGCAGATCGCCGAGCGCCACCACCTCGCCAAGCCCGTCGTGGAGCAGCCGCAATACAACCTCTTTCACCGCAAGCGCGTGGAAGGCGAGTACCGCCACCTCTACCACGACATCGGCCTGGGGCTCACCGTCTGGAGCCCGCTCGCCTCGGGGCTTCTCACCGGCAAGTACCGGCAGGGCATTCCCAAGGACAGCCGCGGCGCCATCCCGCGCATGGCCTTCCTGGTGCCGGAGCTCACGCACGCCGGCCGCAACGCCGCCGTGGGGGAGCTCGAGTTCGTCGCGAAGGAGCTCGGCTGCACCCTCGCGCAGCTCGCCATCGCCTGGTGCGCCAAGAACCCGCACGTCTCCAGCGTGATCACGGGCGCCTCGCGCGTCGAGCAGGTGAAGGAGAACCTGAAGGCGCTCGAGGTCCTGCCGAAGCTCACGGCGCCGGTGCTCGAGCAGATCGAGAAGATCGTCGCCGGGCACGGCGACTGAGGCGCGGGCGGCCTCCCCTCAGGCGCCCGCGGGCGCCTGGACCACGAGCACGTCGCAGCCCGCGTCCGCGAGGACGTGGCGAGTGACGCTGCCCAGCAGGAGGTCGGCCGCCGCCGACTGCCCGCGCTTGCCGATCACGATGAGGTCGGCGCGCAGCTCGCGCGCCTTGGCGAGCACCACCATCGGCGCCCGTCCCATGGCCACCGCGTGCGCCAGCCGGCTGCGGTCGCCGCCCACGGCCGCCAGCGTCGCGGCCATCCTCTCGCGGGCCTCCTGGCGCACCTCGGCGCGGTAGGCGCGCAGGTGCTCCTCGCTCACGCCCGCGATCCGCAGCTTGCCCTCGAACTGAAGGGCGCAGGCGTGCACCAGCACGATGTCGGCCCCGGGGGCGAGCCGCCTCGCGAAGGCGAGCGCGGCATCCGAATGGGGCGAGAAATCCACCGCGGCCACCACGCGCCGGTAGGGCCCCCGCCCGGGACGGCGCGCCACCAGGATCGGCTGGCGGCAACGCGACAGCAGGCGATCGGCGGTGGAGCCCAGGATCATGTCGCGGATCGGGTTCCAGCCGCGCGCGCCCACCACGAGGAGCGCCGCGCCCGCGGCGGCCGCGAGGATCGCGGGGATCACCTCGCCCTGCTCGACGCGAACGCTCGCGCCAGCCGGCCCGGCGGGAAGCCCCGCGGCGAGCTCGTCCAGCATCGCGCGCACGCCGTCGACCACGCGCGCCTGGGCGCCGGCGTGGGGCCGCAGCATGTCGCGAAGCGACGTGACCGAGGCGTTGCTCAGGACGTGCAGGAGCTCGAGCCGGGCGCCCTGCTCGGCGGCGACGAGGGCCGCCCGTCGGGCGGCGCGCCTCGCGTCGTCGGAGAAGTCCACCGCGGCCAGCACCGGGTCGATCGCGTTCATCGGTCCTCCTTGCGGGTGCCCTTGCCCATGCGCTCGAGCAGGTGGCGGGACATGCCTCTGGCGAGCTCGTCCTCGCCCATGAAGATGGTGCCGATGCCCTCGCGCCGCAGCATCGCCGCCTCGTCCTCGCTGTGGGTGCGCACGATCACCTCGATGGGCGGATTCAGGGTGCGCGCGGTCTCCACCACCTTTCGCACGTCGAAGGCGTCGGGCGTGGCGATGACGAGGACGGCGGCGCGCGCGACGTGCGCCTGGATCAGGGTCGCGGGCTCGGCCGCGTCGCCGCAGACGGCGTGGATGCCCTTCTCGCGCATGCGCTCGACCTTCTCGCGGTTCTGCTCGGCCACGACGAAGTCCACGCCCTTGTCGCGCATGGCCTCGGCGATGCGCCGCCCGACGCGGCCGTAGCCGACGAGCACCACCTGGCCCGTGAGCTGCGACTGCGGCACCGACATGGGCAGCTGCGCGAGCGGGTCGTCGCGCAGCTCCAGCCTGCGCGCCAGGGCCGAGCGCTCGTGGATCCACGCCCGCGCGGGCTCCACGAGCGCGAACATGGTCGAGTTCAGCGCGATGGAGATGAGCGAGCCGGCGAGGATGAGCGTGTGCCCTTCCGGCGGCAGCAGCCCCAGGGCCGAGCCCAGGCTCGCGAGGATGAAGGAGAACTCGCCGATCTGCGCGAGGCTCGCGCCCACGACGAGCGCCGTGTTGAGCGGGTAGCGGAAGACGAGCACCAGGGCGATGGCGGCGATCGTCTTGCCCACCATGACGATCGCCACGACCGCGAGGAGCTTCAGCGGCTGCTCGACGAGCACCTGCGGGTCGAAGAGCATGCCCACGGAGACGAAGAAGAGCACGGAGAAGGCCTCGCGAAGCGGCAGCGACTCGTCGGCGGCGCGGTGGCTGAACTCCGACTCGCGCATCATCATCCCCGCGAAGAAGGCGCCCAACGCGAACGAGACGTCGAAGAGCCTGGCCGAGCCGTAGGCCACGCCCACCGCGGTGGCGATGACGCACAGGGTGAAGAGCTCGCGCGAGCCCGTCTTCGCCACCAGCCACAGCAGGCGCGGGAACACGCGCCGTCCCACCAGCAGCATCAGCGCGACGAAGGCGGCCACCTTGGCGAGCGTGATGCCCAGCGCCTCGAGGAGCGAGGCGCCGCCCGCGGTCGCGGCCTCCGCGCGGCCGCCCAGGAGCGCAGCGACGGCGGGCAGGACGACCAGCACGAGGACCATGGCGAGGTCCTCCACCACGAGCCAGCCCACGGCGATGCGGCCGTTCACGGTCTCGAGGACGCCGCGGTCCTCGAGCGCGCGCAGCAGCACCACCGTGCTCGCGCACGACAGGCAAAGGCCGAAGACCAGCGCCTCGCCCGCCCGCCAGCCCCAGAGCGAGGCCACCCCCGCCCCGAGCGCCGTGGCGGCCGCGATCTGCACCAGCGCGCCGGGAACCGCGATGCGCCGCACCGACAGCAGGTCGCCCAGCGACAGGTGCAGCCCCACGCCGAACATGAGCAGCATCACGCCGATCTCGGCGAGCTGGCCCGCGAGCGCCACGTCGGCGACGAATCCCGGCGTGTGCGGCCCCACGAGGATGCCGGCCAGGAGGTAGCCCACGATGGGCGGCAGCCTCGCGCGCGAGGCCACGATGCCCAGGACCATGGCGAGTCCCAGGCCGGCGGCGATCGTGGTGATGAGGGAGACGTCGTGGGGCATGCCCCGATTCTAGTCGCCGGGGGGCGCGGCTCGCGTGGCGATTCGCGATACCCGCAGGGCTGGGCGTCGTGCGTCCTTGATCCTCGTCAGCACGGCGGAGGCATCCCGGCGCGCTAATGGAGGCTCCCGGAGCGCGCCCTTGTTCACGTTCCTCCAGATCTTCCGCGAGAGCCCCTACTACCCCAAGTTCCGGGGCGGGTTCCTGTTCCTCGTCCTCGTGCACGCGCTGGGAACGCTGGGCTACCTCGCGATCTCGGGCTGGCACGCGCCGTGGATGGACGCGCTCTACATGACCTTCAACGTGGTCACCACGCTGGGATTCTCCGAGACCGTGGAGGCGGCGAAGGGGACGGGAGGGCGGCTCTTCACGATGACGGTGGCCTTCCTGGGCATCGCCGGCACCTGGTACCTCTTCTCCACCTTCACCGCCTTCATCCTCGAGACCAACCTCAACCAGGCCTACCGGAGGCGCCGCATGGAACACTTCCTCTCCGCCCTCTCGGGGCACTACATCGTCTGCGGCATCGGGCGCGTCGGCGGCTACGTGGCCGACGAGCTGCTCAAGACCCGCCGCGAGTTCGTCGTGATCGACACCGACGAGGCCGTGCTCGCGGCGCACGAGGAGCGCACCGGGCACCGCCTGCAGCTGCACGGCGACGCGGCCGACGACGAGGTGCTCGAGCGCGCGGGCATCGCGCGGGCCGCGGGCGTCTTCGCCGTCACCAGCGACGACTCCCGCAACCTCGTGGTGAGCCTGTCGGCCAAGCAGCTCAACCCGGCCGCGCGCGTGGTCGCCCGGGTGCACGACCGGCGAAACGTCGAGAAGACGCGGCGCGCCGGCGCCGACGAGATCGTCTCGCCCGACTTCACCGGCGGCATGCGCATCGCCTCGGCCATGCTGCGGCCCAACGCGGTGCACGTGATGGACATGATGCTGCACACCGAGGAGAACCTGCGCGTCGAGGAGGTCGTGGTGCCGCGGACCGCGACGGGCACCACGGTGCAGGCCCTGGGGCGGCGGCAGGAGTGGCTGCTGGTGGCCGTCCGCGACGCGCAGTCGCGCTGGAACTTCAACCCGCCGCCGGAGACGAAAATCGCGCCGGGCGATACCATCGTGGCGATCGTGAGCCCGGAGGGGCGGCAGCTGCTGGAGGCTGCGCTTTCGGCGCCTGTGGCGCAGTAAGGCGGGGAACGCCGATGGACGCCGATGGCCCGCCGATTGCCGCCGATAGAACATGAGCAGAGACGGAACCGAAACTGGAATGGAGAAGAGGCGATGACGCGCTGGATTCGATTCGAACACGAGGGGCGGGTGCAGTTCGGGACGCTGGAGGGAGAGACCATTCGCGTCCACGAGGGAGACATGTTTGCCGGGGCGCGCGACACGGGAAGGACGGTCGGGCTGGAGGCGGTGAAGCTGCTCACGCCGTGCGTGCCCACCAAGATGGTGGCGCTCTGGAACAACTACCGCGCGCTCGCCGAGAAGCTGGGGCAGGCCACGCCGCCCGAGCCGCTGTGGTTCATCAAGGCCAACAGCTCCTTCCACCCCGGCGGGCAGCCCATCCGGGTGCCGGCCTCCTACGCCGGCAAGGTGATCTACGAGGGCGAGCTGGGGATCGTGATCGGCAAGCGCACCGCGCGCGTGTCCGAGGCGGAAGCCCCGGCGCACATCTTCGGCTACACCTGCATCAACGACGTCACGGCCGTGGAGCTCCTCAAGAAGGACGCGAGCTTCGACCAGTGGTCGCGCTCGAAGAGCTTCGACACCTTCGGCGTCTTCGGTCCGGTGATCGCCACGGGGCTCGATCCCGCGAAGCTCGTGATCCGCACGATGCTCAACGGCCAGGAGCGGCAGAACTACCCGGCCTCCGACATGTTCTTCGGGCCGGCGCAGCTCGTCTCCCTCATCTCGCAGGACCTCACCTTCGAGGCGGGCGACGTGATCTGCTGCGGCACCTCGGTGGGCGTGGGCTCGATGAAGCCCGGCAGCGACGTCGTGGTCTCGATCGAGGGGATCGGGGAGCTCGCCAACCGCTTCGAGTAGGAGCTATCGCAGGACGCCGCCCGTTTCCTTCACCCGCCGCTCGATCATCTGCCGCGCCTCGCGCGGCATCTGCGCGACCGGGATCGTGCTGTAGACGTCGCGGCCCCAGATGAGGAGCCACAGCTCCGGGAAGCGCCATACCTCCGGGAGCCTCTCCCAGGCGATCGCCGACTCGCCCAGGCTGCTCGCCTGGATGATCCCGTCCTCGGTGAGGGTCCAGGTGCTCGTGGGAGGCGTGAGCGCCGCGAGCCCGGCGCGCGCGCGGTACCAGTGGATGAAGAAGAGCCCGGCGCCGAGCACCGCGAAGATGCCCACGGCGACCATGAGCGCGACCTCGATCCAGCGGTAGGGTCCCTGGGTGGCGAGCACCAGCAGCCCCGTGCCGATGGCGAGCTCGAGCGCGTAGCGGTAGCCCAGGCGCTTCTGCCAGTAGCGCCAGGCCGTGGCGAGGCAGTGCTCCTTCGTGTAGCGGACGGTGAAGACGACGGGCTCTCCGGCCATGGCGGGGTCGGCCGGGTCCTCAGCGCGGCGGATCGGATTCCCGCGCGGGGCGCTCCGACTCGAGCAGGGCGATGCGCTGGTTGAGGCGGCGCACGTCGCGGCTCAGCTTGGTGAGCGCGATGTCGCCCAGCAGCGCCTTCACCACGAGGGCCACGATCGCGCCGAGCAGCAGCAGCGTCGGCGGATAGGAGATCCCGAAGAGGAACCCCACCGCGTCGATGAGGGGAGGCCACATGCCGAAGAGGAACGAGGCGGCGGCCACGAGGATCCAGAAGAGGCCCTGCCGGATGTACAGGTGGTCGCGGCGGATGAGGAACAGGATGGCGATCGCCACCCCGGTTCCGATGACCATCACGACCAGGTGGTAGGAGAGCATGGCGTAGTTCGCGTTCCGGGAAGTCGAGGGTTTCGCGGCTAGCGGGCGCGGGCGATGCGGCGCGGATGCCAGCGCGCCATGCAAAGCAGCGTCGTCTCCAGCATGTACCGGCCCACGGTCCACCAGGAGGGGAAGACGCGCGAGGCGCCGCTCGCGCGCGCGTTCATGTCCACCGGGATCTCCGCGATGCGCAATCCCGCGCGGCGCAGGAGGAGGAGCACGCCGATGTCCTGGTAGTCGAGCAGCGTCGCCTCCTCGCTCGCCAGCAGGTCGCAGGCCTCGGGGCCATAGTACCTGAAGCCGGAAGTGAGGTCCTCCACCCGCAGCCCGGTGAGGAGCTTGAAGTAGGCCCACGCCACGTGCCGCGCGGGGCTGCCGCGCGACGGGCAGGCGGCGATGACGACGTCGGCATCGCGCGCCGCCTCGCGCAGCCGCGGCAGGTCGTCGGGCTCGTGCTGGCCGTCGGCGTCCATCGTCACCACGGCGGCGTATCCGTGCCGGCGGGCGTAGCGCAGGCCGGTCTGGATGGCGCCCCAGGCGCCCTGCCAGAGAGGCGCGCGCAGGACCGTCGCGCCGTGCTCGCGCGCGATCTCGGCGGTGCCGTCGGTGCTGCCGTCGTCGACCACGACCACGTCGATGTCGGGGTGCGCGCGGATGCGGTCGATCACCGGGCCGATGCAGTCGGCCTCGTCGAGCGCGGGCATGACCGCGAGCAGGCGCCCCTCGCCCCGGCCGGCCGTTGCCGCCGCGAACGCGGGCGCGGACCCGTCGTCGGCGACGCGCATCGCGTGGGCGTAGACGCGGTCGATGGCCTGCGCGATCCGCCCGATCGTGAACTCGCGCCGGAAGCGCTCCTCGCCGGCGCGCCCGAGGGCCTCGCGCCGCTCGGGGGAGGTCGCGAGCTTCTCGATGGCCCAGGCCCAGTCGCGGGCGTCCTCGGTCGCCGCGTGCTCGGCGTTGAGGCCGCGGCGGGCGACCCAGGTGAAGCCGCTGCCCGCGAGGTCGCTCACGAGCAGCGCCCTGCCGTAGCGCATGGCCTCGAGGAGCACGATGCCGAAGGACTCGGTGCGCTCGCGCGAGGGCAGGCACAGGAGGTCGCACGAGGCCATGAGGCGGCACAGCGCCTCGTCGCCGAGCGCCCCGGCCAGGCGGATGCGCGCCGGGCGTCCCGCCTCGTCGAGGAGGCGCTCGAGGCGGCCTCTCTCCTCGCCCTCGCCGACGATCACCAGCTGCGCCCCGGGAACCGCGAGCACCGCCTGGACGAGGGTCTCGAAACCCTTGTAGTAGGTGAGCCGGCCGACCGCCAGCGCGCGCATCCCCCCGGCCGGCCAGTCCGCGGCCGCCGCCGCGAGGTCCACCGGCGGCAGGCGCACCGCGTCGACCCCGTTGGGCACCATGTGGCACTTGTGCAGCCAGGGAGCCAGCGCCTGGCTCGTGTCGCGGTACGGCGGCGAGGTCGCGATGACGGCGTCCGCGCGGTCGAGGACGGCCCGCTCGAAGATGCTGTACAGGGGGTAGGCGAGGCGCAGCGAAAGACGGTACTGCGAGGGCTCGACGTCGGACTGCCAGTGCACGACCCAGGGCAGCCGGCGCGCCGAGGGCAGCAACAGGGCCCAGAAGACGCTCGGGTTGGGCATGTGCAGGTGCAGGACCTCGGGCGAGTGCTCCGCGATCACCCGCGCGAGCCGGAACGGGAACGCCGGGCTCACGGGCGCGAACACGAGGCGGAACCAGACCGCGCAGCGGTGCAGCCACGGCGGGTCGCCGTCGGCAGGGACCTCCCCGTGCACCAGGACGGAGACCTCGTGGCCCGCGGCGCGCTGGGCCCCGACCAGGTCGCCGAGGAAGCGCTCCATGCCTCCCGGCACGGGAGGAAAGTACTTGCCGATGTGCAGGATGCGCATCGCGGCGGTCAGGGCATCGCCCGGATCTTCGCCGCCCACTCGCGCAGGGCGGGGTTGCCGGGACCGAGGCGGATCGCGTTGTCGATGTCGGACTGCGCCTGCGGCTTGCGCTTCAGGCCGTAGTGGGCGATGGCGCGCCCGAGGTAGGCGGCGGCGGTGGGCTTCTCCGCGAGGAGGCCGTCGAGGAGGGGAAGCGCGCGCTCGAATTCCTTGCCGGTGATCCATGCCATGGCGAGGAGGTATCGCCCCTCCTCGTGCCCGGGCGCCGCGGCGAGCAGGGCCTCCAGGTGCTTCATCGCCTCCTCGCGCTTTCCGAGCTGCAGCGCCGTGCGGCCCGCGTTCACCCGGGCCAGGTCGCGCACGGTGGCGTCGGGAGAAGCGGCGAGCGTCGCCTCGAACTGCGGATAGGCCTGGTCGAGGCGGCCGAGGGCGAGCAGCGCCATGCCGCGCTGGAAGGGCAGGTTGTAGAGGCGGTAGCCCCGGCGTTCGGCCTGGTCGAACGCCGCGATGGCGAGCTGGGGCTTGCCCTGGCCCAGGAGGATCGAGCCGACGTTGAAGGTGCCGATGCCGCCGTCGCCGAGCGCGGAGGAGGCCTCGAAGTCCTTCAGCGCGAGCTGCGTCTGCTCGCGATCGAAGTAGGCGTTGCCGCGGTTGAGGTAGGGGAACCAGCGCCCGACGGCGCGAGGGTCGTCGGGAAGCTTCGCGATCGCGTCGCTGAAGGCGCGCTCGGGGGAGGAGAGCGAGACCACGCGGTCGAAGGACTGCCAGCCCAGGAAGCAGGCGACGGCGAGCGCGATGGCGATCGAGGCGCGCAGCGAGGGCCCGTGCGCGAAGAAGAACACCAGCCCCGGGACGCCGATCGCCCACAGGTAGCTGCGGTAGATCACGAACGGGTCCTGCACCCAGACCGTGGCGAACTCGGTGGCGAAGAGCAGCGCCGGCAGCAGCAGCGAGATTCCCACGAGCGAGCGCCAGTCGCGGAACCTCGCGACGAGGAAGAAGCCTCCCGCGACGACCGCGAGGTAGCCGACGATCCCCAGGGCGTGCGGGAAGGTGAGCCAGGTCACGGGGAAGACCGGGCGCATGTTGATCGACATCCAGCCCGACCAGGGCGCGAGCCACCTCACCCCGTACTCGAAGAAGAGGTACGACTGGTTCATGATGCTCAGCGGCCAGGCGTTCCTCGCCGCGTCCGGGTCGATGGCGCTCAGCTGCTCGAGGTAGAGGTGGGAGAACTCGTCGAAGGGCTTGCCGAGGATCTCGCCGTAGCGCTGCCAGAGCAGGAACCCCATCGCGCCCACGAGGGCGGCGCCGGCGGCGGCCAGGGTCGCGAGCTGCGCGGGCGAGGGGCGCGCGACGAGGATGTAGAGCGGCACCGCGGCGAGCGGGGCGAGGATCGCGTGCTCCTTGGAGGCGATCGCGAGCGCGTAGCAGGCGATCGCCACCGCGTGCAGCGCAGGCCTGCGCGAGGCCAGGGCGCGCGCGAAGGCCCACAGGCCCAGGACGACGAAGAGCGTGGCGAGCAGGATCGAGCGCTGGATGAGGTAGGCGACCGCGTAGACCGCCGCGGGGTTGAGCGCGAAGACGCCGATGGCGATCCAGAGGGCGGGGGAGTCGGCGTAGCTCTCGGCCGGCTGGCCGGGAACGGCCGGCGGCGGCGCGGCCACGTGGCGCAGGATCTCGCGGTACAGCCCCCACAGGGAGACCACCACCGCGGCATGGATGGCGACGTTCGCGAGGCGCTGCTTCCACCAGCCGTCGCCCGCCAGGGCGTGCAACCAGACGAAGCTGCCGTAGGAGAGCATGCGCTCGGCGAGCGCCGGCGTGGCGTACTTCGCGAACAGCTGCCCGTCGGCGAGCTGGGCGTCGTCGAAGAGGAGCGCGTTGCCGAGGCCGGGAAGGTAGATCGCCGCGATGCCGGCGAGAATTGCGGCGAGCCAGAGGAGATCGGCCCGGGAAACGCGTACCACCATACTTCCTCGCAACTTAATTCGCCGAGACGGATATCGTATCATGCGGTCCTGCGGCGGACCGGTGCCGCGCCCCCGCTGCAGACCCTCCATCGCCACCGGAAAGACCCCCTTGCGAGCTCCGAGAGGACAGGGCCCCGACGCGAGCTCCCGGGTCCCGCCATGCCCGATTTCGCGTCGCTGAACCGCTACTTCCGCCTGCGCATTCCCGCGGCGCGCCGGGGCGTGCTGCCGCTCGCGATGCGCTGCCTGCCCGTGGCGCTGCTCGCCGCGCGCGAGGTCGCGCCCGATCCGTGCGACGTCGTGCTCCTGCAGCCGCACGCCTCCGCGGGCGCGCGGCACGTCAGGCTCGTGGAGAGCCTCGAGCGGCGCGGGCTCGCCGTGCGCCACGAGTGGGTGCCGCGCTACGCCGAGATGCTGCGCCGCCGGCTGCTCGGCCGTCCCGCCGCCGGCTGGGCCGGCGTGCCGCGCGAGTGGCGCGCCCACGCGGCCTACGCCGCCTGGCTGGTGGCGCGCCACCGGCCGCGCGTCATCGTGACCTTCATGGACGATTCGCTGCATTCGCCGTTCCTGCGCGAGGCGGCCGCGGCCGCCGGCGGCGCCGTGGTGAACGTCGCGCACTGCATGAGCGGCGCCAACCTGGACTTCTCGATGTGCGACTTCGACTGGTACCTGCTCTGGGGCCGGCGCTCGTACGAGAACCTCGCATCCGCGCCGGTGCGCTTCGGCAGCTGCCGAACGCTCGCGATCGGCTCCATCTACCAGGAGGGGGCGCCTGCGGCCGGGCGCGAGCCCCCCGCGGGCCGGCCCGCGCGGCTGCTCTGGATCGGTCAGGACCTCTCCTCCGAGCACGGCGAGCTGCTGCGCCGCGACGCCGCCGCCTTCGCGCGCTTCCTGGCCGCGCACCCGGAGCACGAGGCGGTGATCCGCCCGCACCCGCGCGACCGGGGCGAGCTCGCGCGCGCGATGGGCGGGATCCTTCCGCGCGCGCGCTGGACGGACGCGGGCTCGCTCCTCGCCGCGGACCTCGGCGGCGTCGACATCGCGGCGAGCAGCTTCTCCTCGGGGCTCGTCGACGCGGCCGCGGCCGGGCTGCCCGTCGTCGCCTTCTCCTCGTGCCCCCTGGTGGAGTCGATCGGACTGCGCGAGGCGGGCCTGCCGGTGGTGGCCGACGAGGCGGGCCTCGCGGCGGCCGTGGCGGCGCTCCTCGCGGACTACGCGCAGGCCAGCCGGGCGGCCCTGCGCCTTGCGCGCGAGCACCTGCAGGTGCCCGGGCCCGCCACCGAGCGCTGCGCCGAGGTCGTCGAGGCGCTCGCCCGCGGGCGCGACCCGGCCGCCCTCGGCTTTCCCGAGGGGGCCCTGCGCGAGGCGCTGCCGTGAGCCGCCGGCTGCGGGTCGTCGTGAACGCGATACCGGCCGCGGTGCCCGTGACGGGAATAGGCCGCTACGTCCTCGAGCTCTACGCCGCCATCGAGGCGCTCGCCGGCGGGGAGCTCGAGATCCTCTACTACGACGGGCGATCGCTCTCGCCGCGCCCGCCCCGGGGGCCGCCCGACGTGCGCGGCCTGTCGCTCGCGGGGAAGGTCTACTGGAGCCTGCCGGCGCGCGTGGCGCTGCCCATCCGCCTGGGGCTGCACGGCCTGCGCGAGCGCGCCTTCCGGCGCCTGAGCGAGGGAGCCGACATCTACCACGAGGCGGCCTTCTTCCCCTTCCGCGCGGCCGCCGGCGTGCGCGTCGTGCAGACGGTGCAGGACCTTTCGCTGCAGTTCCATCCCGAGTGGCACCCGGCCGAGCGAGTGGCCTTCTCGCGCCGCCACTTCGGCGACCGCCTGAAGTGGGCCTCGCGCATCCTGTGCATCTCGGAGTTCACGCGCGAGGAACTGCTGCGCTTCGACGCGAGCGTGGCCGGCCGCGTGGCCGTGACGCCCCTGGGCGTCTCCGCCGCCTTCCGCCCGGCGCTCGCGCCGGAGCGCGAGCGGGTGCGCGCGCGCTACGGGCTGCCGCGCGAGTACCTCCTCTTCGTGGGCAGCGGCGACCCGCGCAAGAACACGAAGGCGCTCGCCGAGCTCGCCGCGCGCTCGAGCCTGCCCTGCCCCGTGGTGTGCGTCGGATGGGGCGGCTGGGTGGCGCCCGGCGGCCGCGGCCGCGTGCTCGACCTGGGCTACGTGCCCAACGAGGACCTCCCGGCGCTCTACGGCGAGGCCCTGGCCTTCGTGTTCCCGAGCCACTACGAGGGTTTCGGGCTGCCGGTGCTGGAAGCCATGGCCTGCGGGTGTCCGGTGGTGGTGCCGCGCGCGCACAGCATGCCGGAGCTCGTGGGGGACGCGGGCCTCTATTACGGCGAGAGCGGCGACGTCGAGGCGCTGGGGCGCGCGCTCGCGCGGCTGGCGGGCGACGAAGGCGAGCGCCGCCGCCTCGCGCAGGAGGGAATCCGGCGCGCCGCGCTCTTCGGGTGGGAGCGCACCGCCCGGCTCACGCTCGCCGCCTTCGACGAGTCACTGGGCTCGCCCGCCGGGATGCGCTAGGGGGCGGTCCCGGGGCGCCCCCGTGATAGAATTTCCCCCTTCCAAGCAGGACCATTTCCCGCCAGCCGAGCCGGTTCCGGTGCCGCATGCCCGAGGGGGGCGCGCCATTCCCGAGGGCGGCTTCCCGGGATGATCGGCGAGGAACCGCACGGGAAGGGGAAAAGCTTGAAAGTTCTGGTCACGGGCGCCGACGGCTTCATCGGTTCCCACCTGGTCGAGGCCCTGGTGGCGCGCGGGCACGAGCCGCGCGCCTTCGTGTTCTACAACTCGTTCAATTCCTGGGGCTGGCTGGACCGCTCTCCCGAGCCCGTCCGCTCGAAGCTCGACGTCTTCGCCGGCGACATCCGCGATCCGCACGGCGTGCGCACCGCGATGCAGGGGTGCGACGCCGTGCTGCACCTGGCCGCGCTCATCGCCATCCCGTTCTCCTACCACTCGCCGGACTCCTACGTGGACACCAACGTGCGCGGCACGCTCAACGTGCTGCAGGCCGCGCGCGCCCTGGGGCTGCGGCGCGTGGTCCACACCTCCACGAGCGAGGTCTACGGCACGGCGCGCTACGTGCCCATCGACGAGGAGCACCCGCTGCAGGGCCAGTCGCCCTACTCGGCCACGAAGATCGCCGCCGACCAGCTCGCCTACTCGTTCCACGCCTCCTTCGACCTGCCCGTGGTCATCGCCCGGCCCTTCAACACCTACGGCCCGCGCCAGTCGGCGCGCGCGGTGATCCCGACGATCATCACCCAGATCGCGAGCGGCGAACGGCGCATCAAGCTGGGCGCCACCTCGCCCACGCGCGACTTCAGCTTCGTGAGCGACACCGTGGCCGGGTTCGTCGCCGCGCTCGAGTCGGACGCCGGCGCGGGCGAGGTGGTGAACTTCGGGTCCAACTTCGAGATCTCCGTGGGCGACACCGCGCGCGCCATCGCGCAGGTCATGGGCCGCGAGATCGAGATCGTCTCCGACGAGGAGCGGCTGCGGCCGAAGAACTCCGAGGTCGAGCGGCTGTGGGCCGCCAACGCGAAGGCCGAGCGCCTGTTCGGATGGCGCCCGGCCTATGGCGGGGCCGAGGGCTTCCGCCGCGGGCTCGCCGAGACGGCGGCCTGGTTCACGCGGCCCGGCAACCTCGCCGGCTACCGCGCCGACCGCTACAACATCTGACCATGCCCGACGCCTCGCTCGCGAACCCGCTCCTGGCGGCCCTGCGCCAAGTCCTCGGCGAGGGCGGGCCGGTGCCCCTGCACGAGCCCGAGTTCCGCGGCAACGAGTGGGCCTACGTGAAGGAGTGCCTCGACACGGGCTGGGTCTCCTCGGTGGGCAAGTACGTCGACGAGTTCGAGCGCCGGATCGCGGAGCTCACGGGCGCGCGCCACGCGGTGGCGGTGGTCAACGGCACGGCGGCGCTGCACGTGGCGCTGCACGTGGCCGGCGTGCGCGCCGGCGACGAGGTCCTGGTGCCCGCGCTCACCTTCGTGGGCACCGCCAATGCCATCGCCCACTGCGGCGCCGTTCCCCACTTCGTCGACTCGAGCGAGGTCACGCTCGGCCTCGACCCGCAGCGCCTCGCCGCGCACCTCCAGGCCGCGGCGCGCAGGACTCCCGGGGGCCTGGTGAACGCGGCCACGGGCCGGCGCATCGCCGCGGTCCTGCCGATGCACGCCTTCGGCCACCCGGTGGACCTCGACGGCCTGCTGGAGGTCTCGGCGGGCTTCGGCGTCCCGGTGGTGGAGGACGCGGCCGAGTCGCTGGGCAGCACCTACCGCGGGCGGCACACGGGCACCTTCGGGCTCCTCGGCGTGCTGAGCTTCAACGGCAACAAGATCGTGACCACGGGCGGCGGCGGCGCGATCGTCACCGACGACCCCGCGCTCGCGCGCGCGGCCAAGCACCTCACGACGACCGCCAAGCTCGCGCACCGCTGGGAGTTCGTGCACGACGAGGTCGCCTGGAACTACCGCCTGCCCAATATCAACGCGGCCCTCGGCTGCGCCCAGCTCGAGCGCCTGCCCGACATGCTGGCCCGCAAGCGCCGCCTCGCCGAGTCCTACCGCCGCGCCTTCGGGGCGGTGGCGGGGCTCAAGTTCGTGGGCGAGCCCGCCGGCTGCCGGAGCAACTACTGGCTCAACGCCGTGCGCCTGGAAAGGCCCGACATGGCCGCGCGCGACGCGCTCCTCGCGGCGGCCAACGACGCCGGCTTCCACTGCCGGCCGGCGTGGACGCTGCTGCACAAGCTGCCGATGTACGCGGACTGCCCCCGGGCGGACCTCGCGGCGGCGCTCGCCATCGAGGCGAGCCTCGTGAACCTGCCGAGCAGCGCGCGGCACGCCGACGCGGGGGGGGCCGGGGAATGACGGCGGCGCGCAAGATCTGCGTGGTCACCGGCTCGCGGGCGGAGTACGGACTGCTCTACTGGCCCATGCGCGCGATCTCGGAGGAGCCGGGGCTGCGCCTGCAGGTGGTGGCCACGGGCATGCACCTGTCGCCCGAGTTCGGGCTCACCTGGCGCCAGATCGAGGCCGACGGCTTCGCGATCGAGGCGAAGGTCGAGATGCTGCTCTCCGGCGACACGCCGGCGGCGATCACCAAGTCGCTGGGCCTGGGCGTGATCGGCTTCGCCGACGCCTTCGAGCGCCTGGCGCCGGACCTGGTGATGGTCCTGGGCGACCGCTTCGAGGTCCTGGCGGCGGCGCAGGCGGCGCTGCTCGCGAGGATCCCCCTCGCGCACATCCACGGCGGCGAGCTCTCCGAGAACGCCTTCGACGACAGCGTGCGCCACGCCATCACCAAGATGGCGCAGTGGCACTTCGTGGCCGCGGAGCCCTACCGCCGGCGCGTGGTGCAGATGGGCGAGGCGCCGGAGCGCGTGTTCAACGTCGGCGCGCCCGGGCTCGACCACCTCACGCGCATGCCGTGGATGTCGCGGCAGGAGCTCGAGCGCGAGCTGGGCATGGCGCTCGGCACGCCGCTCTTCCTCGCCACCTACCATCCGGAGACGCTCGCCGGGACCTCGCCGGAGGCGGCGATGGGGGAGCTCCTCGCCGCGCTCGGGCGCTTCCCGCAGGCGACCGTCGTCTTCACCTACCCGAACGCCGACACCGGCGGGCGCATCCTCATCCGCATGATCGACGAGTTCGCCGCGCGCAACCGCCCGCGCGCGGGCGCCTTCGCCTCGCTGGGCCAGCGCCGGTATTTGAGCCTCATGCGCGAGGCCGACGTGGTCGTCGGCAACTCCTCGAGCGGGCTCACCGAGGCGCCGGCGCTGCACCGGGCCACGGTGAACGTAGGCGGGCGCCAGGACGGGCGCCTGAAGGCCTCCTCGGTCATCGACTGCCGGGCGGACGCGGCGAGCATCGCGGAGGCGATCGGCCGCGCCCTTTCCGCGGAGTTCCGCGCCACGCTCCCCGGGACGGCCTCGCTCTACGGGGCCGGCAACGCGGCCGCGGCCATCGTGGCGCGCCTGCGGGGGGAGCTCCCCCGCGTCCAGAAACCCTTTTTCGACATCGACCATGCGCACTGAAGGCGGCACCTTCGTCATCGCGGAAGCGGGCGTGAACCACAACGGCTCCCTCGACATGGCCCGCCGGCTGGTCGACGCCGCGGCCGAGGCCGGCGCCGACGCGGTGAAGTTCCAGACCTTCCGCGCCGACCGGCTGGTCACGCGCGACGCCCCGAAGGCGCGCTACCAGGAGCGCGCCACGGGAGACGGCGGCGGCCAGTACGAGATGATCCGCGCCCTCGAGCTCTCCGAGGCGGACCACGACGCGCTCGCGGCGCACTGCGGCGCGCGCGGCATCGCCTTCCTGTCCACGCCCTTCGACTCCGAAAGCCTGGAACTGCTGGTCGGGCGACTGGGCATGCGCACGATCAAGGTCTCCTCGGGCGACATCACCAACGCGCCGTTCCTCCTCGACGTGGCGCGGCACTCGCGCGACGTGATCCTGTCCACCGGCATGAGCACGCTCTCCGACGTCGAGGCGGCCCTCGGCGTGCTCGCCTTCGGCTTCACCGCGGCGGCCGACGCGGCGCCCGGCCGCGCCGCCTTCGAGCGCGCCTACGCCTCCGCGGCGGGGCGCGAGGCGCTCGCCGGGCGCGTCTGCCTCCTGCACTGCACCACGGAATATCCCGCGCCCATCGACGAGGTGAACCTCCTCGCCATGGACACGATGGCGAGCGCCTTCGGGCTGGACGTCGGCTACTCCGACCACACCGAGGGCATCCACGTGCCGGTGGCGGCGGTGGCGCTGGGCGCCAGCGTCATCGAGAAGCACTTCACCCTCGACCGCTCGGCTCCGGGGCCGGACCACCGCGCCTCGCTCGAGCCGGCGCAGCTCGCCGCGATGGTCGCGGCCATCCGCGAGGTCGAGCGCGCCCTGGGCGACGGCGTGAAGCGCCCGTCGCCGTCGGAGTGGAAGAACCGCGAGGTCGCGAGGAAGAGCCTGGTGGCCGCGCGGGCCCTGAAGGCGGGCGAGCGCCTCGAGGTCGCCTGCAAGCGGCCCGGGACGGGACTGTCGCCCTTCGAGTACTGGGCCGCGGGGGAACGGGTGGCCGGGCGCGACTACGGCCCCGACGAGGCGATCGATGGCTGAGCGCAGGATCTACCTCCTGGCCGCCGGCGGGCACGCGAGCGTCGTCCTCGACGCGCTCCTCGCCGCGGGCGTTCGCGTGGCGGGCATCCTCGACCCGGCCCGCAAGCCGGGCGAGTCGATCTTCGGCGTGGCGGTGCTGGGCGACGACGGCTGGCTCGCCGGGCGCGAGCCGGGGGCGACGCTCCTCGCCAACGGCGCCGGGCAGGTGCCGCGCGCGAGCCTGCGCCAGGCGCTCTTCGAGGGCTTCAAGGCGCGCGGCTTCGGGTTCGTCTCGGTGCTGCACCCCTCGGCGGTCGTCGGGCGCGAGGCCGAGCTCGCCGAGGGCAGCCAGGTCATGGCGGGCGCGGTGGTGCAATGCCGCGCGCGCATCGGCAGGAACGCGGTCGTCAACACGCGCGCCAGCGTCGACCACGACTGCGTGGTGGGCGAGCACGCCTTCGTCGGCCCGGGCGCCACCCTCTGCGGCGAGGTGCGCGTGGGCGAGGGCGCGTTCGTGGGCTCCGGCGCGGTGGTCCTGCCCGGGGTCGCGGTCGGGGCCCGCGCCATCGTGGGCGGCGGCGCGCTCGTGGCGCGCGACGTCCCCGAAGGCGCGCTGGTGACCGGGGTGCCGGCGGCGGCCCGGCGGGAGCGGAGCGAATGAAATCGTGGAAGGACGTCGTCGTCTCCCCCGAGGCGACGCTCAAGGAAGGCATCGAGCGCATCGACAAGGGCGGCATGCAGCTCGCCATCGTGCTGGAGCCCGACGGGCGGCTGGCCGGGCTGCTGAGCGACGGCGACGTGCGCCGCGCCATCCTGCGCGGCTGCG
The DNA here is from genome assembly GCA_026125445.1 of Burkholderiales bacterium. Lineage (GTDB taxonomy): Bacteria > Pseudomonadota > Gammaproteobacteria > Burkholderiales > Usitatibacteraceae > FEB-7. Next base: position 21,749 of record JAHCLE010000021.1, read on the forward strand.
ACCTCGCCACGCCGGTGCGGCAGGTGATGAACCGCCAGCCCACCACCGCGCCGTCGTCGTGGTCGAGCGAGGAGCTGCTGGCGCTCATGCGCAGGAAGATCCTGCGCCAGCTGCCGGTGGTGAACGAGGCCGGCCGGGTCGTGGGGCTCGCCACGGTGGACGACCTCTCCGGGGTCGTCGAGCGCCCGAACTGGGTCGTGCTCATGGCCGGGGGCCTGGGCACGCGCCTGCTGCCGCTCACCGAGACGGTGCCCAAGCCGATGCTGCCCGTGAGCGGCAAGCCCATCCTCGAGAACATCCTCGAGAGCTTCGTCGAGCAGGGCTTCCGGCACTTCTTCCTGTCGGTGAACTACATGGCCGAGGCGGTGCGCGCGCACTTCGGCGACGGCAGCCGCTGGGGCGTGGACATCACCTACCTCTACGAGAGCAAGCGCCTGGGCACGGCGGGGGCGCTGTCGCTGCTTCCCGGCCGGCCGGAGGACCCCATCCTGGTGATGAACGGCGACCTCCTCACCCGCGCGCGCTTCGACAACATGCTGCACTTCCACCTCGAGCACGGCGCGGCCGCGACCATGGCGGTGCGCGAGTACGACTTCCAGGTGCCCTACGGCGTGGTGCGCCTGGAGGGGGCGAGGATCCTGGGCGTCGACGAGAAGCCCGTGCACCGCTTCTTCGTGAACGCGGGCATCTACGCGCTCTCGCCCGCCGTCCTCGACCTGGTGCCGAAGGACCGCTTCTTCGACATGCCCTCCCTCTTCGAGGGGGTGCTCGCGAGCGGCGGGCACGTGGCGGCCTTCCCGGTGCGCGAGTACTGGCTCGACGTCGGTCGGCTCGAGGAGTTCGAGCGCGCGCAGCAGGAGTGGAGCAACGAGGACGAGCCCGGTGATTGATTCGCAGCCCGTGCTCGCGGTGATCCCGGCGCGCGGGGGCTCCAAGGGGCTCCCCGGCAAGAACATCCGGCCCGCCGGCGGCAAGCCCCTCATCGCCTGGACGATCGAGGCCGCGCGCGGCGCGCGGCGCCTGGACCGCGTGGTCCTGTCCTCCGACGACGAGGCCATCATCGCGGTGGCGCGCGAGTGGGGCTGCGAGGTCCCCTTCGTGCGCGAGGCGCGGCTCGCGGGCGACGAGACGCCCACGATCGACGTGGTGCTCGATGCGCTATCGCGCCTGCCGGGCTATCCGTGGGTCGTGCTGCTGCAGCCGACCTCGCCGCTTCGCCTCGCCTCCGACATCGACGGCGCGATCCAGCGCTGCGTGGAGAGCGGGGCGCCGTCGTGCGTGTCGGTGTGCGAGGCGCGCGAGAGCCCCTGGTGGATGTACCGCCTGGGCGCGGACGGGCGGCTCTCCCCCGTCATCGCCGGCGCGGTCCCGACCCGCCGGCAGGACCTGCCGCCGGTCTACGTGCCCAACGGGGCGGTCTACGTGGCGCGCGCCGACTGGCTCGCGCGCGAGAGGAAGTTCATCACGACGGAAACGGTGGCCTGGGAGATGCCGGCGCAGCGATCGCTGGACGTGGACACCGAGTCCGACCTATTCCAACTGCAGGCCATCCTGGGTGAAAAGAAAGATGTTCCGCTATCCCCGACGACGTGACTTCGACATCGAGCCCTTCAAGCGCGAGGCCGGTCCGCACGCGACCCGCTACGGGCTGCCGCACGACGTGGCCTTCTGCCGCAAGTGCGTCATCTCCAACCAGCGCCCCAATTCCGCCGTCGAGTACGGGCACACGGCCGAGAGCAGGAAGACCACCATCCACTTCGACGCCGAGGGGATCTGCGACGCCTGCCGCATGGCAGAGCAGAAGCACGGCGCGATCGACTGGGCCGATCGCGAGCGACAGCTGAAGGAGCTGTGCGACCGCCACCGGAAGAGCGACGGCTCCTACGACTGCGTTGTGCCGGGCTCCGGCGGCAAGGACAGCTTCTACGCCGCGCACGTGCTCAAGTACAAGTACGGCATGCACCCGCTCACGGTGACCTGGGCGCCGCACGTCTACACCGACTGGGGATGGAAGAACCTGCAGGCGTGGATCCACGCCGGCTTCGACAACTTCCTGTGCACGCCCAACGGGCGCATCCACCGCCTCATCACGCGCCTGGCGGTGGAGAACCTCTTCCACCCCTTCCAGCCGTTCATGTTCGGGCAGAAGTCGCTCGCGCCCAAGATGGCGCTGCTGCACCGCATCCCGCTCGTCTTCTACGGCGAGAACGAGGCCGAGTACGGCAACCCCATCGCCGACACGCAGACGGCGAAGCGCGACTGGTCCTACTTCACCTCCTCGGACAAGTCGAAGATCTACCTCGGCGGCACCTCGCTTTCCGACCTCAAGGAGCACTTCGGGGTGGACGAGCACGAGCTGCAGCCGTACCTGCCGGCAGATCCGGCGCAGATCGAGGCGCAGAAGGTCGAGGTGCACTACCTGGGCTACTACCTCAAGTGGCACCCGCAGAGCTGCTACTACTACGCGGTGGAGAACGGCGGCTTCCAGGCCTCCCCGGAGCGCACGCCCGGCACCTACAGCAAGTACAACAGCATCGACGACCGCATCGACGACTTCCACTACTACACGACCTACATCAAGTTCGGGATCGGGCGCGCCACCTACGACGCCGCCCAGGAGATCCGCTCGCGCGACATCGACCGCGACGAGGGCGTGGCCCTCGTGCGCCGCTTCGACGGCGAGTTCCCCGAGCGCTTCGCCGACGAGATCTTCCGCTACCTCAGCATCCCCGAGAAGGAGTTCCCGCAGGCCTCGCGAATGTTCGAGCAGCCGGTCATGGACTACGAGTACTTCATGCACCTGGCCGACACCTTCCGCCCGCCGCACCTGTGGAAGTTCGCGAACGGCGAGTGGAGGCTGCGCCACCGCGTCTTCGACGCGGGGGCCTAGCGGCCGATGGCCAACGTCCGCCTCATCGCGCGCCTCGACATCAAGGGGCCCAACCTCATCAAGGGCATCCACCTGGAGGGGCTGCGCGTCATCGGCGACCCGCAGGAGCACGCGCGCCGCTACTACGAGCAGGGCGCCGACGAGCTCCTCTACATCGACATCGTGGCGAGCCTCTACGGGCGCAACAACCTGCGCGACATCGTGAGCCGGGCCGCGCGCGACATCTTCATCCCGCTCACCGTGGGCGGGGGCGTGCGCTCCGTCGACGACGTGAGGGACCTCCTGCGCGCGGGCGCCGACAAGGTGGCCATCAACACCGCCGCCGTGAACCGCCCGGAGCTCGTCACCGAGGTCTCGCGCGCCTTCGGCTCGCAGTGCATGGTGCTGTCCATCGAGGCCAAGAAGATCGCCGAGGGCCGCTGGGAGGTGTTCACCGACAACGGCCGCGAGCGCACCGGCCGGGACGTGGTGGAGTGGGCGCGGCGCGGCTGGGAGCTCGGGGCGGGCGAGATCCTGCTCACCTCGGTCGACCGCGAGGGCACGCGCAAGGGCTTCGACGTGGAGCTCGTGGAGGCCGTGACCGCCGCCTGCGCGATCCCGGTGATCGCGAGCGGCGGCATGGGCACGCTCGAGCACGTGGAGGAGGTGTGCAAGCGCGGCCGGGCCGACGCCGTGGCCATCGCCGACGCGCTGCACTACCGGCGCATGGACATCCCGCAGGTGCGCGAGGGGATGCGCGGCCGCGGCATCCCCGTGCGCGCGGTCGAGCGGAGCGCCGAGCCATGACCGCCGCGGTCACCGTCATCGACTACGGCATCGGCAACATCTTCAGCGTCACCCGCGCCCTGGAGCATTGCGGCGCGACGGTGCTCCTGTCGGGCAGGCCGGAGGACATCCTGGCCGCGCCCCGCCTCGTGCTCCCCGGGGTGGGCGCGTTCGCCAACGGCATGGACGGGCTGCGCAGCCGCGGCCTCGTCGAGCCCATCCGCCGCTACGCCGCGAGCGGCCGGCCGCTGCTCGGGATCTGCCTCGGCATGCAGATGCTCTTCGCCCGCAGCCTCGAGTTCGGCGACCACGAGGGCCTCGCGCTCATTCCCGGCATCATCGCGCCCATCGTCGCGAAGGCGCCGGACGGCGCCGCCCTCAAGGTGCCGCACATCGGCTGGACGCCGCTCGAGCGCCCGCCGGGATGCGCGACCTGGGACGCGACGCTCCTCGCCGGCGTGCGGGAGGGCGAGAACTGCTACTTCGTGCACTCGTTCACCGCCGTGCCCGAGCGCGAGTCCTCGCGCCTGGCGGACGCCACCTACGGCGACTGCCGCATCTCGGCCGCGGTGCGCGAGGGCAATGTCTGGGGCTGCCAGTTCCACCCCGAGAAGAGCGGGGAGACGGGCCTGCGGATGGTCGCCAACTTCGTGAGGATGTGACATGCAACGGGTCAAGATCGTCGGCGCGGGCCAGCTCGGCAGCCGCCACCTGCAGGCGCTGCAGGCCGTCTCCACGCCCCTCGAGATCCACGTGATCGACCCCTCGCCGGAGTCGCTGCGCGTGGCGCGCGAGCGCTTCGAGGCGGTAGGCAAGGGCGTGGCCCACCAGGTGCGCTACGAGACCGGCGTCACGGTCACGGGGCCCACCGACGTGGCGATCGTGGCGACCAACGCCGACGCGCGCCGCAAGGCGGTGGAGCAGCTCCTCGCCGCCTCCCCCGTGAAGGGCCTGGTGCTGGAGAAGCTGCTCTTCGACCGCCGCGACGACTACGCCGCCGTGGGCTCGCTCGTCGAGCGCTCGGGCGCGCGCGCGTGGGTCAACTGCTGCATGCGCGTGATGCCCCCCTACGAGGCGATCCGCGCCGAGCTCGCGGGGGCGCCCGTCTCCTACCGCGTGACCGGCAGCCAGTACGGCCTGGTCACCAACGCCATCCACTACGTCGACCACGTCGCGCACCTCACCGGCTGCGCGCAGGCCGCCTTCGACGTCTCCGGCATCGACGCGAAGCCGGTCGCGAGCAAGCGCCGCGGCTTCCTCGAGCTCACGGGCACGCTCGCGGGCCGCTTTGCCGACGGCAGCCGCTGCGAGATCGCCTGCTACCCGTCGGGAGCCGCGCCCGTGGTCGTGGAGATCTTCTCGCCCTCGCACCGCTTCATCGTGCGCGAGTCGGAGGGCCGGGCCTGGCACGCGCACGAGTCCACGGGCTGGAAGTGGGAGGAGCGCGAGGCGCGGATTCCCTACCAGAGCGAGATGACCGCGGGGGTCGTGGGCTCGCTCCTCGCCACGGGCGAGTGCGGCCTCGCGCCCCTGGCCGAGTCCTCGCGCCTGCACCTCGCGCTCCTCGAGGCGCTGCGGCCGTGCGTGCGCGCCGAGGCGCCCGAGGACGGCGCCTATCCCTTCACCTGATCCCGGAACCCGCCGAGGCTACCCCCCGATGAACGAATCCGAAGTCCTGCTGGTCGGCGCCGGCCCCATGGCGGTGGCCTACGCGAAGGTGCTCCAGGCGCACGGCAAGGTGCCGGTTGCCGTGGGCCGCGGCTCGGCGTCGGCCGCGGCCTTCCGCGAGGCCACGGGACTCGCGGCCTCCGAGGTGGGGATCGAGGCGTGGATCGCGGGCGGCCATCGCGTCCCCGAGCGGGCCATCGTCGCGGTCGGGGAAAGATGGCTCGGCGCGGTGACGAGGCGGCTCGTCGAGGCGGGCGCGAGGTCGCTGCTCGTGGAGAAGCCGGGCGGCTTCGACCCGGACGACATCCGCGCCGTGGCCGCCACCGCGAGCGCGCGGGGCGCCGAGGTCTCGGTCGGCTACAACCGGCGCTTCTACGCCTCGGTCGAGGCCGCGCGGCGCCTCATCGCGGAGGATGGCGGCGTCTCCTCCTTCAACTTCGAGTTCACCGAGTGGGGACACGTCATCGCACCGCTCGAGAAGGAGGAGGGCGTGAAGGCGCAGTGGTTCCTCGCCAATTCCACGCATGTGATCGACCTCGCCTTCCACCTGGGCGGCGCCCCGGCCGAGATCGCGTGCTTCACCGCGGGCGGCATCGACTGGCACCCCTCGGCCACCGTCTTCGCCGGCGCGGGGAGCACGGCGGCGGGAGCGCTCTTCTCCTACCAGGCCAACTGGCAGGCGCCCGGGCGCTGGGGCGCGGAGATCCTCACCCGCAAGCGCCGCTTCATCTTCCGGCCGCTGGAGAAGCTGCAGGTGCAGAACCTGGGCAGCGTCGCGATCGAGCCCGTGAACATCGACGACACCCTCGACCAGCGATACAAGCCGGGCTTGTACCGGCAGGTGGCCGCCTTCCTCGCGGGCGACGGCGCCATCCTGCCGGGCATCGCCGAGCAAGTGGCGATGCTCGCGTGGTACGAGAAGATCCGCGGCGACGGAAGGCGCGCGTGAGCACCCGCATCACCACGGTGTCGGCCTCGCGCGGGCCCTCGCTGCGCGGGCTCCTCGCGGAGCTCTGGGCCTACCGAAGCCTCGTGTGGGCCTTCTCCTCGCGCGACCTGAAGATCAAGTACTTCCAGACGATCTTCGGCCCGCTCTGGATCATCCTCACGCCGCTCATCACCGTCGGGGTGATGACCTTCGTCCTGGGCCTCATGATCAAGGTGCCCTCGGACGACCTGCCGTACCTGGTGTTCTACCTGGTGGCCATCGTGCCGTGGCTGTCGTTCATCACGGTGTTCACGCAGACGATGACCTCGCTCGAGGCGCACGGGGCGCTTCTCAACAAGATCTACTTCCCGCGGCTCGTGATCGGCGCCTCCTACGCCGTCAACGGCGCGATCGACTTCCTGGTGGGCTTCGCGGCCGCCGTGGCGGTGGCCGCGGCCTACGGGATCCTCACCCCGCAGTTCCTGCTGGCCATGCCGGTGCTCCTCGCGATCCAGATGGCGTGGGCGCTGGGGCTGGGCTACTTCCTCGCGCCCTACAACGCGCAGTTCCGGGACGTGAAGCACATCGTCCCGCTCCTGATCCAGCTCTACTACTTCGCCTGCCCCATCCTGTACGCCGTCTCGCTGGCCCCGGCCTGGGCGAAGTGGCTGTACACGGTCAATCCCCTGGCCTCGGTGATCACGACGTACCGCTCGCTCCTGAACGGCCACCCCCTCGACTGGACCGGCCTCGCGTGGGCGCTCGTCGCCTCGTTCGGCATGCTGGCCTGGGGCGTGGCGGTGTTCATGCGCAAGGAGCAGGAGATGGTGGACGTGCTATGACGTGGGCGATCCAGGTCGAGGGACTGTCGAAGCTCTACCGGCTCGGCCGGGGGCACGGGCAGAAGTTCGACAACTTCTACCAGGTGGTCACCGACGCCGGGCTCGCGCTCGCGGAGAGGCTGACCGGCGGGCGCTCGCGCCGCATCCTGCCCGAGCGCCTCGCGGCGCGGCCGGGGGAGATCCAGAGCGAGCACCTCGTCCTGTCGGCGGCGCAGTTCGAGGGCGCGCCGGAGGGCCACTTCTGGGCGCTGAAGGACATCTCGCTGCGCATCGAGGAAGGCCAGAGGGTCGGGATCATCGGGCGCAACGGCTCGGGCAAGAGCACGCTGCTCAAGATCCTCTCGCGCATCACGCGCCCCACCGAGGGCGGCTTCAGGTTCCGCGGCCACCTCATCAGCCTGCTCGAGGTCGGCACCGGCTTCCATCCCGACCTTTCCGGGCGCGAGAACATCTACATCAACGCCAAGATCAACGGCATGACCGACGCGCAGGTCCGGCGCAAGTTCGACGAGATCGTCGACTTTTCCGAACTCGGCGTGCAGATCGACACGCCGATCAAGCGCTACTCGTCGGGGATGTACATGCGCCTCGCCTTCTCCGTGGCGGCGCACCTGGAGTCGGAGATCCTCGTCGTGGACGAGGTGCTCGCGGTGGGCGACGCGGGCTTCCAGAGGAAGTGCCTGGACAAGATGCTCGAGATCGGCAACTCGGGGCGCACGCTGCTCTTCGTGAGCCACGACATGGACGCGGTGAGGAAGCTGTGCACCACGGCGGTCGAGATCTCGCACGGGCGCGTGCTCTCGCAGCGGCGCCTGGAGGCCGCGGCCGCGGGCGCCGAGGCGGGCGACATCCAGCCCGGGGCGGGCCAGCAGCCGGTTGCCGCGGCGATCGCCGACTACTCGCTCGACCGCCGCATGCGCAGCGAGCGCGAGTGGGACGAGGCCGGGGCGCCGCGCACGCCTTCGGGAACGGTGTCGGTGCGGCGCGCCTGGCTGGAGGACGCGGCGGGCGGCGTGCGCGGCAGCTACTCGCCGGCCGAGGAGGTCGGCGTGCGGCTGGAGCTGCGAGCCGAAGCGGCCTCGCCCGGCTGCCGCGTCCGGCTGGAGGTCGCCACGGTCACCGGACGGTCGCTCTTCTCGACCTCGGGCCGCGTGGGCCTGGAGGACGCGCAGCCCGGTGCCTCGCGCGTCGTCCGCTGCCGGATTCCCGCGCCCTTCTTCAACCCGGGGGCGTTTCGCCTCGGCTTCGCCGTGGCCGACGAGGCCCGGCCCGGTGCGGAGACCGTGATCCGGGACGTGCTGGATCTCGTCGTGGCCGCGCCAGGCGAGGTCGAAGCGGGCGGCGGGGGCGACGTGCCCCTCGCGCCCGTGTTCGACTGGTCGTCCTAGCCGCTCCGCGGCCACCCGGCGTGGCTCAGGAGCCGATGCCCTCGAGCAGCTCGCGGCCGGCGAGCGCGTTCTCGACGACGCGCGCGAGGTTCGCGTGGTTCTCCTCGGCGTCCATGGGATATCCGTCGGGCGGGTAGTCGCCCAGGCCGCGGAAGCAGCCGGCGCGAATGGACTCGACGTAGCTCTCGAAAGCGGCCGGGTCCAGGACGAGGTGCTCCCCGTGCCTCGCCATCCAGCCGGCGAGCTCGCCGGCGGAACGGATCCGGTGCACGCCGGGGCAATCCCGGTACCACGCGTCCCCGAACAGCAGCGCCGGCTTGCCCCGGGCCACGGCCTCGAGCGCGCTCGTGCCCCCGGTGGTGGCGATCATCGTCGCCTTGTCGATGGTCTCGAAAGGATCGCTGTCGATGGGGACGATGCGCACGCCCGGGATCGAGGCGAGCGCGAGGTAGTACTCCTCCGAGCGGCACATGTTCACCGCGAACTGCGGGTGGAACTGGTTCGGGTGCTCCTTCACCCACACCGACCAGCCCGGCGGGACGGCGTGCGCGAGCGCGTTGACCATGAGAAGCTGGTTCGCGTAGAGGTCGGCCTGCGGATTGCTCGTGCGCTCGGGCTGGCCGGCCAGCGGGACGTAGACGGCCGGGCCCTCGAGGTCGCGGCTCGCGAGGGAGTCGTACTGCTCGTTGAGGCGCCGGGTGACCTTCCATTCGCGGATGAGCTGCTTGTAGTAGCGCGTCCCGGCGAATTCCCCCTTGAAGGAATCCCGCAGCGTTTGGCCCTGTTCCTTGTAGAGCGACGACTGGTTCACGATCTCGAGGTCCCTCCCTCGGGACTCCTCGATCTCGACGGTGTTCTTGCGGTTGACGAGGCCCGCGAGCCCCTCCTTCAGCGCCTCGTCGCGCGCGGCGTGGGCCACGACCTCGCGCGCCGGCTTCGCCTCCCGGTAGGCGCCGCGCAGCCTCCTCGCGATGGCGAGGCTCTCCTCGGAAGGCGCGTTTGTCCGCCGCGCGCTCGCCGCCAGCCCGGGCGAGCCCTCCCGGAAGTCCCGCATCGCGAGGCAGTAGGGCGGGTAGATCGTCGCCTCCTCGAACATGAGCGTGGGGACGCCGAGGTTGCGGCACAGGCACAGGAGGACATAGTCGTAGACCACGTGTGGCGGCGCGGGGAACACGACCAGGTCCGGCGCGTGCTCGGCCACGATCCGCCGCCAGAACACGAGCATCCGGTAGAAGAGCGTGGAGCGCTCCACGAGGCTCATGTCCCGGCTGTGGTCGAACCGGTTCATCTGGTCGTACACGACCTGCGCGTCCTCGCGCCAGGCCTTTTCGCAGGCGGCGTCGAAGCGGGTGCCGGCCGGCTCCCGCCCCTGCGCGTCCAGGCCGCGCTTGGCGTGGATGGTGTCGTGGAAGACCGTGTTGGGAAAGGCCCCCCACACCGCATCCCGGGAGTGCTTCCAGGCCGTCCAGTACACCGTCCTCGCGCCCTTGCCCTCGAGGCGGTTGGCCACTTCCACCCAGTGCGGGGCGGACGCCTCCACCAGGATCATTCTTTTTTCCATTTCGAGCGTCGTCCTGTGGATAATCGGCACCGCGGATCAACCTAGACTACCGGATTACTTGAAGCTTCCCTACCGACCGGAGATCGACGGCCTGCGCGCCGTCGCCGTCGCCTCCATTCTCCTCTTCCACGCCGACATCGCCGTCTTCGGCGGGCACCTCGCCCCCGGCGGCTTCCTGGGCGTGGACGTGTTCTTCGTGATCTCCGGCTACCTGATCACCGGGATCGTGACGGGCGAGCTGAACGCCGGGAGCTTCTCCTTCGCGCAATTCTACGAGAGGCGGGCGCGCCGGATCCTGCCCGCGCTGGTCCTCGTCATGGCCGCGTGCTTCCCGGCCGCCTGGCTGTGGGCGACGCCCGAGCAACTCGCGAACCTCTCGCGCAGCGCGCTGGCCAACGCCTTCTTCGCGGCCAACTTCTTCTTCTGGTCCGACGCGGGCTATTTCTCCGAGTCGATCCTGGTGAAGCCCCTGTCGCACACGTGGAGCCTGTCGGTGGAGGAGCAGTTCTACGCCGTCTTCCCGGCCTTCCTCGTGGTCGTCTTCCGCAGGCGCCTGAGCGTGCCCGTCACCTTCGGGGCGATCGCGGTCGCCTCGCTCGCGCTGGGACAGGGGCTCTCGCGCCCGGCGCCGGAGGCCGGCTTCTACCTGCTGCCGACCCGCGCCTGGGAATTCCTGGCGGGCGCCTTCCTGGCCGTGATGGAAGCCCGCTTCGGGCGGAAGAGCACGCCCATCCTCGACCACGCCGCGCCGGCGCTCGCCCTCGCGCTCCTCGCCCTCGCCTTCCACCGCTTCGACGGCGCGACGCCGCACCCGGCCCTTCCGACCCTGGTGCCGATCGGGGCCACGATGGCGCTCATCTGGTTCACGGGGCGCCGCGATGCCGTGACGGCCCTGCTGTCGTCGCGCGCCTTCGTGGGCGTCGGCCTCGTCTCCTACTCGCTCTACCTCTGGCACCAGCCGCTCTTCGCCTTCGCGCGGCTCTACGCGATCGACCGGCCGGGGACGGCCGCCTACCTCGCCCTGATGGCGCTCGCCGGCGGCCTTGCGTACCTCTCCTGGCGCTTCGTCGAGCAGCCGTTCCGCGACAAGGCCTTCCTCTCGCGCCGTGCCGTGTGGGCGTCGGGCGTGATCGGGCTGGCGGCGGTGGCGGCGATGGGCGCGGTGGGCATCGCCGGGGGCGGGTTCCCGGCGCGGATTCCGGAAGTCGAAGGGATGCGCTCGCTCGCCGAGGGCTACCGGACGAAGGCCGGTGACCTGTGCACGCGGGACAACTGCCGCGTGGGCGATTCCTCCGTCCCGCCGTCGATCGTGCTCGTGGGCGACAGCCACGCCGGGGTCCTCGCGCGAAGCCTCGAGAAGGCGCTGGAGGGCAGCGGGAAATCCGCCCTCGTGCTCGCCAACGGGGACATGTGGGTGGACCGGTACCCGCCGTTCTACGCCACGGGCGAACGCTACCAGCCCGTGCTCGAATCGCAACAGCCGATCGTGTGGGCGCCCGGCACGCGCACGGTCATCCTCGCGGCGCGCTACACCCTGCGGGTGGAGAACACGCCCTTCGACAACGGCGAGGGCGGCGTCGAGGTGCTCCCGGGCACCTATGCCGGCCATGACGAGGCGCAGAAGCGCGAGGTCCTCTCCGCGATCGACCGCGCCACGCGCGACCTGCTCGCCCGCGGCAAGCGGGTGGTGCTCGTGTACCCCATCCCCGAGGTCGGCTGGGACGTGCCGGGGACACTGCGCAAGCTGGCGATGCGCGGCGAGCGCGGGCCCCTGACCACCTCCCACGAAGCCTACCGCGCGCGCAACGAGCGCGTCATCCGGCTCTTCGACGCGATTCCCGACGGCCCCGCCCTCCTGCGGGTGCGGCCCGACCGGATCTTCTGCGATACCTTCGTGGCAGGGCGGTGCGCCACCCACTGGGGGCCGGACATCTTCTACTTCGACGACGACCACCTGTCCGTGAGCGGCGCCGACCGCCTGGTGGGCGAGATCGCGCGGCTGGCGAAGGAGCGCTGGGGCGGCCTCGATTGATGGGATAATCGGCGCCGGCTTCCCCGCTGCCCATGTCCAGAACGAACGTCCTCGTCTTCGTCCACATTCCCACGCACTTCGCGGAAATGCTGCGCGTCGCGCAGCTGCTGGGCGCCTCGCCGCGCTACCGCCCCATTGTCATGTTCAACGCGCTCTACGAGGGCGTGGGCTTCGACATCGAGGCGTGCCGGCGGCAGGGCATCGAGGTTCTCACGGCCGACACGTTCAAGAGGTACCTGCCTCCCCGCGGCGCACTCGCCGGACTCCCGCGAATCCTCTTCGGGCTGCGCCGCCGGCTCGGCTGGCGATTCCGCCTGGGATTCCGCAAGGCCGCCCGCGCCGCCCTCGCTGGGGCGAAGTGGCTCTTCCGCCTCTCGCGAAGCGAGGGCGTGGTGGTCCGCGCGCTTCGCACCGTGTCCTGGCTCGTGCTGGCGCCCTTCGTGTTCCTGCTCCGGGCCCCGCTGCGCCGCGCCTCGGTGGCGGCGTTCGGGCTCGTCTTTCGCCGTCTCCCGTTCCTTCTCCCGCCGGACATCGCCAACCAGCGCTACTTCTGGCGGGTCCTGCCGCGGCTGGTCGGGGAGAACCGGGTCGGCCTCGTCGTCGTCCCCGAGGACAACTTCTTCTACTTCACCAACCTCCTCATCCGCGAAGTGCACGAGCGTGGCGGCGCGGCGCTGGTCGTGCCCTTCACGATCGTCAACATGCTGGAGTGGTCGGAGGCGTTCTATCGCGAGCCGGCGTGCGATGCGCGCCTGCTCCTCAACCGCGTGATCGCGGAGCTCTTCCCGGCGTGGACCCGCGAGCACCGCGGCCGGCG
>JAHCLE010000210.1 GCA_026125445.1 Burkholderiales bacterium
GCTCGTCGACGTCGATGCGCCGGCGGCCAAGGGGCGCAGCCGCGGCTCGCTCCTGCTCGTCGGCGGCCTCGCCCTCGCCGCGAAGGGCGTGGCGCTCGAGCCCGGCTTCGAGCTCGACCCCCTCGATGCCGCGATCGTGAGCCTGAAGGTGCTCACGCGGCTCCTCGACGCCGCGGTTCCCGGCGGCCCGGCGGCGCTCAAGGGCAGGCAAGCCGTGAGCGTGCGCGAGGACAAGGCGCCCCTGGAGGTTTCCACGCCCACCGCGAGCTCGCGCTTCAACGCCCCGTGGACCCTCAAGGGCACGGTCGAGCGCCAGGAGGCGGGCAAGGTCGCCTTCGCGCTCGAGATCGAGGCGCCCTACGGCGAGAAGGCCGGCGGGCGCGCGACCTGGTCGCTTTCCGGAACGGCGGCCGGCTCCGCGCGCGCCGCCAACCTCGACGAGGCGATGAGCCTCGCCGGATGGACCGCCTACGCGATCGGCTCCGGCAAGAGCGCGAAGACCGGGCACGCGTCGCTGCGCTTCCAGGCGGCGAAGCTCCCGGGACCGTTCGCCACCGTGAAGGACCTGCGCGCCGCGGCCGCCAAGGGCGGCTGAGGCCCCGTACCTGGTACGCGTGCCAGGTACCTCGTCAGCGCGCCGCGCGGCAGTGCGCGACGATCGCCTCGACGATCCTCGGGATGAAGGGCTCGGGAAGGTCGTGCCCCATCCCCTCGATCTCGAGCAGGCTCGCGCCGGGAACGATTCGCGCCACCTCGCGTCCCGCGGAGCGCGAGATCAGGGGATCGTCGTCGCCGTGGATCACGAGCGTGGGCGTGCGCACCGTCGCGAGCTCGGCGCGCCGGTCGCCCGAGGCCAGCATGGCGAGCATCTGGCGGGCGATGCCGTGGTGGTCGTAGCCGCGACGGGCCACGCGCGCGCAGTGCGCGCGCAGCCTCGCGGGATCGGCCGGGTGGCGGGCGCTGCCGAGCACGCCCATCACGTGCACGAGGTAGTCGGTGACGCTCTCCGGGTCGTCGGGCCGCTGCGGGCGGTGCAGGAGGGCGCCCAGCGCCCGCGGCCGCGCCGCCGAGGCGTAGGGATTGCCGCTGCCCGACATGATCGAGGTGAGGCTCGCCACGCGCTCCGGATGGCGCGCCGCGAGCACCTGCGCGACCATCCCCCCCAGCGAGGCGCCCACCACGTGCGCGCGCGCGATGCCGAGCGCGTCCATGAGCCCGGCGACGTCGCCCGCCATGTCGGCGAGCGTGTAGGGCGCGTGCACCTCGAGGCCCAGGATCGCCTTCGCCATCGCGGCGGGGATCGGCGTGTGGGGGCCCTCGGTGATACGCGTCGAGAGCCCGCAGTCGCGGTTGTCGAAGCGCACGACGCGGAAGCCGCCGCGCACGAGGCCCTCGACGAAGGCGTCCGGCCAGAAGACGAGCGGCATGCCCAGGCCCATCACGAGGACGAGCGGCGGGGAGCCCGCAGCGCCTTCCGCCTCGTAGGCGATCGTGATTCCGTTCGCCGCTACGGAAGGCATCGGGGGGGCGTCCGCTTCATGCGCGCGTCGTCTTCAGTTCCTCGTGCGCATCGTACAGCGCGGCGGCCAGCCTGCGCGCGTCGGCCATCGCCTCGCGCGCGGCGACGATGCCGAAGTCGAGCGAGCCGCAGTAGCTCTCGACCGTGACGTTGAGGCCCAGCCCGTGCTCCACGATCGACACCGGCCACCAGCTTCGCACCCGGGCGCCCGCGAGGTGCAGCGGCGCCCGCGGCCCGGGAACGTTGGAGACGACGAGGTTGGCGAGCGGCGGGAAGGCCTTCACGGCCTGGGCGTAGCCGTAGGCGCGCGCGATGCCGGAGATCACCCAGGGCGCGCCGATGGCGGGCAGGTCCATCGGGATGACGGACTTCGCGCGGATCGTGATCTCCTTCGCGCGACCGGCCGAGGCCCGGATCGCGTGCAGGCGCGCGAGCGGATCGTCGAGGTTCGTGGCGAGGTTGGCCAGCACCATCGTGGCCCGCGTGGTGTAGATCGAGTCGCCCTCGCCGCGCAGCGACACGGGCATGGCGGCCACGAGCGGGGCGTCCGGCAGCGCCCGCCTCGCGGCGAGCCAGGAGCGGACCGCGCCGCTCACCAGGGTCAGCACCACGTCGTTCACCTTGGCGTCGTGGCGCCGGGCCACCTTCTTCACCTCCTCGAGCGGGATCGAGGCGGTCGCGAAGGAGCGCGCCGAGCCGATGGACACGTTGAACGGCGTCGGGGGGCCGATCGGCAGTCCGCGGCGCCCGCCCTTCGGGGTGGAAACGAGGGAGCCGAGGGCGGAGAGGCTTCCGTCCACCAGCCGGGCCGCCTCGGGGATGGCGCGCAGGAACTTGCCGTACTCGCCCACGCTCTTGGCGATCGCCGCACCCAGCAGATCCGCCATGCCGGGCGTCTCCTCGAGCGCGCGCTTCGCGGGCGGCGCGATCCTTCGTCCCTTCGGCGTGGCGTCGAGGAGCGCCTCGGCGAGCTTCACCCCGGCCGCGCCGTCGAGCGTGGCGTGGTGCACCTTGGCGTACCAGGCCACCTCCCCGCTCTCCAGGCCCTCGATGAGGTGGAAGCGCCAGAGAGGACGCTCCCGGTCGAGGAGCTCGGCGTGCAGCCTCGCGACCAGCGACTCGAGCTGCGCCCTCGTGCCCGGCTTCGGCAGGCGCACGCGGCGGATGTGCCACTCGAGGTCGACCGCGCGGTCCTCGACCCAGACGGGGCTCGCGATGTCGAGGGGAAGGGAGGCGATGCGCCGCGTGAAGACCGGGACGAGGTGCAGCCGGCCTTCGACATGGCGGCGCACGCGCGCGAGGAACCCGGCGCGGTCTCGGGCCGGCACCCGGAGCAGGTGCAGCGACCCGACGTTCATCGGGGTCTCGGGCGTCTCGAGATGAAGGAACGCTGCGTCGAGGCCGGAGAGGGGCTTCACGCCCACGATGGTACGGCCATCGAGGGCCTGTCCGCGAACAGGTCCGTGAAAATCAGCCAGAATAGCGTTTTGCGCAGCGCAGCAAGCCCCCCTCCGCCATGCCCAACGACACCAAGGGCGCGCCTGAAAGCGCCCACATCACCAACTTCATCAAGCAGCGGATCGAATCCGACCTCGCCTCGGGCAAGTACGCCCAGCGGCGATGGGGCGGCCGGCCCGGAAAGCTCGAGGTCCACCGGGAAGCGCCCCTGGACCCGGCGAGGATCCGCACGCGCTTCCCCCCCGAGCCCAACGGCTACCTCCACATCGGGCACGCGAAGTCCATCTGCCTCAATTTCGGGCTGGCGAAGGAGTACGGCGGCATCTGCCACATGCGCTTCGACGACACCAACCCGGAGAAGGAGGAGCAGGAGTACGTCGACTCCATCATCGGCGCGGTGAAGTGGCTGGGCTTCGGCTTCGGGGCGAAGGACGAGTACCTCTACTTCGCCTCCGACTACTTCGACCTCATGTACGAGTTCGCCGAGTGCCTGGTCGAGCACGGCGACGCCTACGTGGACTCGCAGACGGCCGAGGAGATGCGCGCCAACCGGGGAACGCTCACCGATGCCGGCGTGAACTCGCCCTTCCGCGACCGCTCGCCCGCCGAGAACCTGGCGCTCTTCCGCGAGATGCGCGACGGCAAGCACGCGGACGGGGCGCACGTGCTGAGGGCGAGGATCGACATGGGCTCGCCCAACATCAACATGCGCGACCCCGCGATCTACCGCATCAAGCGCGCCACGCACCACCGCACGGGGGACAAGTGGTGCGTCTACCCGATGTACACGTACGCGCACCCCATCGAGGACGCGCTGGAGAACATCACCCACTCCATCTGCACGCTGGAGTTCGAGGACCAGCGCCCGTTCTACGACTGGGTGCTGGAGAAGCTCGCGCAGCACGGGATGCTGCAGCGGCCGCTGCCGCAGCAGATCGAGTTCTCGCGGCTCAACATGACCTACACGGTGATGAGCAAGCG
>JAHCLE010000211.1 GCA_026125445.1 Burkholderiales bacterium
GCGCGCCGTGCGCGAGACGGCGCTGCGCGAGGGCCTCGCGCTCGAGACCGAGATCCCGCTGCCGGGGCTCGCCGATTCCAGAAGCCAGCTCGCGGTGCCCATCGAGGCCTTCGGGCGGCTCCTCGGAGTGCTCTTCGTCGAGGCGGCGGAGGACCTGCGCTTCGGCTACGACGACGAGGATGCGCTGGTCGCGGTGGCCGGACAGCTCGGCACGGCGATCCACGTGATGCAGTCGGCGGCCGAGCCCGAGGAGGAGGTCCTCGCCCCGGGCGCGGGCGCCCCGGTCCCGGCGGGGCCGCCGCTGGCCGTGCGCCACTTCGCGGAAAACGACTCGATCTTCCTGGGCGGGGACTACCTCATCAAGGGCGTGGCGGGCAGCATCTTCCACGCGCTCGTCTCCGACTACCTGGCCACCGGGCGGACCGAGTTCAGCAACAAGGAGCTGCGGCTCGATCCGCGCGCGAAGCTGCCGGACCTGAGCGACAACCTCGAGGCGCGCCTCATCCTCCTCGCGCGCCGCCTCGACGAGCGCGACGCCGGCTTGCGCATCGAGAAGTCCGGGCGCGGGCGCTTCCGACTGTGCGTCTCCCGCCGCCTCGAGCTCGTGGAGGCCGGCGCCTAGAGCGGGATGCGGGAGGCGTTGGCGGACAGCCAGGCCGCGAAGTCCCGCAGCCGCGGATTGAGGGCGCGGGTGGCCTCGACGCTGCGGGCGGCGCGGTACTCGGCCTCGAAGTCGCGCTTGAACTGGAACATGTTGCCGAGGTCGTCGGCGCCGGGAAACCCCAGCGCGCGGTAGGCCTCGGGCGCCATGTCGACGTAGCGCACGGGGCGGACGAGCGCCTTCGAGAGGGCCTGCGCCATCTCGCCGCCGCTCAGGTGCTCGCCGGCGATCCCGATGCGCTTGCCGACGAGCGACGGCCCGGCCGCGAAGATCCCGAAGGCCGAGCGGCCGATGTCCTCCGCGGCGATGCCGGGGAGCTTCGCGTTGCCCATGGGCATCGCGATCGCCAGGGTGCCGTCGGGTCCGGGCTTGGGGCCCATGCCGGAATGGACGAGGTTGTCCCAGTAGAAGGAGGTGAGGAGAAAGGTGGTGGGCACGCCGGCCTCGGCGAAGAGGCGGTCCGCCTCGCCCTTGGCGTCGAAGTGCGGCACCTTGTAGCGGCCCAGGAGCGTGGGCATGCGCGCGCTCTCCAGCGGCACGAGGCGGCGCGTGTCCTCCAGCGTGGACCAGATCGCGTGCCGCACGCCGGCGCGCCGCGCCGCGCGGGCCAGCGCGCCTGCCTGCGCAAGCTCCTTCTCCGGCGAAAGGTGCGCCCAGTAGAAGGTGACGCAGTAGGCGCCGTGGACGCCCTCGAAGGCGCGCGCGAGGCTCGCCTCGTCGTCGGCGTCGGCGGCCACGACCTGTGCGCCGGCCGAGGCCAGGGCGCGGGCCGCGGGCGAGCCGGGATCGCGGGTGAGGGCGCGGGCGGAGAATCGCCGCTGCGGGTCCTCGAGGATCGCGCGCACGAGCCCCCCGCCCTGGGCGCCTGTGGCGCCCACGACGGCGATGGTCTTCCGGTCGGTCATCGGCGGCCCCTGCGCATCACGCCGCTTGCGCCGCCGGGCGCATCGCCCCGGAGGACTCGAGCCAGCGCAGGTACTTCGGCATCGCGTCGGCCGGGATGGCCGCGAGGATGCGCGCGTGCAGCGCACCCAGCTCGGCATCGCCGAACGCCGCCAGGAGCGCGGGGCCGTGGTGCGCCTCCTCGTGCTCCATGTGCAGGAAGTTGTTCGCCATCCAGCGCGCCATGCGCAGGTAGAGGGGATGGGCGAGCTCGCGGCGGGCCGCGGCGCCCGCATCGAGGAAGTCCGCGATGGCGGTGCGAAGCTCGGCGAACTCCGCGACGTGGCCGGCGTGCTCGAAGGCCGCCCGCGCCGTGGCGC
Source organism: Burkholderiales bacterium (assembly GCA_026125445.1). GTDB lineage: Bacteria > Pseudomonadota > Gammaproteobacteria > Burkholderiales > Usitatibacteraceae > FEB-7. The sequence goes on from JAHCLE010000211.1 coordinate 1,924, forward strand.
CGGGGCGACGAGCCTCGAGGGCGGGGTGCAGGAAGTCGTCCTCGAGGCGCATGTGCTCCTCGCACAGCGCGAGCCCCTCCAGGACGCGGCCGATCGTCGCGCGCGCGTCGGCGTCGTCGTCGGGGTCCATGCGCCCGACGGCGACCACGAGGTCGGCCATGAGCGCGCGCAGCGCCTTGTGGATGGGAGCGTAGAGGTCGGGGCGGGGTGCGTTCATCGTCTCCTCCTCAGTGCTTCGGCGGCGACGGGAACGCGATGACCGGACCGTTGGCGGCCTGTCCGGGCGGGAGGTAGGCGGGGGCGGGCTCGCCGGCCGGGCCGAGGTGGCGCACGAAGCGGTGGAAGGCGCGCAGGTCGGCCTCGGTCATGTCGTGCAGCGCGAACCAGGGCATCGGGGGACGGTACTGCGCGCTCTTGGCCACGCGCACCCAGTCGTCCTCGGACATCTTCGAGAGCACGAGGCGCAGGTTGCCCGGATAGGTCGTCCCCCACGGGCCCTGCCAGCCGAGCCTGTCGCCGACCAGCCAGTCCTTCTCGTCGACCTTGCCGCCGCTCGGGGCGTAGCCCGGCGTGTGGCAGTCGTTGCAGCCCCCGATGCGGGCGATGTAGCGGCCGCGCTCGATGCTGGCCGCGTCGGAGGCGGCAGTCGCGGGTTTCGTCGTGGTGCCGGCCTGGGCGTGCAGGACCGCGGTGGCGGAGGCGAGAAGGCCGGCGGCGACGGCGAGCGGCGCGGCGCGGCGGAGGAAGGGACTCATGGCGTTCTCCAGGGGTTGAGGGAGTGACGCCACTGTAGGTCGCCGCCGGCAACCGCTTTCCTAAGACTATCCTCCGCGAACCCTAAGAAGTTGCTAACCGCGCAAGGTATCGTCACATTGGACGGCGCCGGCGGCCGCCAGGCGGTCCATGGCGGCCTCGTCGTAGCCCAGCTCCGCGAGGATCTCGCGCGTGTGCTGGCCGAGGAGGGGAGCGGCCCGCGTCACGGAGCAGGGCGTGTCCGAGAACTTCACCGGCATCCCCAGCGCCTTCGTCCGCCCGGCCTTCGGGTGCTCGACCTCCACCACCATCCCGCGCGCGGCCACCTGCGGGTCGGCGAGCATGTCGCCGATGCGGTTGATGGGGCCCACCGGCACGCCGGCCGCCTCGAGCTCGCGGATCCAGTCGGCCGAGGCCCGCGTCTTCATGCGCTCGGCGATGAGCGGCGTGAGCTCCGCCAGGTGCTTCATGCGCTCGCCGTTGGTCGCGAAGCGCGGATCGGCCAGCAGGTCCTCGCGCCCGATCGCCCTGGCGATGCGCTCCCAGTTCGACTGGTTGGCGCCGCCCACGTTGATCCAGCCGTCGGCCGTGGGGAACGCCTGGTAGGGCGCGGTGAGGATGTGCGCCGAGCCCGTGGGCCCGGGGTTCTCGCCGGTGGCGAAGTAGATCGCGCTCTGCCAGTAGGTCTGCTGGATGGCCGCCTCCATGAGCGAGGTGTCCACCATCTGCCCGCGCCCGGTGGCGTGGCGCGCGTGCAGGGCCGAGACGACGCCCAGCGCGGCGAAGATGCCGGCGTTGATGTCCGCGATGGGCGAGCCCGCCTTGACGGGAGCGCCGCCCGGCTCGCCGGTGATCGACATGAGCCCGGAGAATCCCTGCGCGATGAGGTCGAAGCCGCCCTTGTCGGCGTAGGGGCCGGTGCGGCCGTAGCCGGAGACCACGCAATACACGAGGCGGGGATTGAGGGCCTGCAGCACGTCCCAGCCCAGGCCCAGCTTCTCGAGCGTGCCCTTGCGGTAGTTCTCCGTGACCACGTCCGCAGTGAGGAGGAGCCTCTTCACCACCTCCAGGCCCTCGGCGGTCTTGAGGTTCACCGCGATGCCGCGCTTGTTGCGGTTGAGCATCATGAACGCAGCCGACTCGCCCTTGATCGACGGGCGGGAATAGGACCGCGTGTCGTCGCCGCCGGGCAGCTTCTCGACCTTGATCACGTCGGCGCCCATGTCCGCGAGGAGCATCCCGCAGGTGGGGCCGGCCATGATCTGGGCCAGCTCGA
>JAHCLE010000212.1 GCA_026125445.1 Burkholderiales bacterium
AAGGTGCCAGTTCGAGCCGTCCAGGCCCTTCATGATGACGGCGTCGGGGCCGTAATCCAGGAGCTTCGTCACTTCTTCAGCTCCTCGACCAGGGCGTCGAGCTTCTCGCCGGACATGTGGCTGCACATGCGCTTGTTGTCCACGAGGAGCACCGGCGCGTCCCCGCAGGCGCCCATGCACTCGCCCTCCTTCAGGGTCACGCAGCCGTCGGCCGTCGTCTCGTTGAAGTCCACCCCCAGGCGGCGCTTGAGGCGCTCGGCCGCGTCCACCCCGCCGGAGAGCGCGCACGGCAGGTTGGTGCACACCGTGACCTTGTGCCGGCCCACGGGCTTGAGGTTGTACATGTTGTAGAAGGTGGCCACCTCGTAGACGGCCACGGGCGCCATGCCGAGCGCCTGCGCGACGGCCTCGATCACCTCGCTGGGGAGCCAGCCGTGCTCGTCCTGCGCGATGGCGAGCGCGCTCATCACCGCCGACTGCTTCTGGTCCGCGGGGTACTTGGCGACCTCGCGCCCGATGCGCGCGAGCGACTCCGCCGAGAGCACGCTCATGCCTCGCCCTCCCAGTAGTCGACGCCGGCGCCGGCCGGGGTCACGTGGCGAAGGCGCGGCTCCGCCGGGCCGCCGAAGGCGGCGATCTTGCCCGAGTCGGGGTACTCGCAGATCTCGGGGTACTGCATCGTGCTCACCGAGAGGTAGGCGAGCGGCGCGTCGGAATCGTTGACGATCTGGTGCGCCGTCTCCGGCCCGCCCGTGGGGCAGCAGATCACGTCGCCGGCGCGGATGGGGCGCGTCTCGGCGCCGTAGCGCAGGGTGCCCGTGCCGCTCACGATGAAGAACATCTCCTCCTGCCCGCGGTGGCTGTGGAAGGGGCAGGAGCGCTTGCCGGGAGGCACCACGTCGTAGGAGTAGCCCAGGTCCCTCGCGCCCACGAGCGGGCCGATGCGAGCCGTCTCGCAGGCGTACTTCCCGCCCTTCTCGAAGTGCTCGAGCTCGAGGTCCCCGAGGTTCACCACCTTGCCCGCGATTCGGCTCACCGGTCGATCTCCCCGAAGACGATGTCCATGGTGCCGATGATGGCCACGACGTCGGCGATCATGTGGCCGCGCGCGAGCTCGTCCATCGCCGCGAGGTGCGGGAAGCCGGGCGCGCGGATCTTGAGCCGCCAGGGCTTGTTGGCGCCGTCGGAGACGAGGTAGATGCCGAACTCGCCCTTCGGGTGCTCCACCGCGCAGTACACCTCGCCCGGCGGCACGTGCATGCCCTCGGTGAAGAGCTTGAAGTGGTGGATGAGCTCCTCCATGGAGGTCTTCATCTCCTCGCGCGAAGGCGGCGCCACCTTGTGGTCGGCGGTGATCACCGGGCCGGGGTTCTTCCTCAGCCACTCGATGCACTGGCGGATGATGCGGTTCGACTCGCGCATCTCCTGCACGCGCACGAGGTAGCGGTCGTAGCAGTCGCCGTTGGTGCCCACGGGGATGTCGAAGTCCATCCGGTCGTAGACCTCGTAGGGCTGCTTCTTCCTCAGGTCCCAGGCGATGCCGGAGCCGCGAAGCATCGGGCCGGTGAATCCCAGGGCCTGGGCGCGCTCGGGGCTCACCACGCCGATTCCCACGGTGCGCTGCTTCCAGATGCGGTTGTCGGTGAGCAGCGTCTCGTAGTCGTCCACGTAGCCCGGGAAGCGGTTCGTGAAGTCCTCGATGAAGTCGAGCAGCGAGCCCTGCCGGTTGGCGTTCAGGCGCGCGATCTCGGCCGCCGAGCGCTGGTTGCCGGACTGGTACTGCGGCATGCGCTCCGGCAGGTCGCGGTAGACCCCGCCCGGGCGGTAGTAGGCCGCGTGCATGCGCGCGCCGGTGGCCGCCTCGTACATGTCGAAGAGGTCCTCGCGCTCGCGGAAGGCGTAGAGGAAGACCGTCATCGCGCCGATGTCGAGGGCGTGCGAGCCGATCCACAACAGGTGGTTGAGTATCCTCGTGATCTCGTCGAACATCACGCGGATGTACTGCGCGCGCTCGGGGACTTCCACGCCGACCAGCTTCTCGATGGCCATCACGTAGGCGTGCTCGTTGGCCATCATCGACACGTAGTCGAGGCGGTCCATGTAGGGCACGCTCTGCAGGAAGGTGCGGGTCTCGGCGAGCTTCTCGGTGCCGCGGTGCAGCAGCCCGATGTGCGGGTCGGCGCGCTGGACGACTTCCCCGTCCAGCTCGAGGACCAGCCGCAATACCCCGTGCGCCGCCGGGTGCTGCGGGCCGAAGTTCATCGTGTAGTTCTTGATCTCGGCCATGTCAGCCCTTGCCCGTCCCGTAGGAGTCCTCGCGCACGACGCGGGGCACGATCTCGCGCGGCTCGATGGTCACCGGCTGGTAGACCACGCGCTTCTGCACCGGGTCGTAGCGCATCTCGACGTGGCCGGAGATGGGGAAGTCCTTGCGGAAGGGGTGCCCCATGAAGCCGTAGTCGGTAAGGATGCGACGCAGGTCCGGGTGGCCCTCGAAGACCACGCCGTAGAGGTCGAAGGCCTCGCGCTCGTACCAGTTGGCGGCGGGCCAGACCTCGATGAGGGAATCGACCACGGGGAAGCCGTCGTCGGGGCAGAAGCACTTCACGCGCAGGCGGCGGTTGTGCCGGATCGAGAGCAGGTGCAGCACGACCGCGAAGCGCGGCCCCTGGCGCGCGGCCTGGGCGTAGCCCTCGTAGTCGTTGGCGCACAGGTCCACGAGCGTGGAGAAGGCGAGCGACTCGTGATCGCGCAGGACGCGGGCGGCCTCGCGCAGGTCGGCGGCGGCCACCTCCACGGTGAGCTCGCCGCGGTCGGCGACGGCGCGCACGAGCCGGTCCCCGAGCACAGCGGCGACGTCCCTTTCCAGGGATGCGAGTCTTTCCGTCATGGGTCAGCTGCGGCGGATGGTCTGCGTGCGCTTGATCTTGTTCTGCAGCTGCAGCAGGCCGTAGATCAGCGCTTCCGCGGTGGGGGGGCAGCCGGGGACGTACACGTCCACGGGCACGATGCGGTCGCAGCCGCGCACGACGGAGTAGGAGTAGTGGTAGTAGCCGCCGCCGTTGGCGCAGGAGCCCATCGAGAGCACCCAGCGCGGCTCGGCCATCTGGTCGTAGACCTTGCGAAGCGCCGGCGCCATCTTGTTGCACAGCGTCCCGGCCACGATCATGAGGTCGGACTGGCGGGGGCTGGGCCGGAAGACGATCCCGAAGCGGTCGAGGTCGTAGCGCGAGGCGCCCGCGTGCATCATCTCGACGGCGCAGCAGGCCAGCCCGAAGGTCATGGGCCACAGCGACCCGGTTCGCGCCCAGTTGAGGACGTTGTCGACCTGGGTGACGACGAAGCCCTTGTCGGAGAGGCCGCCATTGTTCATTTCTGCCGGCGCTTCGCGACCACGCAGGGTGCCCATCACTCCCATTCGAGCGCTCCCTTCTTCCACTCGTAGATGAACCCGACCACGAGGATCCCGAGGAAGACCATCATCGCGAAGAAGCCGAACCAGCCGATCTCCTGCAGGACGATCGCCCAGGGGAAGAGGAAGGCGATCTCGAGGTCGAACAGGATGAAGAGGATGGCCACCAGGTAGTAGCGCACGTCGAACTTCATGCGCGCGTCCTCGAAGGCCTCGAAGCCGCACTCATACGGGGAGAGCTTCTCGGGATCGGGGTGGTGGGCCCCCGTGAGGCGCCCCAGCACGCCGCTCACGGCGATCGCCCCGATGCCGACGGCGCATCCGATGACGAGGAACAGCAGGACGGGAAAGTAGTTTTCCAGCATGGCGCCTGTTGGGAACCGCGGATCACCCGTGCCGGGATTTGTGGGAAGCCCGGCGGCTTCTCGAATCTGGTGCGGTCGGAGAGACTCGAACTCTCACGCCTTTCGGCACTGCCCCCTCAAGACAGCGTGTCTACCAATTCCACCACGACCGCA
>JAHCLE010000213.1 GCA_026125445.1 Burkholderiales bacterium
TCGACCTTCTCCTGCAGCGCGCGCTCGAAGGCCTGCAGCTGCTCGCGGTTGCGCGCCAGCTCGTCGCCGACGGCGCGCCTGAGGCGGTCGCCCTCCTCGCTCTGGCGCGAGGCGATGCGGTCGGAGGAGGAAGCCAGCCCGCTCGCCAGGTCGGTGAGGATGGCGCGGTGGTGGGCCTCGCGGTCGCCGGCGACCTCGCCCGGCAGGCTCTCCACGCGGCGCGCGAGCCGCACCGCCACCACGAGCACCACCACCGCGGCGATCGCGGCGACGGCGGAGAGGATGACGGCGAGGGCTTCCAAGGCTTCGGTCAGGCCGCCTTTTCCTCGCGGGCGGCGCGCTTGCGGTCGTGCTCGAGCAGGTGGCGCTTGCGAAGGCGGATGGTCCTGGGAGTCACTTCCACGAGCTCGTCGTCGTCGATGAACTCGACGGCACCCTCGAGGGTGAGCTGGATGGGCGGCGTGAGCAGCACGTTCTCGTCCTTGCCGGCGGCGCGCACGTTAGTGAGCTTCTTGCCCTTGATCACGTTCACGACGAGGTCGTTGTCGCGGCTGTGGATGCCGACGATCATGCCCTCGTAGACGCGCTCACCCGGCGAGACGAACATGCGCCCGCGGTCCTCGAGGTTCCAGATGGCGTAGGCCACGGCCTCGCCCTGCTCCGAGGAGATGAGCACGCCGTTTCGCCGCGAGGGGATCTCGCCCTTCACCGGGGCGTACTCGTCGAAGACGTGGCTCTTGATGCCCGTGCCGCGCGTGAGCGTCATGAACTCCATGTGGAAGCCGATGAGGCCGCGCGAGGGCATGCGGTAGTCCAGGCGCACGCGGCCCTTGCCGTCCGGCACCATGTCCTGCAGCTCGCCGCCGCGCCGGCCCAGCTCCTCCATGAGTCGGCCCTGGTGCTCCTGCTCGACGTCCACCGTGAGGATCTCCCACGGCTCCATCCGCACGCCGTCGACCTCCTTCACCACCACGCGCGGCTTGCCGACCGCGAGCTCGTAGCCCTCGCGGCGCATGTTCTCGATGAGGATGGTGAGGTGCAGCTCGCCGCGGCCGGAGACGCGGAAGATGTCGGCGTCGTCGGTGTCCTCCACGCGCAGCGCCACGTTGGCGAGCAGCTCCTTCGTGAGGCGGTCGCGGATCTGGCGGCTGGTGACGTACTTGCCCTCCTGCCCGGCGAAGGGCGAGGTGTTCACCTGGAAGTTCATCGTGAGCGTGGGCTCGTCCACGCCCAGGAAAGGCAGCGCCTCGGGCCTTTCCACGTCGGCGAAGGTCGCGCCGATGCTGAAGTCCTCGATGCCGGTGACGGAGACGATCTCGCCCGCGGCGGCTTCGTCCATCTCCACCTTCTCGAGGCCCTGGAACGAGCGCACCAGGCCGATCCTCGCCTTGCGCGGCGGGGCGTCGCCCGACAGGATCATCACTTCCTGCGCCTTGCGGATGGAGCCCCGGCGGATCCTGCCGACGGCGATGCGCCCCAGGAAGCTGGAGTAGTCCACGGCGCTGATCTGCAGCTGCAGCGGTCCTGCGGGATCTCCCGCCGGCGCCGGCACGTGCTCGAGGATCGCCTGGAAGAGCGGGCGCATGTTCTCGCCCGCCTTGCCCGGCTCGCGCGAGGCCCAGCCGTTGAGCGCCGAGGCGTAGACCACCGGGAAGTCGAGCTGGTCCTCGTTGGCGCCCAGCTTGTCCATGAGGTCGAAGGTCTGGTTCACCACCCAGTCGGGACGGGCGCCGTCGCGGTCGACCTTGTTCACGACCACGATGGGCTTCAGGCCCTGCGCGAGCGCCTTGCGCGTGACGAATCGCGTCTGCGGCATCGGCCCTTCCACCGCGTCGACCAGCAGCACCACGCCGTCGACCATCGACAGCACGCGCTCGACCTCGCCGCCGAAGTCCGCGTGGCCCGGGGTGTCCACGATGTTGATGTGCACGCCCTCGTAGTCCACGGCCGTGTTCTTGGCGAGGATGGTGATGCCGCGCTCCTTCTCGATGTCGCCGGAGTCCATCACGCGCTCGGCGATGTGCTGGTGCGCGGCGAAGGTGCCGGCCTGGTGCAGGAGCTTGTCGACGAGCGTGGTCTTGCCGTGGTCGACGTGGGCGATGATGGCGATGTTGCGCAGGGGGCGCGGCATGGATTGTCCTAGTGCTGCGGTCAAAACCGCAGGAAATTCAGCAGTTTAGCATGCCGAGCCCGGAAACGCGATAGCGCCATCATGCGCCCGGTGCCGGCGGGGGTGAAGGGTAGCGTCCCCTTCACTTCTCCGGCTGATTGCGCATCCAGTCCGCGGTGCCGAAGAAGGCCTTTGCGAGCGCGCGCTGCAGCTCCGCCTCCACGCCCTCCTCCTCCATCGCCTGGCTCATGCACTTGAGCCACTGGTCGCGCTCGTCGACGCCGATGGCGTACGGCAGGTGCCGCGCCCGCAGCATCGGGTGGCCCTTCTTCTGCGCGAAGAGCGGCGGACCGCCCAGCCAGCCGGAGAGGAACCAGAAGAGCTTGTCGCGCGAGTCGTCGAGGGTCGGCGGGTGGAGCTTGCGGATGCCCGCGTAGGCGGGCTCGAGGTCCATGAGGTCGTAGAAGCGGTCGACGAGGGCGCGCACGGCGGCCTCGCCGCCCAGGCGCTCGTAAGGGGTCGGTTCGGGTTTCGGCTGCGGGGCGTTCATGAAGGCGGTCTCGCGAGGGGCGCGTATGCTAGCATGCGCGCCTTTTCGATCCGCCCCGCCCCTTGAAGCTCGCCCTCAAGATCGACGTCGACACCTACCGCGGCACCCGCGAGGGCGTGCCCCGGCTGGTCGAACTGCTGCAGAAGCACGGCGCCGGCGCCACCTTCCTCTTCAGCCTCGGCCCCGACCACACGGGCCGGGCCATCAAGCGCGTCTTCCGACCCGGATTCCTCGGCAAGGTGGGCCGCACCTCGGTCCTCTCCCACTACGGGATCCGCACCCTGCTCTACGGGACGCTCCTGCCGGGACCCGACATCGGCAAGCGCTGCGCCGACATCCTGCGCGGCGTGCGCGACGCCGGGTTCGAGGTCGGCATCCACACCTGGGACCACGTGAAGTGGCAGGACGGCGTGGGCTCTGCCGACGAGGCGTGGACCGAGCGCCAGATGGCGCTCGCGCGCGACCGCTTCCGCGAGATCTTCGCCGCCGAGCCGAAGGTGCACGGCGCGGCGGGCTGGCAGATGAACGTGCACGCCTGGCGGCGCACGCAGCGCTTCGGGTTCGACTACTGCTCGGACTCGCGCGGCACGCATCCCTTCCTGCCGGTGTTCCGCGCCGAGATCGTCGCCTGCCCGCAGCTGCCCACGACCCTTCCCACCCTGGACGAGCTCATCGGCCTGGACGGCGTGACGGAAGCCAGCGTGGCCGACGCGGTCCTGGAGCGCACGCGGGAGCCGCGCGATCACGTGTTCACCCTGCATGCCGAGCTCGAGGGCATGAAGCTCGCGCCCGCCTTCGAGCGCCTGCTGGAAGGCTGGAAGGCCCAGGGCTACGAGCTCGTGGCCCTGCGCGACCTCCGTGCCTCCCTGGACCCCGCCGCCCTGCCCCTGCATGCCGTGCAGGACGGCGAGATCCGGGGGCGAAGCGGCACCCTGGCCCTGCAGGGCCCGGCCTTTCTTCCTTCCCCATCAACGCCATAGCTTGCGTTTTTCAAGGAACTTCGCCACTATAGGTCGCGGTCAACTCTTTGGACCCCCTGGATGAGCGAACGCAAGGCAGTCCCGGATTTCGAGCTTCCCGCCACAGGAAACCAGCGATTCCGGCTCTCGGCCTTCAAAGGCCACCCGCTCATCCTCTACTTCTACCCGAAGGACAACACCCCCGGCTGCACGGACGAGAGCCTGCAGTTCCGCGAGCTGCACGCGGAGTTCGCGGAGGCGGGA
>JAHCLE010000214.1 GCA_026125445.1 Burkholderiales bacterium
CACCGCCAGCATGAAGGCCGCGCCCAGCACCAGCGAGAGGGGCATCACGCGCGCGAAGGAGGCGCCCACGAGGAGGCGCGCGGCGTGCGGGATAACCAGTCCCACCCAGCCGATGACGCCCGCGAGCGCCACGGCGGAGGCAGTGACGAGCGTGGCGCAAACGATGACGGCGAGCCGCAGCCTCGCCACGTCCAGGCCGAGAGAGCGCGCCTCGTCCTCGGAGAGCGCGAGCAGGTCGATGCGCCAGCGCAGGAGCACGAGCGGCACGAGGCCGATGGCGATGAGCGGCAGGGCCACCGCGAGGTCCGCGGGCAGCGCTCCCCCGAAGCTCCCCAGCAGCCAGAAGGTGATGGCCGGGAGCTGGTTGTAGGGATCGGCCACGTACTTCACCAGCGCGATGCCGGCGCCGAAAAGCGAGCCCACCACGACGCCGGTGAGGATGAGCGTGAGGATGGGGTCGCGCCTTCCGACCCAGTTGCCCACCGCCACGACGAGCGCCACGGCGCCGATGCCGCCGGCGAAGGCGAGGCCCTGGATCGCCACGACCGGCAGCGAGAAGAGGATGGCGAGCCCCGCGCCCAGCGCGCAGCCGGCCGACACGCCGAGGATGTCGGGCGAGACGAGCGGGTTCTTGAAGAGGTTCTGGTACGCGGCGCCCGCGGCGGAGAGGGCCGCGCCCACCGCGAGGGCCGCGAGGAGCCGGGGGGCGCGAACCTGCAGGATCACGGCCTCGACGTTCTTCGCGAGCCCGCTCTCGCTGCCGGTGAGCGCGGCCCACAGCGCGCTCGCGACGTCGCCCGCCGCGACGGGGAAGCGGCCCACGGAGAAGCTCCAGGCCACGAGCACGAGCAGCACCGCGAACGCGACCGCGATCCAGAGCGTGAAGCGCGCGCGGTCCAGGATCATCGCGGGGCCACGCCGGGTTCCGCGAGCAGCTGCCGGACCTGCGCGGGAGTCGGCTCCTGGTGGTAGAAGAGCCGGTGGAACGCCGCGATCTCGCGCGGGTAGTCGTGGCGGAAGAGGTCGGGATACAGGATCTCGGAGAGCCACAGCAGCCCGACGAGGCGGTTCACGCCCGGGGGGTAGTCGAACCAGCCGAAGGGCAGGTGCGGCGAGAGGTAGACGCGCTTGCGCCTGACCGCCGTCACGCTCTGCCACACGGGCGCGTTCCACACCTCGCGCATGAAGTTGGGGTCGTTCGTGACGATCACGGGCGGGTCCCACAGCACGACCTGCTCGAATCCCACCTGGGCGAGCCCGCCCTTCTCGCCGCCGGCCACGTTCCGCGCGCCGAGGAACTCGATCATCTCGACGTTGATGGATCCGGCGAGCCCCGTCACCAGGCCCTGCGGCCCGCGCGCGTAGTACACGGCGGGGCGCTTGTCGGCGGGGACGGCCGCGATCTTCGCGAGCAGGGGGTCGATGCGCTCCTTCCAGTAGTCGGCGAGCTCGCGGCCGCGCGCCTCGGCGCCGAGCACCCTCGCGAGCTTCTCGACCTGCCGCGGCGTGCCGTCCAGCCGCCCGTCCAGGAGGACGTAGGGGATCCCCGTCTGCTGCTGCACCCGGTCGGCGAGCGAGGCGAAGGTGGGCGCGGTCGAGCCGATGTCGACGATGAGGTCGGGCTTCGCCTTGAGGACGACTTCGACGTTGGCCGTGTTGCCGCGGCCCGTGAGCCGGCCGAGTTCCGGCAGGTTGGCGTACTTCGCCGGCACCCACTCCTTCTCGTTGTCGCGGAAGGCGCGCGTCCAGCCGAGGAGCTTGTCGGGGGCGAGCGCGAAGACGAGGACGGAGGCGGGCGGGCCGGCGGCGTAGACGCGCTCGACCTTGTCCGGCAGGCTCACCTTGCGGCCGGCGTCGTCGGTGAACTCGCGCACGGCGGCGGCGGGCGCGGCGAGGCACAGCAGGAGGGCGGCCAGCGGCACGCCGGCGATGCGGATCATTCCGCGATTCTAGAGGGTGGCGGCGGCCTCCGCGATGCCGCGCAGGAGGCCTTCGTGCAGCGACCGGTAACCCGGCAAGGCGTCGACCGCGGCCCGGAAGCCCGCGGATGTGGCCGTCCCGAGCAGCGTGCGAACGTCCTCGCGCGCCAGGCTCGGGGCACCGAAGGCGAGGTAATAGCGCTCCGAGGCGACGGGAACGAAGTCCAGGCAGAAGCGCACCGCCGCGGCTTCCAGGCCGAACCCCGCGTCGGCCTGATGTCCCGCGACGAGCGCGGCCACGGCCGAGTGCGTGATCTCCTCGTCGTCGTAGCCCGCGAGCGCCGCGCGGTCGACGTTCTCGCGGGAGAGCAGGAACTCGAAGAGCGCGCGGGTCCCCGACCCGCGCTGGCGGTTCACGATGCGCACGCCCTTGCGCGCGAGGTCGGCCACGCCGTGGAGCTTGCAGGGGTTGCCGCGGGCCACGATGAGGCCCTGGCGGCGGTTGGCGAGGGGAAGCAGCCGCACGTCGTGCCCCGCGAGCCCCTCGGCGTAGCGGCGCGCCATCATCGCGCCCAGCGGGCCGTCGGCCACGTGGAACCCGGCCACCTCGCAGTCGCCGCGCAGCAGGGAGGCGAGCGCGTCGAAGCTGCCGCGGCTCTGCAGGTCGACGCGGAGGCCCGCGGCCGCCAGCCGGTCGCGCAGGATCGCCACGGCGAAGTCGTGGCTCGCGTGGACGACGAGCACGGCGTCGCGCCCGCCGAGGGCGCGGTTCACCTCGCGCGAGAAGCTGCTCGCGAGCCCGTCGAGCTCGGGGGCGAGCCTCGACTGCACCCGCCGCCCGGCCCAGAGGATCTTCTCGCCCACGGGGGTGAGGCTCGTGCCCTTGCCGCGCCGCATGGTCACCAGCGGCGCGCCGAGGAACTCGCCCCAGCGCTCGATGAGGTTCCAGGCGTGGCGGTACGAGATGCCCGTGGCCTTCGCCGCCTGCGTGAGCTTGCCGGACTGGCCGAGCGCCTCCAGCAGCGTGATGAGCATCTGGTCGAGCTCGCGCTCGTCGCTGCCTTTCCGGACGCGCCAGACAGCGCGCAGGTCGACGTCGATCATGGCGTTCTCATCTCGGCGGCGCGAAGCCGAAGGCGCCGAGGACGGCACGGCCTTCCGGCGACAGCAGGTAGTCGGCGAAGCGCGCGCCCGCGGGCTTCGCGCCCGCCATCACCACCAGGCCGTAGTCCGCGCCGACGTTGAGGTCGTCGGGGATGGCCACCACCTGCAGTTGCGGTTCCTCCTTCTTCGCGAGGATCGCGTTGGTGCAGTAGGTCAGGAAGACGTCGGCCTCGCCCTTGGCGACGATCACGCCGTAGACGGTGCGGTCCTTCGGCGGCGGCGGGTGCTGCGGGCCGCCCGTGAGCTGCATTGCCTTGGCCTCGAGGGCCTTCTGCGATCCCGCCTTGCGCTTCTCCGCGTTGGCGAAGAGCTGCCAGGCGTAGTCGCCGGAAGGATCGGCCTTCGGCGTGGAGATGCCGAGCTTCACCTTCGGGTCGAGGATCGTGTCGAGGAGCGTCCCGGGCGTCACCTTCACGCCGGCGCCGGCCAGGGCGCACAGGGTGTTGCGCGCGAAGGCGCGCACGGGGCCGGCCTTGCCGGCATCGGCAAGCGCCTTCGGATGCGCCATGTTGGCCGAGGCGAACACGTCGCTCGCCTCGCCCTTCTCCAGCCGTTCCTTCAGGAGTCCCGACGGGCCGAAGGCGAAATCCACCTTCGCCCCGTCCGGGCGCTTCGCGAAGGCGACGGCCGCCTCGGTGAGCGCCGCCTTGAGGCTGCCGGCGGCGTGCGCCTTGACGGCGTCCTGGGCGATCGCGGGCATGGCCAGGAGCGTGGCGGCCGCGGCGTATGCGGGAAGCCTCACGTCAGCTTCCCGAGCC
>JAHCLE010000215.1 GCA_026125445.1 Burkholderiales bacterium
GGCGGCGCAGATGGACGGCGCGATCCTGGTGGTGTCGGCCGCCGACGGCCCGATGCCGCAGACGCGCGAGCACATCCTGCTGGCGCGCCAGGTGGGGGTGCCCTACATCATCGTGTACATGAACAAGGCGGACATGGTCGACGACAAGGAGCTCCTGGAGCTCGTCGAGATGGAGGTCCGCGAGCTTCTGTCGAAGTACAAGTTTCCCGGGGACAAGACGCCGATCGTGATCGGCTCGGCGCTGAAGGCGCTGGAGGGCGAGGATTCGGAGCTGGGGACGCAGTCGATCTTCAAGCTGGCCGAGGCGCTCGACAGCTACATTCCGACGCCGGAGCGGGCGATCGACGGCGCCTTCCTGATGCCGGTGGAGGACGTGTTCTCCATTTCGGGCCGGGGCACGGTGGTCACGGGCCGGGTGGAGCGCGGGATCGTGCGCGTGGGCGAGGAGCTGGAGATCGTGGGCCTGCGTGCGACGGTGAAGACCGTGTGCACGGGGGTGGAGATGTTCAGGAAGCTGCTGGACCAGGGCCAGGCGGGCGACAACATCGGGGTGCTGCTGCGCGGCACCAAGCGCGAGGAGGTCGAGCGCGGGCAGGTGCTGGCGAAGCCCGGCTCGATCACGCCGCACACGAAGTTCGAGTGCGAGGTGTACGTGCTCTCCAAGGAGGAGGGCGGGCGCCACACGCCGTTCTTCAACGGCTACCGTCCGCAGTTCTACTTCCGCACCACGGACGTGACCGGGTCGCTGGAGCTGCCCTCGGGCGTCGAGATGGTGATGCCCGGCGACAACATCAAGATGGTGGTGACGCTGATCGCGCCGATCGCGATGGAGGACGGGCTTCGCTTCGCCATCCGCGAGGGTGGCCGCACCGTCGGCGCCGGCGTCGTCTCCAAGATCCTGGAGTAGGACCATGGCCCAGACCCTCGGCAAGCAGAAGATCCGCATCCGCCTCAAGGCGTTCGACTACAAGCTGATCGACCAGTCGGCGCTCGAGATCGTGGATACGGCCAAGCGCACGGGCGCGGTCGTGAAGGGACCGGTCCCGATGCCCACGCGCATCGAGCGCTTCGACATCCTGCGCTCGCCGCACAAGAACAAGACCTCGCGCGACCAGTTCGAGATCCGCACGCACCTGCGCCTGATGGACATCATCGACCCGACCGACAAGACGGTCGACGCGCTGATGAAGCTGGACCTGCCGGCGGGCGTGGACGTCGAGATCAAGCTGTAGGCAGTTCGCAGGACCGTCCGGGCAGCCGCCCGGGACGGAAGGTGAAGGGCCGGCCAATTGCAGCCGGCACCCGCGGGGAAACCGGCGGGCGAACAAGGAAAGGATAGAAGATGAGTCTCGGACTCGTCGGCCGGAAGGTCGGCATGATGCGCATCTTCAACGAGGACGGAACCAGCGTCCCCGTGACGGTGCTCGATTGCGCGGGCAACCGCGTCACCCAGATCAAGACCGCCGATGGCGACGGCTACTGCGCCATCCAGGTGGCCTACGGCAAGCGCCGCGCCTCGCGCGTGACCAAGGCCCAGGCCGGTCACTTCGCCAAGGCCGGCGTGGAAGCCGGCAGCGTCCTGAAGGAGTTCCGCGTCGCCCCCGAGGCGCTCGGCTCTCTCGCCGTGGGCGCCGAGCTCAAGGTGGACATGTTCCAGGTCGGCCAGAAAGTCGACGTCACCGGGACCTCCATCGGCAAGGGCTACGCGGGCGTCATCAAGCGCTACCACTTCTCGTCGAACCGTGCCTCGCACGGCAACTCGATCTCGCACAACAGCCCCGGCTCGATCGGCATGGCGCAGGATCCGGGACGCGTCTTCCCCGGCAAGCGCATGTCCGGCCACCTGGGCGCGGTGCAGCGCACCGTCCAGCTCCTCGAGGTGGCCCGCGTCGACGCCGAGCGCGGCCTCGTCATGGTCAAGGGCTCGGTCCCCGGCGCCAAGAACGGCTCCGTGGTGCTGCGCCCCAGCGTGAAGGCCAAGGCGCCGAAGGGAGGCAAGTGATGGAACTCAAGGTCATCAACGACAAGGGCGAGGCGCTCGCCCCGGTGGCCGCCTCCGAGGCCCTCTTCGGGCGCGCGTTCAACGAGGCGCTCGTCCACCAGATCGTGGTCGCCTACCACGCCAACGGCCGCGCGGGCACCCGCGCGCAGAAGGACCGCGGCGAGGTCAAGCACTCGACCAAGAAGCCCTGGCGCCAGAAGGGGACGGGCCGCGCCCGCTCCGGCATGACGTCCAGCCCGCTGTGGCGCGGCGGCGGGAAGATCTTCCCGAACTCGCCCGACGAGAACTTCAGCCAGAAGGTCAACCGCAAGATGTACCGCGCGGGCATGGCCTCGATCCTCTCGCAGCTCGTGCGCGAGGAGCGGCTCGCGGTCGTCGACGCGCTCACCGTGGACCAGCCCAAGACGAAGCTCCTCACCCAGAAGCTCAAGGCGATGGGGCTCACGGAAGTGCTGATCATCACCGACCAGCCGGACGAGAACCTCTACCTTTCCTCGCGGAACCTGCCCAACGTGCTGGTCCTCGAGGCGCGCCACGCCGACCCGGTGAGCCTCGTCCGCTTCCCCAAGGTCCTGCTGACCCGCGGCGCGGTCAAGCATCTCGAGGAGGCGCTCGCATGAACACCGAACGTCTGATGAAGGTCATCCGCGCCCCGATCATCTCGGAGAAGGCCACGATGGTCGGCGAGAAGAACCGCCAGATCGTCTTCGAGGTCCTCGCGGACGCCACCAAGGCGGAGATCAAGGCCGCCGTCGAGCTCCTCTTCAAGGAGCAGAAGGTGGAGGTCTCCGCGGTGAACGTGGTGAATCTCAAGGGCAAGCAGAAGCGCCACGGGCGCTTCGAAGGCCGCCGCCGCGACGTCAAGAAGGCGTACGTGAGCCTGAAGGGCGAGGGCGACATCAACTTCGTGGAAGGAGTGGCATAACATGGCCCTCGTCAAGACCAAGCCCACCTCGGCCGGCCGCCGGTCGATGGTGAAGGTCGTCAACCCCGACCTGCACAAGGGGAAGCCCTTCGCGCCGCTCCTCGAGAAGCAGTCGAAGCGCGCGGGCCGCAACTCCTTCGGCAACATCACCACGCGCCACCAGGGCGGCGGGCACAAGCAGCACTACCGCCTCATCGACTTCCGCCGCAACAAGGACGGGATCCCCGCGACGGTCGAGCGCATCGAGTACGACCCGAACCGCAGCGCGAACATCCTGCTGCTGTGCTACGCCGACGGCGAACGCCGCTACATGATCGCGCCCAAGGGCGTGGCCGTGGGCCAGAAGGTCGAGAGCGGCGCGGAGGCGCCGATCAAGGCCGGCAACTCGCTGCCGCTGCGCAACATCCCGGTGGGCACCACGGTTCACTGCGTCGAGATGCTGCCGGGCAAGGGCGCGCAGATCGCGCGTGCCGCCGGCGCCGGCGTCCAGCTGCTGGCCCGCGAGGGCGAGTACGCGCAGCTGCGCATGCGCTCCGGCGAGATCCGCCGCGTCCACGTCGACTGCCGCGCCACCATCGGCGAGGTGGGCAACGAGGAGCACAACCTGCGCCAGATCGGCAAGGCGGGCGCCAACCGCTGGCGCGGCATCCGCCCGACCGTCCGCGGCGAGACGATGAACCCCGTCGACCACCCGCTGGGCGGCCGCACGCGCGGCAACCGGCACCCGGTGTCGCCCTGGGGCCAGCCGGCCAAGGGCAAGAAGACGCGTTCCAACAAGCGCACGCAGACGATGATCGTGCGCAGCCGCCACAAGAAGGCGTAAGGGGCTAACGACATGGCACGTTCAATCAAGAAGGGCCCGTTCGTCGACGGGCATCTCATGAAGAAGGTGGAGGCCGCCGT
>JAHCLE010000216.1 GCA_026125445.1 Burkholderiales bacterium
TCGCGCACCAGGTGCTCGTTCACCACCGTGAACTCGCCCGAGAGGTTCGACTTCACGTAGAGGTTCTGGTAGTTGGGCTCGATGGAGGCCGACACGCCGATGATGTTGGAGATGGTCGCGGTCGGCGCGATGGCCACGCAGTTGGAGTTGCGCATGCCGTGCGCGGCGATGCGGGCGCGCAGGCTCGCCCAGTCCATGGACTCCGACTGGTCCACGTCCACGTAGCCGCCGCGCTGCTCGAGCAGGAGCTTGAGCGTGTCCTGCGGCAGGATCCCCTTGTCCCACAGCGACCCGGCGTAGGAGGAGTAGCGGCCGCGCTCCTCGGCGAGCTCGGTGGAGGCCCAGTAGGCGTAGTAGCACACGGCTTCCATCGAGCGGTCGGCGAACTCGATGGCGGCATCCGAGGCGTAGGGCACGCGAAGCTCCTGCAGCGCGTCCTGGAAGCCCATGATGCCCAGGCCCACGGGGCGGTGGCGGTAGTTGGAGTCGCGCGCCTTCTTCACCGCGTAGTAGTTGATGTCGATCACGTTGTCGAGCATGCGCATCGCGGTGCGGATGGTGCGCTTGAGCTTCTCGTGGTCGATCGTCTTGCCGCCCCGCCCGTCGTCCTTCAGGTGGGCGACGAGGTTCACGCTGCCGAGGTTGCACACCGCGATTTCGGAGCCGTTCGTGTTCAGGGTGATCTCCGTGTTCTTGGTGATCATCCCGTTCACGGTCCACGCGTGCGTCTCCGACTCGACCGCGAGGCAGTAGGCATCCTCGTTGGGCAGCGGCGTGAGGGACTTGAAAGTGCAGTGCAGCTTCTGCTCGTATCCGCTCTTCTCGAGGTTGCGCAGGAACTGCCGCGCGGCATCGGAGTCGCGGCTTGCCGCGAGCCCGGTCACCTTCTCGGCGATGCGGCAGCCACGGATGGAGGTGATCAGCAGGCGGTACAGCGGCTTCGACCAGTACTCCTTTCGTCCGCCGTGCCCGTCGGGCATCTCGTGCAGCTCGTGCCCCCGCATCAGGTTGATCGACGACTTCACCCCAAAATTCGCCCAGAGCACCTGCAGGTCGCGCACCAGCTGCTCGTCGGAAGACGCGAGGCACATGGTGGTCACTTCGCCGCTGCTCATGATGTTGCCGTCCGCCTGGTAGAGGCCGCGCAGGTACGCCTCCACGGTCTCCCGGCTCCCTTTCCAGACGAGTTCCGGCACCCGCGTCTTGGTCTCCGGCGTGAAGCCGTGCTCCGCGAGCTTGCGCTTCAGCGGCGCTGAGGCGAGCCGCGCCTTGCGCGTCTTCGGATCGATCCGGAACACCGGCGAATTGACCGACGTGGTACGAAGGACCGTATTGCCGTCGAGAAGCGAGTGGACAACCTGCGTCGTTTCCTCGATCAGTCCGAAGTCCCGCTCCCAGAGGTCGATGAACACGTTGTGCCGGCCGAAGGTCCCATCGCCGGCGACGAGACCCATGACGTAGGCGATCTTCGGCTCGTGCTGCCGGCCCCAAAGGCCCTCCAGCTGCTGGATGAGGAGCTTGTCCCCGGGCACGAGGTGTTGCGCCTCGACCCAGCCACGGTCCTTCACCCAGACCTTGTGGTCCGGCGTGACCTTGTGCGAGTAGCCTTCGTCCGTCTCGATTCGCACGATCGGAGCGTTCGGCCGCGGCAGCAGCATTTCCGAGGCGTCGTAGACGCCATCGAGTCCCACGACCTTGTTGCGGCCACCAAGCCGATAGAGCTCACCCACGGTGAGCAGACCTCGATCCGTGACCACCCTCTGGTCCGCCGTCATGCAGCACAGGTTGGACGAGTGCACCACGCCCACGTGCTGCTGCGGGCTCCTCAGGTTGCACGGGTCCTTGAACGTGATCCACGGGTGCCCCGTCTCGAAGAGCATCGAGAGCATCTTGCGCCACAGGGTGAGCGCCGGGATCTTGCGGAAGAGCTTGAGCTCGCCGCGCGCGGCCTTGTCCTCGTAGCGCGTGTAGGCCTCCTCGAAGGCCCGGCCGAACTTGTCGTGCAGGTCCGGGCAGTCCGAGGGCGAGAAGAGCGTCCACTCGCCGCCCTCCATCACGCGCTTCATGAAGAGGTCCGGGATCCAGTTGGCCGTGTTCATGTCGTGCGTGCGGCGGCGGTCGTCGCCGGTGTTCTTGCGCAGCTCGAGGAATTCCTCGATGTCGAGGTGCCAGGTCTCGAGGTAGCAGCAGACCGCGCCCTTCCTCTTGCCGCCGTTGTGGGCGAGGCCGGCCTGGGTCATGTACGACTCGTCCGTTTCGACCTTCAAATCGAAGACGAAAGGCTTGGGCGTGATCTCCTGGACGTCCGTGATGCGCGAGAAGAGCTTGCCCTCGATCTCGAGCCAGTTGCGTTTCACGATCGGCTTGCAGCCCACGAGGGATGCGACTTCGGGCACCGCCGGGATGCGCAGGTCGTACGCCTTGGTCGTGCCGCTGAAGGTCGTCGTTGAGCCGTCCGAGCGCGTGGCCGTGTGGCCATACTCGCGTTCGCGATACTGGCCAGCGGTGGGCACGCCCATGCGCAGGAGCTGGTAGCGCAGCCCATCCACGAGGGGCTTCGAGGTGTTGGTGAAGTAGATCTCCTTGCCGCGCGAGACGCCGCCATCGGTCTCGAGCAGGCCGCGGATCATCGCGAGCGTGTGGGCCTTAGGCAGGTGCGCGAATCGACGCGCGATGCGCTTCCTGCCGGACTCGTCGTAGAGGTCTTCGTGCGTGAAAGGCATCGTCGGAGCGCCCGCGCCGACGATCCGGCCCGTGGTGCCGTCACGCACCACGCCACGGCCGGACGCCCACCGGACCTGGCCGTAATTCTCGCCGCGGGAGATCTCCCAGAAGTGGATTCCGCGTTCGGCAAGGTAGGCACGCGCGAAGGCGAGGTGCTCGTCCTTCTTCGGGTTGCCCGAAACGCCCCACTCGAGGCCTTCCTTCGAAAGGTGCCCGTCGCCCAGCAGGATGCCGTAGAAGCGCGCATCGTCCTCCGTGAGCCCCGCCGCGTGCACGACCTCCGTCGGGATGACCTGCGCCACGTAGTCGCCGGCGCGCAGCTGCCCGGCTTCCACCCACTCCGCCTTCAACTTGCCCTTGGCGAGCCAGGCGCGCGTGCGGCTGTTGGCCTGCTCCATCGGCACGCCACGGATGGCGTAGAACGGGTGGCCTGCCGTGACGAGGAGCGGATCGATGGCGTGCTTCACCTTTACGGCCACCATGGCGTCCTTCTGGTTGTAGGCGAAGCGGCGCTCCACCTCGCGGTACTGGCCCGATTTCCCCAGGACCAAGTCGCCGGGTTCGACATCCTTGATCGCCTTCAGGCCATCGGCGGTGTACACGCCGGTTTCCGGCGCGAAGCATTGATTCACCGCCACGGCGGTGTCTGACACCACTTTTAGGAAAGGGATGATTCCCTGGCTCTTCCCGTTCGTCCCCTTGATGTACGCGCCCAGCGCGCGAACCGGAGTCCAGTCGTTGCCCAGCCCGCCCGCGAACTTCGACAGCAGCGCGTTCTCCTTGATGGCCTCGTAGATGCCGTCGAGGTCGTCGGCCACCGTGGTGAGGTAGCACGACGAGAGCTGGGAGCGCAGCGAGCCCGAGTTGAAGAGCGTGGGCGTGGACGACATGAAGTCGAAGGTGGAGAGCACGTCGTAGAACTCGATCGCGCGCTCCTCGCGGTTCACCTCGTTCAGCGCGAGCCCCATCGCCACGCGCATGAAGAACGCCTGCGGCAGCTCGATGC
>JAHCLE010000217.1 GCA_026125445.1 Burkholderiales bacterium
CTCACGGAGGCCGACTGGCGCCGCGTCCTCGACACCAACCTCGACGGCGCCTGGCGCATGGCGCAGGCGGTGGCCCGCTCGATGATCGCCGCGAAGCGGCCGGGCTCCATCGTGAACATCGCCTCGGTCCTGGGCCTGCGCCAGGCGACGCACCTCCTCGCCTACGCCGCGGCCAAGGCCGCGCTCGTGCAGGTGACGAAGTCCCTCGCGCTCGAATGGGCGCGACACGGCATCCGCGTGAACGCCATCGCGCCCGGCTACGTGATCACGGAGATGAACCGCGACTTCTTCGCCTCCGAGCCCGGGCAGGCGATGACCAAGCGAGTGCCGCAGCGGCGCATCGGCTCGCCCTCCGACCTGGACGGCGCGCTCCTCCTCCTCGCCTCCGGCGCCGGCGCCTACATGACCGGCTCCGTCGTCGTGGTCGACGGCGGCCACCTCGTGAACTCCCTCTAGCGCCATGGACCTCAAGCTCCCGCCCGAGATCGAGTCGTACCGGAAGCGCTGCCGCGACTTCGTCCGCGACCACGTCCTGCCCTACGACACCACGCCCGAGTCCTTCGACGAGCACGAGAACATCCGCCCCGAGCTCCTCGCGATCCTGCGCGCCAAGGCGAAGGAGGAAGGCCTGTGGGCCCCGCAGATGCCCCGTTCGCGCGGCGGCCAGGGGCTCTCGGTGACCGGCATGGCCGCCTGCTACGAGGAGCTCAACTATTCCCTCTTCGGCCCCGTCGCGGCGAACTGCGCCGCGCCCGACGACGGCAACATGATGCTGCTCGAGAAGGTGGGCACGCCGGAGCAGAAGGAGCGGTGGCTGCAGCCCATCGTCGACGGCTCGGTGCGCTCGGCCTTCGCGATGACCGAGCCGCACCCCGGCGCCGGCTCCGATCCCGCGATGATGCGCACCACGGCCGAGCGCCGCGGCGACCGCTGGATCGTGAGCGGCCGGAAGTGGTTCATCACCGGCGCGGGCGAGGCGAAGCACTTCATCGTCGTCGCGAAGACCTCCGACGACGCGCGCAAGGGCCTCACCGCGTTCCTCTTCGACCGCGACCAGCCGGGCTGGCGCATCGTGCGGCGAATCCCCATCCTCGGGCCGGAGGAGCACGGCGGGCACTGCGAGATCGAGTTCGACGCCCTCGAGATCCCGGACGAGAACCGGCTCCTGCACGTGGGCGACGGCCTCAAGGTGACGCAGATCCGCCTGGGCACCGCTCGCCTCACGCACTGCATGCGCTGGCTGGGCCTCGCGCGGCGCTGCCTCGACATCGCCGCCGACTACGCCTCCGAGCGCGAGTCGCAGGGACACCGGCTCGCCGAGCGCGAGAGCGTGCAGATGAAGCTGGGCCACTGCGCCATGCAGGTCGAGATCGGCCGGCTCCTGGTCATGAAGGCGGCCACGTTCCTCGACAAGGGCGACTTCGCGCGGAAGGAGATCTCCATGGCCAAGGTGCAGGTCGCCGACACCCTGCACCTCTGCGCCGACACCGCGATCCAGCTCTGCGGGGCGCGCGGCTACTCGCGCGACACGCCGCTCGAGTGGATCTACCGCTACGCCCGACAGGCGCGGCTGGTCGACGGCGCGACCGAGGTGCACCAGCAGGTGCTGGCGCGCTTCTTCCTCGAGGAACGGGGGAACTTCTGGCGGTGGGGGTGAGAGTTACCCGCGCAATGGGCTTGGGACACGCCGATTACCGCCGATGCCCCGCAGATTGCCGCCAATGAATGCGTGATGCCAGGACGAACCGCCCGCCTGGCATCCCTCATCACCGCATCGCCCATCGGCCACCCATTCCAGATTTATCGGCGGCAATCTGCGGGGCATCGGCGGTAATCGGCGTTTTCAATGCCCTTTGCCTGCATCACTCCCCAACCGGCAGGCACGAGCAGAACAGGTTGCGGTCGCCGTAGACGTTGTCGGCACGGCCCACGGGAGGCCAGTACTTCGTCTCCCGCAGTGACTTGACCGGATAGGCCGCGAGCTCGCGCGGATACTTGTGCTTCCAGTCGTCGGCGAGCACCGCGGCCGCGGTGTGCGGCGCGTTCTTGAGCGGGTTGTCCTCGCGGTCCAGGCGCCCCTCCTCCACGGCGCGGATCTCCTCGCGGATGGCGATCATGGCCTCGCAGAAGCGGTCCAGCTCCGCCTTCGACTCGCTCTCCGTGGGCTCGACCATGAGGGTCCCGGGCACCGGGAAGGACATGGTGGGCGCGTGGAAGCCGTAGTCCATGAGGCGCTTGGCCACGTCCTCCACCTGGATGCCGGACTTCTCCTTGAGGGGCCGCAGGTCGAGGATGCACTCGTGCGCGACGAGGCCCCCCGGCCCGGTGTAGAGCACCGGGTAGTGCGGCGCGAGCCGCTTCGCGACGTAGTTCGCGTTGAGGATCGCCATCTCGGTGGCGGCCTTCAGCCCCTCGGCGCCCATCATCGCGACGTACATCCAGGAGATGGGAAGGATCGAGGCGCTGCCGTAGGGCGCCGCAGACACCGCGCCGATGGCTTCCGGGGGCGCGTCCATGTGCCGGTGGCCGGGCAGGAACTTCGCCAGGTGCGCGGCGACCGCCACGGGGCCCACGCCGGGGCCGCCGCCACCGTGCGGGATGCAGAAGGTCTTGTGCAGGTTGAGGTGCGAGACGTCGCCCCCGAAGGCGCCGGGCGCGGCCAGCCCCACGAGCGCGTTCATGTTGGCGCCGTCGACGTACACCTGCCCGCCGTGGGCGTGCACGATGTCGCAGAGCTCCGTGATGCCGGCCTCGAAGACGCCGTGCGTCGACGGGTAGGTGACCATGATCGCGGCGAGGTTGGCGGCGTGCTGCGCGGCCTTGGCGCGCAGGTCGGCGAGATCCACGTTGCCGTTGTCGTCGCAGGCCACCACCACCACCTGCATGCCGGCCATGTGCGCCGAGGCGGGGTTGGTGCCGTGGGCCGAGCTGGGGATGAGGCAGACGTTGCGGTGGCCCTCGCCGCGGCTCCCGTGCCACGCCTTGATGACGAGGAGCCCCGCGTACTCGCCCTGCGATCCCGCGTTGGGCTGCATGGAGACCGCCGCGTATCCCGTGCACTCGACGAGCATCTTCTCGAGGCCGTCCACGAGCTCGCGGTAGCCCTGCGCCTGCTCCGGCGGCGCGAACGGGTGCAGGTTCGCGAACTCGGGCCAGGTGATCGGGATCATCTCGCTCGTGGCGTTGAGCTTCATGGTGCACGAGCCCAGCGGGATCATCGAGCGGTCGAGCGCGATGTCGCGGTCGGCGAGACGCCGGAGATACCGCAGCATCTCCGTCTCCGCGTGGTAGCGGTTGAAGACCGGGTGCGCCAGGTAGGCGCTCGAGCGCGCGAAGGCCTGCGCGATGTCCGGCACGGCGGCGTCGAGGTCGGCGGGCGCGAAGCCGGCCGGGGCGCCGGCGAAGATCTCCCACAGGCGCGCGACGTCTACGGCCGTGGTGGTCTCGTCGAAGGAGAAGCCCAGCGTGGCGGCGTCGACCCGGCGCAGGTTCACGCCCGCGCGCTGGCTCCTCGCCACGATGTCGGCGGTCTTCGCGCCCGTCTTCACCGTGACGGTGTCGAAGAACGCGGCCGCGGGAACCTCGAACCCCAGCTTCGCGAGCCCGGCGCGGGCGATGGCCGCCAGCCGGTGGACGCGGCGCGCGATGCGCTCGAGCCCCTTCGGCCCGTGGTAGACGGCGTACATCGAGGCGATCACCGCGAGGAGCACCTGCGCGGTGCAGATGTT
>JAHCLE010000218.1 GCA_026125445.1 Burkholderiales bacterium
CGCCCACGACTGCTGCGGGCTCGCGAGCCAGGGCTCGAAGAGGAACGGGTAGCCCAGCAACGCGAGCATCGAGGCGAAGTTGGACAGCGCGAAGAGGCGGTAGGGGATCGAGCCGGGGAACTCGCGCGCGAACCAGGCCTGGATGAGCGGACTCGTCGAGGAAAGCAGGAAGTAGGGCAGCCCCACGGTGGAGAAGAGGAGCAGCAGGATGCGCGCCACCGGGTTCTCGTCTCCCGCGGGCTTCCATGCCTCCGCCGGCACGATGGGCAGGAAGGCGAGGCTCGCCGCGAGGAGCGCCACGTGGATCACCGCCTGGCGCGCGGAGGCCACGCGGCTGGAGAGCCAGTGCGAATAGGCGTAGCCCAGGAGCAGCACGAACTGGAAGAACACCATGCAGGTGGTCCAGACGACTGCCGCGCCGCCGTACCAGGGCAGGATCTGCTTGGCCAGCACGGGCTGCACCAGGAAGAGCAGGAAGGCGCTCAGGAAAATGGTGGCGGCGTGCAGCAGCATCGCGCGTTATTCCGCTGTTTTTTCTGGGACTGCGTGGAGAGCGCGGAATGTTAGCACGCGGTGGCGCCCGGTCGCGTTGCTATACTCGGTCCCGATGCTTGCCCGAATCGTGCGCGTGGCGCTCCTCGTGGAGCTCGTGGCCTGGGCCGCGCTCGGCGGCTGGCTCGGCGCCGGCCCGCTCGCGATGGCGGCCCTCGTCCTGGCCGGGCCCGCGGCGCTCCGCCTGGCCGTCATCGTCGCCTCCTTCGCCCTTTCGCGCCACTGGGGCTCGCCGCGCGAACCCGGCGAGGAAATCGGTCTCGGCGCCGGCGTGGCGATGGTGGCCGAGGAGTGGCTCGCGATGCTCGCCAACAACTTCGCCTGGCTTCCCTTCGAGAACGCGGTGCTGCGCCCCGATCCCACGCCGGCGCCGCAGGCCGCGATTCCCGTGATCCTCGTGCACGGCTACTTCTCGAACCGGGGAACGCTCTGCCGCCTGGCAGGCGCGATGGATCGCGCCGGCGCCGGTCCGGTCTTCGTGCCGAGCCTGCCTGCGGTCGTGGCGCCGATCGAGACCTTCGCCGCTCACCTCGCTCGCGTCGTCCGCGAGGTGACGGACGCGAGCGGGCAGGGACGCGCGATCCTCGTCTGCCACAGCATGGGCGGGCTCATCGCGCGCACCTATCTGCAGGCCCACGGCGCGGGCCGCATCGCCGGGATCGTGACCCTCGGCAGTCCCCACCACGGCAGCGCGCTCGCGGTGCTGGGGTCCGGGGAGAACGGCCGCCAGATGCGGCCCGGGAGCGACTTCCTGCGCCGCCTCGGGGAGGGGGAGGCCGTGCGCCCTCCGGGCGTGCCGCTCCTTTCCGTGTTCACCGCGCACGACAACCTGGTCGCGCCGCAGGAGTCCAGCCGCCTCGGCTGGGCGCGCAACGCGCGCATCGCGGGCGTGGGGCACCTCGCCATGCTGGCCGACCCGCGCGTGCACCTGGCCGTCGGCGAGGAGATCGCGCGCCTGCGGGCGCAGGCCCCGGCCTAGAGCAGCGCGAGGACTTCCTCGGCGTGGTTGGCCGCGTCGGGGCGGTCGATCACGTGGGCCACGCGGCCCTTCTCGTCGATCACGAAGGTGATGCGGTCGGACAGTCCCGCCAGCGCCTTGGCGGCCGAGAGCAGCCCGCCGCCGCCGAGCGCGCCGTAGGCCCGGGCCACCGCGCCGCCCTTGTCGGCGAGCAGCGGGAAGTTGAGGCGGTGCTTGCCGGCGAACCGGCGGTGCGAGTCCTCGTCCTGCGTGGACACGCCCAGGATCGCGGCGCCGCGCTTCGCGATCTCGGCGTTGTGGTCGCGAAGCGAGCAGGCCTGCCTCGTGCAGAGCGGCGTGTCGTCGCGGGGATAGAAATACAGCACGAGCTTGCGTCCCCGGAAATCGGCCAGGGACACGGGCTTTCCGTCGGCTGTCACGCCCTCGAAGGCGGGCGCGGGGTCGCCGGGCGCCGGGCGCGAGGCCATCGCTCAGCTCCCCTTGGGCAGCACGACGACCAGCAGCGTGCCCAGGGGCCCCAGCAGCAGCGAGATCGCGAACCACGCGAGCCCGCTGCGGTTCTTGGCCTGCGCGAGGCCGGCGTTGATGAGGGCGAGAGTTCCCCAGCCGACGAAGAACGGTGCGGCGATGAGCGTTTCCATGGCGCGTCCCCCTTACCAGTGAATGCCCTGCGTGATCTGCGCGAAGGCGACCTGCTCGGGCGAGAGCGCGACGTCCTTCGCGCCCTCCTTCTTCCCCTGCGCCGCGGTGGAGTCCGGGAACATCCGGAAGGCGGTGTTGAGGATGATCTGCGTGGCCTTGGGCGCCACCGCGTGCAGGAGCGCCCCGAAGACGCCCAGGCGCGTGGCGATGCGCACGGGCTTGTAGACGATCGCCTCGACCACGAGGTCGGCGGCCTGCTCCGGGGTGAGCGTGGGCACGTGGTTGTAGAGCTTCGTGGGCGCGATCATCGGCGTCTTCACGAGCGGCATGTTGATCGTGGTGAAGGCGATGTTGTTGTCCGAGAACTCGCTCGCCGCGCAGCCGGTGAAGGAGTCGAGCGCGGCCTTGGAGGCGACGTAGGCCGAGAAGCGCGGGGCCTGGGTGAGCACGCCGATGGACGAGATGTTGATGATGTGGCCGTGCCTGTGCTTCATCATCGACGGCAGGAACCCCATGATCAGGCGCAGGCTCCCGAAGTAGTTGAGCTGCATCGTGCGCTCGAAATCGTGGAAGCGGTCGAAGGAGGACGCGATGCCCCTCCGGATGGAGCGCCCGGCGTTGTTCACCAGGTAGTCGCAGTGCCCGAACTCCTTGAGCACCGTGGCCACGAGCCGGTCGCAGTCGGCGAGGTCGGCGAGGTCGCAGGAGACGAAGCGGCCCTTGCCGCCCAGCGCCTTGATGCGCGCCATCACCGGGGCGGCCTTCTCGGGATCGCGCGCGACGACCACCACCTGGGCGCCGGCCTCGGCCATCTTGTACGCCGTGGCCTCGCCGATGCCGGAGGTGCCGCCGGTGATCACGATCACCTTGCCCTTCACCTTGCCGGCGAGCGAGCGGTCGATGAAGAGGTCGGGGTCGAGGTGGCGCTCCCAGTAGTCCCAGAGGCGCCAGGCGTAGTCCTCCAGCGCGGGCACGGCGATCCCGGAGCCCTTGAGGGCCTTGGCGCACTCGCGGCTGTCGAAGCGCGTGGGGTAGTTCACGAACTTGAACATGTCCTGCGGGATGCCCAGGTCCGAGAGCACCTGCTTCTGGATGCGGCGCACGGGTGCCAGCGACATCGCGGAATCGATCACGAAGTCGGGGATGAAGCCGAACATCTTGGCGTTGAGCCGCATCGTCATCTGCGGCGCGTGCGCCGCCTTGGCGAAGAGGTTCAGGATCTCGCCGATGCGCCGCGGCTCCGGGTCCGTGAGGTGGAAGCAGCCGCCGTCCAGGCCCTTCTTGTGGGCGATGTGGTCCATCGCGTCGACCACGAAGTCCACCGGCACGATGTTGATGCGCCCGCCCTCGATGCCGACCGTGGGAACCCACTGGGGCAGGGCCTTGCGCATCTTCTGGATGAGCTTGAAGAAGTAGTAGGGGCCGTCGATCTTGTCGATCTCGCCCGTCTTCGAGTGCCCGACCACGATCGCCGGCCGGTAGACGCGCCACGGCCGCCGGCACTCCTTGCGCACGATCCCCTCGGAGTCGTGCTTGGTGCGGAAGTAGGGGTG
>JAHCLE010000219.1 GCA_026125445.1 Burkholderiales bacterium
TCGGCGGCGTCGGCCTCGCCGTGGTCCACCGGCATGCCGCCGGCGATGCCCACGGCCTCGCGGATCCTCGACTCGATCTCGGCGGCCATCTCCGGGTTCTCCTTGAGGAACTCGCGCGTGTTGTCCTTGCCCTGGCCGATCTTCTCGCCCTTGTAGGCGTACCAGGCGCCGCTCTTCTCGATGATGCGGTGCTGGACGCCCAGCTCGATGATCTCGCCGTGGCGCGAGATGCCCTCGTTGTAGAGGATGTCGAAGTCGGCGACCTTGAAGGGGGGAGCCACCTTGTTCTTCACCACCTTCACGCGGGTCTCGTTGCCGATGACCTCCTCGCCGCGCTTGATGGAGCCGATGCGGCGGATGTCCATGCGGACGGACGCGTAGAACTTGAGCGCGTTGCCGCCCGTGGTGGTCTCGGGGTTGCCGAACATGACGCCGATCTTCATGCGGATCTGGTTGATGAAGATGACGAGCGTGTTGGAGCGCTTGATGTTGGCCGTGAGCTTGCGCAGCGCCTGGCTCATGAGGCGCGCCTGCAGGCCCATCTGCGGCTCGCCCATCTCGCCCTCGATCTCCGCCTTGGGCGTGAGCGCGGCCACCGAGTCGACGACCACGCAGTCCACGGCGGCCGAGCGCACCAGCATGTCCGCGATCTCGAGGGCCTGCTCGCCGTTGTCGGGCTGCGAGAGCAGGAGCTCGGAGGTGTCCACGCCGAGGCGTTGCGCGTACTGCGGGTCGAGCGCGTGCTCGGCGTCGATGAAGGCCGCGGTGCCGCCCAGCTTCTGGATGTTGGCGATGACCTGGAGCGTGAGCGTGGTCTTGCCGGAGGACTCCGGCCCGTAGATCTCGACGACGCGCCCGCGCGGGAGCCCGCCCACGCCGAGAGCGAGGTCGAGGCCGAGCGAGCCGGTGGAGACGACCTCGATGCCCTTTTCGACATCCTTGTCGCCCATGCGCATGATCGAGCCCTTGCCGAACTGGCGTTCGATCTGCGTGAGCGCGGCCTGCAGGGCCTTCGACTTGTTCTCGTCCATCTTGGGGGTTTCGGATTCGCGGTTTGCGATGACTTTGAGCATTGGAATTATCCCATATCGTTGAGGTTGAACTTTCCGCCCAGGATCAGCGCGTTCTGCGCACCAACCCCGCCATCACACCGAAAATCTCCAGGCGCCCCTTCGGGCGGATGACCGGGAAGGCCTTGTTCGCGGGCTTCAGGACGAAACCGCCTTTTTCTCGGTCCAGGTATTTCACGGTGAATTCGTTGTCCACGATCGCCACGACGATCTCGCCGACGTTGGCGTTGGGCTGCTGCTCGACCACGATGAGGTCGCCGTCGTGGATGCCGGCGTCGATCATCGACTCGCCCTTCACGCGCACCAGGCTCGTCTTCGAGGGCACCCGGACGAGGTAGTCGTCGATGGTGACGAGGTCGTAGCCGTCGGAGAGCGCCGGGTTCGGCAGCCCCGCCTGCACGGTGTCGTGCGCGAGCCGCCGCTCGAAGAACCGGGGCCCGGGCTTCAACTGCCGGTCAGGGGTCCAGTCCAGGTAGCCCGCCTCCTCGAAGCGGCGCACGCACTCCGACACCCACGACTTGGCGGAGATCCCCCACAGGGTGGCGAGCACCGAGTAGGAGGGGATCACCTTGTGCTCGGCGTAGTAGTCCTGGAGCTTCTCCAGGTACGCCGGGTCGAGGGGTTGGTGCTGTTTCAACGCCATGGGCGGGCAACCGGTGGACAGAACGATTGTTCGGTAAGCTACAGAACGATCGTTCTGGTGTCAAGCGTCAGGTAAAGGGGACGCAACCCTTTACCTCAGCCCTCCCGCGAGGCCAGTTCCACGAGCCCCGCGAGCGCCTCCCGCACGGCCTGCCCCCGGATGGCGGCGCGGTCGCCGCCGAAGACCTCGAACTTCGCGCGCACCTCTCCGTCGAGGGCGGCCCAGGCGAACCAGACCAGCCCGACGGGCTTCGCGGCCGTGCCCCCGTCGGGGCCTGCGACCCCCGTGACCGCCACGGCGAGGTCGGCCACGCTCTGGTGCAGCGCGCCCAGCGCCATCTCGCGCGCCACCGCCTCCGAGACCGCGCCGTGGGAGCCGATGGTCTCCTGCCTCACCCCGAGGAGGTCCACCTTGGCCTCGTTCGAGTAGGTGACGAAGCCGCGGTCGTACCAGGCGGAGGCTCCGGCCGTGCGGGTGATGGCCTCCCCCACGCCGCCGCCGGTGCAGGATTCCGCGGTGGCCACGAGCAGCCCGGACCGCCGGCAGGCTTCCCCCAGGCGCGCCGAAAGCTCGTCGATGTCGCTCATGCCAGCTCCTCCGGGCGCCCGCGGTACCAGTAGCGGTAGGCGGGCGCGAATCCGAACGGCTCGTACAGGGCGATCGCCGCGGCGTTGCCCTCCTCCACCTGCAGGTACGAGTGCCTCGCGCCGCCCTCCCAGCCCCAGCGCAGCAGCGCAGCCACGATCGTGCGCGCGAAGCCGCGGCGCCGGCAACCCTCACGCGTCACCACGTCGAAGAGGCCGACGTGGCCGCCCTCCCGGATCGCGAGCCCCGTGGCGACCGGAACGCCCGCCTCGAGGATGGCCGCCGTGCGCACCGGCAGCGGCAGCGCGGCGAGCCGCGCGAGGTGGGCGGCGCGCTGCGCGATCGGCGAGCCGCGGAGGCTCCCCACCATGTCGAACCACTCCTCCAGGCGCGGATGCTCGACCTCGCCGCCGGCCAGCCCGGCGGGGTCGATCGCGGCCTGCCGGACCTGCGTGGTCTCGAAGCGCTCGTAGCCTCGCGCGGCGAGGAGGTCCTCCAGGTCGGCGGGGCGCGTGGGCTCGGAAAGCCGGAATATGGCGGGCAGCCCCATGGCGCCGTAGAGGCGCTCGCAGTGCTCCACCTTCTCGACCAGGGGCAGCGTCGACGGATAGACGGGGTTCACCGAGCGCGCGCGCTTCGCCTTCCCCGGCGAGAAGCGCAGCAGCCAGCCGTCGTAGAGGAGCTGCCCGGGCGGCGCGGACGAGTTGAGCGTGAGCTCCTCGAGCCGCCGCGGACCCGTGGTCATGCCTTCAGGCGCTTGCCCGTGGCGGTGTCGAAGAAGTAGGCCTTGCCCGGCATGATCGAGACGTCGAGCGCCGTGCCGGCCTGCGGGGTCGCGTGTCCCTCGATCCGCACCACGAGGAGAGTGCCGTTGAAGCCGGCGTGCAGGAGCGAGTCCGCGCCCAGCGCCTCCACCGTGTCGACCCGCAGCTTGAACACGGGGCCGGGGCCGCCGCCGGTCACGAAGTGCTCCGGGCGCACGCCCACGGTCACCTGCTCGCCCGCCGCGGCGCGAAGCTCCGCCGGCAGCGGCACCACCATCCCACCGCCCACGTCGATGCCGTCGCCCGCGCGCCGGCCGGGCATGAAGTTCATCGAGGGCGAGCCGATGAAGCCCGCCACGAAGAGCGAGGCCGGGTCGTCGTAGACCGCGAGCGGCGCCCCGATCTGCTCGACCACGCCCGCGTTGATGACGATCATGCGGTTGGCGAGCGTCATCGCCTCGACCTGGTCGTGGGTCACGTACACGCTCGTGGTCCTGAGCTCCCGGTGCAGCTTCTGGATCTCCAGGCGCATCTGCACGCGCAGCTTCGCGTCGAGGTTGGACAGCGGCTCGTCGAAGAGAAAGGCGGCGGGCTCGCGCACGATGGCCCGCCCCATGGCCACGCGCTGGCGCTGGCCGCCGGAGAGCTCGCG
>JAHCLE010000022.1 GCA_026125445.1 Burkholderiales bacterium
GAGACGCGCAAGCAGATCCACATCATCAAGGACGAGCTGGGCAAGCTCGGCAAGGACTTCGGCCGCTTCGACGAGCGCATGCGCAAGCTCGCCGACCACATCCGCCAGGCCCACGAGGACGCGGGCCAGGTGCAGATCTCCAGCCGCAAGATCAGCGAGCGCTTCGCCGCCATCGAGCGCGCCGAGCTTCCCGGCGGCGAAGCCTCGCCCGTGGCCCAGGAGCCCGGGCCGCCGCAGCTCAGCGTGGTGCCGAAGCCGGACTAGCCGGCGGCGGGAAGCGCACCCGCACCTTCAGCCCGATTCCCCCCGCGCCGTCGCCCAGGTCGATGCGCGCCCCGTGCGCGCGCGCGATGTCGCGCACGATCGAAAGCCCCAGCCCGACCCCCGGCTGCTTGCTGGAGGCCAGGCGATGGAAGGGCTCGAAGACGCGCTCGCGGTCGGCCTCCGCGACCCCCTCGCCGCTGTCCTCCACCTCGATCGCCGCGGGCTCGCCCGGGCCCGACAGGCGCACGGCGATCCTTCCGCCCTCGGGGGTGTAGCGGATGGCGTTGTCGACGAGGTTCTTCACCAGCTCGCGGACGAGCGTGGGGTCGCCGCGCAGGGGCACGGGGTGCTCGCCCTCGAAGGCGAGGTCGATGCGCTTGGCCACCGCCTCGCCTCCCAGCTCGAGGCACGCCTCGCGGGCGACCTGCGCGAGGTCGAGGTCGCCGAAGGCGGGATTGGCGATGCCGTGCTGCGCGCGCGCCCGCGTGAGGAGCTGGTTGGCCAGGTGGATCGTGTCGCCCACGGATCGGTCCATGGCGGCGAGCGTCTCGCGCAGGCGCGCGGGGTCGTCCTCGCGCGCGGCGAGTCCCGCCTGGGCGCGGAGCACAGCGAGCGGGGTGCGCAACTGGTGCGAGGCATCCGCGATGAAGCGCTCCTGGCGCTCCAGGGTGCCGCGCAGCCGGGCGACGTGGTCGTTCATCCCGGCCACGAGCGCGCCCACTTCCCGGGGAACGTCGCGCGACTCGATGGGGGAGAGGTCCCCCGCGGCGCGCGCATCCAGCTCCGCGCGCAGCCGCCCCAGGGGGCGAAACGCCGTGTGCACCACGACGACGGTGACGAGGAGCGCCAGCGCCACGAGCAGCAGCTGGCGCGCCACGGTGTCGATCATGAGCCTGCGGGTGAGGACCTCCCGCGACACCAGGGTCTCGGCCACCTGCACGAGCGCCATCCCCCGCGTCCGGTCGTCGAAAACGGGCTGGTGCAGGGCCACGACCCGCACGGGCTCGCCGCGGTAGCTGTCGTCGTAGAAGCGCGCGAGCGCGAAGTAGTCCTCGGATCGCGGCACCCCGGCGGGAAGCGGCGGCAGGTCGTCGTAGCCGGACACCGAGCGGCCGTCCAGGCCGCCGACGCGGTAGTAGACGCGCCCGCGCAGGTCGGACTCGAAGAAGTCGAGCGCCACGTAGGGCACCTCCACCACGACGCGGCCGTCGCGGAGCTCGACGCGGTCGGCCACGGCGCGCGCGACGGCGAGGAGCGAGCGGTCGTAGGCGGTGTTCACGGCCGAGAGCGCCGTGCGGTAGGTCGCGACGGTGTTCACGGCGACGAGCAGCGCGAGCGCGGGCAGGAGCCACCCCAGGAGCCGCGACTTGAGCCCCGGCGCGGGCCGCCGGGCGCTCAAGCCTTCGCCTCCTCGAGGAGGTAGCCCAGGCCGCGCAGGGTGACGATGCGAACGCGCGCGCCCTCGAGCTTTCGCCGCAGGCGATGGACGTAGACCTCGATCGCGTCGGGCTTCGCGTCGCTATCGAGGGAGAACAGGCGCTGGTGCAGCTGCTCCTTGGCGACCACCTTGCCGGCGCGCAGCAGGAGCGACTCCAGCACCGCATGCTCGCGCGGGGTCAGGGCGAGGAGCCTGCCGGCGAGTTCGAAGGCGCGGCTCGCCGGGTCGAGGACGAGGTCGCCGCAGGCAGGGCGGGTCTCGCCGCCTGCCTGGGAGCGGCGAAGCAGCGCGCGCAGGCGCGCCTCGAGCTCGTCGATCTCGAAGGGCTTGGCGAGGTAGTCGTCGGCGCCCAGGTCCAGGCCGCGCACGCGGTCCGACACCTCCGCGCGCGCCGTGACGATGAGCACGGGCGTGCGCGAGCCGCGCGCGCGCAGGCGCCGCAGCACCTCGAGCCCGTCCATGCGCGCGAGCGACAGGTCCAGGATCACGGCATCGTACCGCTCGGTGGAAAGGCGCGCGTCGGCGTCGGTCCCGTTCATCGACCGCTCCACGGTGTAGCGGCTCTTCTCGAGCGCCCGTCCCACCCAGCGCGACAGTTCCACGTGGTCCTCGACCAGGAGGATCCTCATTGCCTACCCCTCGCTTGCACCGAAAGCCACTTGAAAGCTTGCCCGGCTATTCTGCATTGTAGGCACCAGAGGGGTCCGCGGCCCGCCGGCCGCGAAACCCCCGTCCGATACCGTACCCGACCCACCGGAGGAGTCCCATGCGCAAGTCCGTCGCGATTCTCGCCCTGTCCGCCATTGCCGCAACCCTTCCCTCGTTCGCCGCCATCGACAAGCCCGAGTGCATCGTGGGCGCGAAGCCGGGCGGCGGCTTCGACCTCACCTGCAAGCTCGCCCAGACCTCGCTGCAGGACCTGAAGCTCCTTAAGGAGCCGATGCGCGCCACTTACATGCCCGGCGGGATCGGCGCGGTGGCCATGAACACGGTCGTGGCGCAGCGCGCGGCCGACCCCAACGTGATCGTCGCCTTCTCGGGCGGGTCGCTCCTCAACATCGCCCAGGGCAAGTTCGGCAAGTGGACCGAGAACGACGTGAAGTGGCTCGCCGCGGTCGGCGCCGACTACGGCTCCATCTCCGTGGGCAAGAACTCCCCGTGGAAGAACCTCGGCGAAGTCATGGCCGCCATCAAGGCCGACCCCTCGAAGGTGCCCATGGGCGGCGGCGGCACCGTCGGCAGCCAGGACTGGACCAAGGCGGCGCTCCTCGCCAAGAAGCTGGGGATCGACCCCAAGGCCATGCGCTGGGTGTCCTTCGAGGGCAACGGCGAGGCCACCACGGCCCTCATGGGCGGCCACATCCAGGTGATGTTCGGCGACGTCTCCGCCGACGAGCCGCAGGCCGAGGCGGGCAACATCCGCATGGTCGCGGTGCTGGCCGACAAGCGCGTCCAGGGCAAGCTCGCGGGCGTGCCGACGGCCAGAGAACAGGGCTACGACATCCAGTGGCCCATCATCCGCGGCTTCTACACCGGCCCCAAGGTCCCGGACGCCGACTACAAGGCCTGGCAGGACATGTTCAAGAAGGCCATGGCCACGAAGGAGTTCGCCGACCTGCGCGCGCAGCGCGGCCTGCAGCCCTTCGACCTGGTCGGTCCGGAGCTCGACGCATTCGTGAAGAAGCAGGTGGGCGAGTACCGCAAGCAGGCCGAAGAGTTCGGGCTGGTCAAGAAGTGACCTCCTGAGGCCGGGCGCGGGCCGCAGCGGTCCGCGTCCCGCGCCTCGCGAGCCCTCCCATGAGCGACCGGATCTTCTCCGTCGTCTGGCTCGTCTTCTGCGCGGCCGTCGCCTGGCTCGCCTGGCAGATCGAGGCCCCGTTCAGCTACGAGCCCATCGGGCCGCGCGCCTTCCCGCTGCTGCTCGCGATCGCCATGGCGCTTTCCTGCGTGTGGCTCCTGGCCAAGCCCGGCCGCGAGCCCGACTGGCCGCGCGGCGCGCTGCGCGGCAAGGTCATCCTGATGATCGCGGGCTTCCTCGCCTACGCGATGGCCTTCGAATGGCTGGGCTTCCCGGTGTCCACCGCGCTCGCCACGCTCCTCATCGGGCGCATCTTCGGCGGCGGCTGGAAGGGCTCCGCCATCGCGGGCGTCGCGCTGGGCGGCGGCCTGTGGTACTTCTTCGACCGCATCCTCGACGTGACGCTGCCCCTGGGGCAGCTGTGGGCGGGGGCCTGATGGATTCCCTCGGGCACCTCGCGCAGGGCTTCGTCGTCGCGGCCAAGCCCCTCAACCTGCTGGTCGCCTTCCTGGGCTCGTTCATCGGGACGGTGGTGGGACTGCTGCCGGGAATGGGACCCATCAACGGCGTGGCGATCCTCATGCCCATCGCCTTCGCGATGAAGCTGCCGCCGGAGACGGCACTCATCCTGCTGGCCGCGGTGTACATCGGGTGCGAGTACGGCGGGCGCATCTCGTCCATCCTCATCAACATTCCCGGCGACGCGGGCGCCATCATGACGGCGCTCGACGGCTATCCCATGGCCAAGAAGGGCCTCGCCGGGGTGGCGCTGTCGATCTCGGCCTGGAGCTCCTTCGTGGGCAGCATCATCGCCACCATCGGCCTCGCGCTCTTCGCGCCGATCCTGGCCCGCTGGGCACTCGCCTTCGGCCCCGCGGAATACTTCGTCCTGATGGTCTTCGCCATCAGCTGCCTGGCGGGCATGGTGGGGGACCGTCCCATCAAGACGCTGATCGCCGCCCTCATCGGGCTCTTCCTCGCCACCGTGGGCATCGACGCGGGCTCCGGCGTCTACCGCTTCACCTTCGAGGACGTGCACCTGGCAGACGGCATCCAGTTCATCGTGGTGGTGATCGGGCTCTTCAGCGTGAGCGAGATGCTGGTGATGCTCGAGCAGAGCCACGCGGGACAGGTGGTCATCAAGCACACGGGGCGCGCGATGTTCAACCTGAAGGAGATGGCCGAGACCTGGTGGGGCACGATCCGCTCGAGCCTCGTCGGTTTCGTGGTCGGGGTGCTGCCGGGCGCCGGCGCCTCGATCGCCAGCGCCATCACCTACATGGTGGAGAAGAACCTCACGGACCGCGAGGGCTCCTTCGGCAAGGGAGACATCCGTGGCGTGGCCGCGCCGGAGGCGGCCAACAACTCGGCCGCGGGGGGCGCCTTCATTCCCATGCTCACCCTCGGGGTGCCGGGCAGCGGCACGACGGCGGTGATGGTGGGCGCGCTCACCCTCTACAACATCACGCCCGGGCCGCTCCTCTTCGAGCAGCAGCCCGACCTCGTCTGGGGCCTCATCGCCTCGATGTTCATCGGCAACGTGATGCTGCTCGTCATGAACATCCCCATGGTCGGGCTCTTCTCGCGCCTGCTCTACGTGCCCAACTGGATCCTGGTGCCCGCGATCGCGGCCATCAGCTTCGTGGGCGTGTACGCGGTGCACGCGACCACCTTCGACCTCGTCCTCATGGTGGGGCTGGGGATCTTCGGGTGGGCCATGCGCAAGCTCGACTTCCCCATGGCGCCGATGATCCTGGGGTTCGTGCTGGGCGACATGATGGAGCAGAACCTGCGCCGGGCGCTGGCCATCTCCGACGGGCACCTGGGGATCCTCTTCCAGAGCCCGGTGACCCTGGTCCTGTGGGTCCTCGCGATCGTGGTCCTCGTCGCTCCCTGGCTCATAAGGCGCCGCAGAAGCCGCGCCTGAGCCGGGCAGGTCCCGCCGTTGGGCTATCATGACCGGGTTCCGGACCCGGTCCTCCCATGAAGATCCTCGGCATCGCCGGCTACAGCGGCAGCGGCAAGACCACCCTCATCGAGAAGCTCATCCCGCTCCTCGTGGCCGAGGGCCTGCGCGTCTCGCTCGTCAAGCACGCGCACCACGCCTTCGAGGTCGACTACCCGGGCAAGGATTCCTGGCGCCACCGCCAGGCCGGATGCAGCGAGGTTCTGGTGAGCTCCTCGCAGCGCTGGGCGCTCATGGGCGAGCTGCGAGGCGAGCCCGAGCCCACCCTCTCGCAGCTCCTGGAGAGGTTCTCGCCCTGCGACCTGGTCATCGTGGAGGGCTGGAAGTTCGACCCCATCCCGAGGATCGAGGTGCACCGCGCGGGCGACGACACCGGGCGGCCGCTGCTCTTCCCGCGCGACCCGAACGTGATCGCGGTGGCCACCGACGAGCCGCTGGACACGAGGCTGCCGCAGTTCGCCCTCGACGATGCCCCGGGCATCGCGCGCTTCATCCTGGCCTATCTCGCGCGGGGCGACGAGCGGGCGCGTCCCGCGGTGGCCGCGGACTGAGGCGGTCATGGTGACGCTCCTCTATTTCGCCAGCCTGCGCGAGCGCCTCGACTGCGCCCGGGAGGAGATCGCGCTGCCGGCCGGCACCCCGACCGTGGGCGGTGTCGTGGAGACTTTGCGCGCCCGCGACGGCCGCTGGTCGGACGCCTTCGCGCCCGGCCGCGCTTGGCGCGTGGCGGTGAACCAGCGCATGGCCGACCTCGCCACCCCCCTCAAGCCCGGCGACGAGGTGGCCTTCTTCCCGCCGGTGACCGGAGGCTGAGGCCGTGGCGCGCGTGCGCGTGCAGCAGGAGCCGTTCGACGCAGGGCGGGAGATCGCCGAGCTCACCCGCGGACGCCGGGACGTGGGGGCGGTGGCCACCTTCGTGGGCATGGTCCGCGACGCCAACGAGGGCGCAGCCGTGAGCCGCATGAGCCTGGAGCACTACCCCGGCATGACCGAGCGCGCGCTGGAGGAGATCTGCGCCGAGGCGGCCGGGCGCTGGGACCTCCTGGACGTGCGGGTGGTGCACCGGGTCGGGCCGCTCGAGCCGGGGGACGCCATCGTCCTGGTGGCGGTCGCGAGCGCGCACCGCGGCGATGCCTTCGCCGCCTGCGAGTTCATCATGGACTACCTGAAGACCCGGGCGCCGTTCTGGAAGAAGGAGCTCACGCCGGGCGGCGAGCGCTGGGTCGAGGCGCGCTCGAGCGACGACGAGGCCGCCTCGCGCTGGTCCGGGGGAGGGCGGGGCTAGCGCCCGGCCTCAGACGGAGCAGAACACCTCGCGCATCATCCCGATCATCTTGAGGATGCGCGGGTCGTCGATGCGGTAGAAGACCTTGTTGGCCTCCTTGCGCGAGGCGAGGAGCCCGCGCTCGCGCATCACCGCCAGGTGCTGCGAGATGTTGCTCTGGGAGGTGCCGACCGCCTCGACGATCTCCTGGGCCATGAGCTCGTGCTGCCCGACCAGGCACAGGATCTTCAGCCGCAGCGGGTGCGCCATCGCCTTGAGGGCGTCGGAGGCCTCGCGGATGTCGTCGCCGTGACCGGCGAGGTCGATGAGGTCGTTGCGGACGGACTTGTGGTTCCGGGAAGTCGCCATGGGGGGCATGCTACCGGATCGCGGAAAGTCGTGGCTAATATTAGCTCAAACTGATATACCCCCTCCCGAACCGGCGCAGGGAATATTTCCCGGCCCAATGCCGTCGACCTACCCAATCGGGTAAATTACCTTACCCGACGAGGGGATGGACCCGCGCGGCCCATACCCCCCAAATACCGGAACCCCAACGACGGGAATCGAGGAGCGAGAAATGAACGACGATCGCAGGAAGGTGCTCAAGGGCACCGGAGGCATGGCAGTCATGGGGCTCGCGGCATCCGCCGGCCTCTTCGTGCCCGGCAGCGCCTGGGCGCAGGCGTGGAACAAGGCCGCGTTCGAGACCAAGAGTCTCGCCGATACCGTGAAGGCCATGGGCGGCACGGGCGCGACGGAGAGCAAGGATGTCGTGATCACCTCCCCGGACATCGCGGAGAACGGCGCGGTCGTCCCCTTCACGATCGCGAGCCGGCTCCCGAAGACGGAGTCCATCGCGCTCCTCGTCGAGAAGAACCCCAATGTCCTGGCGGCGAGCTTCAACATCCCCCAGGGCACCGAGGCCGGCGTCACGACGCGGGTGAAAATGGGCCAGACCTCGAACGTCACGGCGCTCGTGAAGGCCGACGGCAAGTTCTATTACACCACCAAGGAAGTCAAGGTCACCCTCGGTGGCTGCGGCGGCTGATCGGGAGGAGAACATGGCAGATCCGATGAAGATCCGGGCCACGATGTCCGGCGACAAGGTCGAAGTGAAGGTTCTCATGAGCCACGAGATGGAGACGGGACAGCGCAAGGATTCCAAGGGCGCGGCCATCCCGGCGCATTTCATCCAGAGCGTCACGGCCACCCACAACGGCAAGGTGGTCCTGTCGGCGGAGTGGGGGCCGGCGGTGTCCAAGAACCCGTTCCTGTCCTTCAAGTTCGCGGGCGGCAAGCCCGGCGACAAGGTGACGATCACCTGGACGGACAACAAGGGCGACAAGCGCACCGACGAGGCGACCATCTCGTAGCAACGGCATCACCCCGGCGGGCCTCGATGCCCGCCGGCTCGAAACCAATAACGACGAGAGGAGAACCCATGAACGTCAGCCTGGGGAAGCTGGCCGCTGCGGCGGTCCTGTCACTGGCAGCGGGTGCATGCGCGACGACGTCCGGTCCGTCGGCCGACGTTGTCGAGCCGGTCAAGGTCGTCTACCACATCAACCAGGGAAACGAGCAGGCCACCGATGGCCTGCGCAACGCCGGCAACCACCTCACGGCGGATCCCACGGCGAAGATCGTCTTCGTGACGCACGCGGCCGGCATCCGTTTCCTGCTCGACGGCGCCAAGGACAAGAACGGCAATTCCTACGACGCGCTGGTGCAGGACCTCATGGGCAAGGGGGTGGAGTTTCGCCTGTGCAACTTCACGCTTCAGCGCGGCAACATCGATCCGAAAAAGGTGATTCAGGGCGTGAAGATCGTCCCCTCCGGGGTGGCAGAGGTGAGCCGCCTGCAGAGAAACGAGGGCTACGCGTACCTGAAGCCGTAGCAGTGACCCGAGCGATGGACAGAGCAATCAAGGGAGGAGCATCGTGAAACGAACCTGGGAATCGGCGGCCCGGACCGCCTGTGCAGTAGTGGCCTTGTCCGCGGCGGGCGCGATGGCGCAGGACCGCAGCGCCGTTCAGGAGATCGAGCGCTATCGCCAGGCGCTGGGTGACGGCAACCCCGCCGAACTCTGGGAGGCCCGCGGCGAGGCCACCTGGAAGAAGCCGGCCGGGCCCAAGAACGCCTCGCTGGAGAAGTGCGACCTGGGCCTGGGGCCCGGCGTCGTGAAAGGCGCGTACGCCCAGCTGCCGCGCTACTTCGCCGACGTCGACAAGGTGATGGACCTGGAGACGCGCCTGGTGCACTGCCGGGTCACCCTGCAGGGCATCTCGCCCGACGAGGCGAGGAAGAACCCCTTCGGCGGCCCCGGCCGCAAGACCGACAACGACGCCCTGGTGGCCTACATCACCGCGGAGTCCCGCGGCGTCAAGATGAACGTGCCGATGTCGCATCCCAAGGAAGTCGAGGCGTTCGAGATCGGCAAGGAGATGTTCTTCCATCGCGGCGGCCCGTACGACTTCGCGTGCTCCACGTGCCATGCCGTGGACAACGTCCGCATCCGCCTTCAGGAGCTGCCCAACCTCACCAGGCAGGCCGACGCGCAGAAGGCGTACACCGCCTGGCCGGCCTATCGCGTCTCGCAGGGCGAGGTCCGCACGTTCCAGTGGCGCCTCGAGGACTGCTTCCGCCAGCAGCGCTTCCCGCACCTCGATTTCACCTCGGACGCGTCGATCGCGCTCACGATGTTCCTCGCGCGGAACTCCAACGGCGCCCCGTTCAACGCGCCGTCCATCAAGCGCTGACAGGGAGACCGAAGACCCATGAAGACCAAGCTCATCGTCCTTTCGGCCACCGCGGCGCTCGCCGCAGGATGCGCCACCACCCCGCCCGAGAGCCCGTACTACGCGAAGTCCGTCGCCTACATGAAGGCGGGCTTCAAGGACCGGGGCCAGGCGAAGGTCTCCGAGCGCATCGAGCAGGACAGCCTGCAGAAGGCGTGCTCGGCCTACAAGACCGACCCGATTCCCAAGGACCTCGCGGAGAGCATGCAGGCCGAGCAGATGGCCACGATCAAGCCGCCCTCCGACGGAAAGTACCTCGGCGACTGGAAGAGCGGCGAGAAGATCGCCCAGTCCGGCCAGGGGGGGCAGTACAGCGACGATCCGAAGCGTCCCTCGGGCGCCAACTGCTATGCCTGCCACCAGCTGACGAAGGAGGAGCTCTCCTACGGCACGATCGGGCCGAGCCTTTTCAACTTCGCGAAGGTTCGCGGCTTCGGGCCGGAAATCCAGAAGTACGCCTGGAACAAGGTCTACAACTCGCACGCCTACTCGGCGTGCTCGAGCATGCCCCGGTTCGGCCACAAGGGGATCCTCACCGAGCAGCAGATCAAGGATGTCGTCGCTCTTTTGATGGACCCCAACTCGCCGGTGAACAAGTAGGGGTAGGTTGGACGCTCCACCCACCCAGGGGCGGGTGCGAACCCGCCCCTTTTTCATCGAGGAACATTAGCCATGACTAATGCACTTGCCCGCATCGCCCTCGCCCTGGCACTCGCCTCCGGCACCGCCATCGCCGCGGAACCGGCCACCTTCAGCAGCAAGGCCCTCACGCCGGAGACGGCGCTGAAGGCCGCCCAGGCGGCGCTCGCCAAGTGCCGTGCCGACGGCTACCAGGTGGCGGTCGCGATCGTTGACCGCTCCGGCCTCGTCCAGGTGGTGGTGCGCGACCGCTACGCCGGCGCGCACTCCCCGGAGACGGCCACGAACAAGGCGTGGACGGCGGTGTCCTTCCGTACGAACACCAGCGACCTCATGAAGCTCACGCAGCCCGGCCAGCCTTCGTCGGGCATCCGCAACCTTCCGCGCGTCGTGGCCGTGGGCGGCGGCGTGAAGATCGAGGCCGGCGGCTCGATCGTGGCCGGCATCGGCGTCTCGGGCGCTCCCGGCGGGGACGCCGACGACGTCTGCGCCAGCGCCGGAATCAAGGCCATCGCCGACTCCCTCGAATTCTGACGCCGACCGAAAGGACCCCATGGACCGCCGCGAATTCTTCAACGTTCTCGCCATCGCCGCCGCCGCGGGCTTGCCGATATCCTCGCGCGGGGCGCTATCGGGGAATAGCGGCGACAAGCTCTACGACCTGCCCGCCTTCGGCAACGTGAGCCTGCTCCACATGACGGACTGCCACGCGCAGCTCATGCCGATCTACTTCCGCGAGCCCAATGTCAACCTCGGCGTCGCGGGCGCCGCCGGCAAGGCGCCACACCTCGTCGGCGAGCACCTCCTGAAGGCCTACGGCGTGAGGAAGGGAAGCGAGCAGGCCCACGCCTTCACCTACCTCGACTTCGCGCAGGCGGCGAAGACCTACGGCAAGGTGGGCGGCTTCGCCCACCTCGCCACGCTGGTGAAGAGGCTCAAGGCCTCGCGCCCCGGGGCGCTGCTGCTCGACGGCGGCGACACCTGGCAGGGCAGCGCCACGGCGCTGTGGTCCAACGGGCAGGACATGGTGGACGCCTGCAAGGCGCTCGGCGTGGACGTGATGACGGGGCACTGGGAATTCACGCTGGGCGCGGAGCGCGTCAAGCAGATCGTCGAGAAGGACTTCAAGGGCAAGGTCGATTTCGTGGCGCAGAACGTCGTGACCGCGGATTTCGGCGATCCCGTCTTCGCCCCCTACGTCATCAGGCAGATCAACGGCGTGGCTGTGGGAATCGTGGGCCAGGCCTTTCCGTACACGCCCATCGCCAACCCGCGCTACCTGGTCCCGGACTGGACCTTCGGCATCAAGGAGCCGGAGCTGCAGAAGGCCGTGGACGAGGCCAGGAGCAAGGGCGCGCAGGTCGTGATCCTGCTCTCCCACAACGGCATGGACGTGGACCTGAAGCTCGCAAGCCGGGTGACCGGCATCGACGCGATACTGGGCGGCCACACCCACGACG
The DNA here is from genome assembly GCA_026125445.1 of Burkholderiales bacterium. Classification (GTDB taxonomy): domain Bacteria; phylum Pseudomonadota; class Gammaproteobacteria; order Burkholderiales; family Usitatibacteraceae; genus FEB-7. The sequence continues at coordinate 11,628 of JAHCLE010000022.1, forward strand.
GCGTGCCGCAGCCCGTGGAGGTGAAGAACGCCAAGGGCGCGACCCTGGTGACCAACGCGGGCTCCAACGGCAAGTTCCTCGGCGTGCTGGACCTCGACGTGAAGGGCGGCAAGCTCTCGGGGTGGAAGTACCGCCTGCTGCCGGTCTTCGCGAACCTCCTCGCACCCGACCCCGCGATGGCTGCCGTCCTCGCGAAAATCCGCGGGCCGCACGAGGCGAAGCTCGCCGAGAAGCTCGCCGTCACCGAGGGGCTTCTCTATCGTCGCGGCAACTTCAATGGCACGGTGGACCAGCTCATCCTGGACGCGCTCATGCAGGTGAAGGGAGCCGAGATCGCCTTCTCGCCGGGCTTCCGCTGGGGCACGACGATCCTTCCGGGGCAGGCGGTGACGCTCGAGCACGTCATGGACTGGTCCGCGATCAGCTACCCGTATACGACCGTGAACGAATTCACCGGCGAGATGATCAAGACGATCCTCGAGGACGTCTGCGACAACCTCTTCAACCCCGATCCCTACTACCAGCAGGGCGGGGACATGGTCCGCGTGGGCGGCCTCACCTACACCTGCACGCCCGCCGAGGCCATGGGCAAGCGCATCAGCGACATGCGCCTGGACGGCAAGCCGATCGCCGCCGACCGCAAGTACAAGGTGGCGGGATGGGCGCCGGTGGCCGAAGGGGCGAAGGGCGAGCCCGTCTGGGAAGTGATCACGAAGTACCTCAAGGACCGCAAGACGGTCGCGCCCGTGAAGCTGAACCTCCCGAAGCTCGTGGGCATGGAAGGCAACCCCGGGATCGCCTGATGCGCCTGCGCCGCTGTCTCGCCGCGGCTGCCCTCGCGCTCGCGGCGGTTGCTGCCGCCGCGCAGGGCTACCCCCCGGTCAAGGCGAGGCTCCAGCCGGTGCGCGTCACCGACCGCGCCTGGTACGTGCAGGGCGATCCGGGCGTGGCGAGCGCCGCCAACGAGGGCTTCAACTCCAACGCCGGGTTCATCGTCACGGACGAGGGCGTGGTGGTGATCGACGCGCTCGGGACGCCTTCCCTCGGTCACGCGCTGCTCGAGGCGATCCGGTCCGTCACCCCGAAGCCGGTGCGGCGCGTGATCGTTACCCATTACCACGCCGACCACTTCTACGGGCTGAAGCCGTTCAAGGATGCGGGAGCCGAGGTCTGGGCCCACCACGGCGCCCTCGACTACCTCACCAACGGCGAGGCCGAGCGGCGGCGGGCGCAGCGCTCGCGCGACCTCTTCCCCTGGGTCGATGCGGGCACTGCTCTCGTCCGCGCCGACCGCTGGCTCGAGGGCGACGCGTCGTTCACCCTGGGCGGGGTCCGCTTCGAGGTCCAGCACTTCGGCCCGGCGCACTCGCCGGAGGATCTCGTCGTCGTGCTGCCCCAGGAGGGAGTGGTCTTCTCCGGCGACATCCTCTTCACGGGCCGCATCCCCTTCGTGGGGGAGGCCGACAGCAAGGCCTGGCTCGCACGCATCGGCCGCCTGATCGACCTTCGGCCGCGGCTCATGGTGACCGGGCACGGCGAAGTCTCCCGGGATCCCGGCAAGGATCTGGCGCTCACCCGGGACTACCTCACGTTCCTGCGCGCCGAGATGGGCAAGGCGGTTGCGGACTTCGTGCCCTTCGAGGAGGCCTATCGGCGCACCGACTGGTCCCGGTACTCGTCGCTGCCGGCCTTCGAGGCCGCCAACCGCGTGAACGCCTACGGGACCTACCTCCTGCTCGAGCGCGAGTCGCTCGGGAAGTAGGGGATCGTGGACAGGCGCCGATTCCTGTGGCTCGCCCCGGCGCTCGCGCCTGCGATGGCGCGGGGAGCAGGTGTCCCGGCTGACCGCTTGCCGCCAGCCACGGACCTGCGGGCCGACGGGCGCGATTCCCGAAGCCGCCGCGTGCCGATCGTGATCCTCTTCAGCCTGCCGGGTTGCCCGTACTGCGAGATCGTGCGCCGGTCCCACCTGCTGCCGATGCTTCGCGACCCGAAGGCCCCTCCCGTCATCGTCCGCCAGGTCGACGTCGACAGCGACCAGGCGGTCGTGGGCTTCGACGGGAAAACCACCACCCACGCGGCGATCGCCCGCGCCTACGACGTGCGCGCCGTCCCGGTGGTGGCGTTCTGGGACGGCGACGGCCGTCCGCTGGCCGACCCCCTCAAGGGCATGCTCCTGCCCGACTTCTACTCGGCCTACCTGGACTCGGCCATCGAGTCCGCGCGGGCCCGGCTGGCCGGGCGCGGCTGAATCCTGCACCCGGGGGCGTTACTCCGGGCCGAATTGCGGCAGATCAACTTGGCCCCCCCCAAGGCCTCGTAATGTCACCAAAGTCCAATTGAGGATCCGCCCGGCATGGGCGAGGTGCCCGGCCCGGCGGGCGTGATGCCGCAGGCATCCGCAAGCCGAGGAGGGGTTTACACCATGCAAGAGACGCAATCGTCGTCCTTCGAGATCGTCGCGCGGGAGGACTTTTCCGACGTCACGTTCCTGCTCGAAGTGCGGCACCCGATGCTCGCCAAGGCGGCCAGGGCGGGCCAGTTCGTCATCGTCATGGAGCGCGAGGAGGGCGAGCGCATCCCGCTCACCATCGCGGACTTCGACCGCGAGGCGGGCACCATCACCCTCGTGATCCAGGCCGTGGGCAAGACCACGCGCGAGATGCAGCAGAACTGCCAGGTGGGCACCCGGCTCTTCGCCGTGGTGGGCCCGATGGGCATCCCCAGCCACATCGGCGGCAAGAAGAAGGTGGTCTGCGTGGGCGGCGGCCTGGGCGTGGCGCCCATCTACCCGCAGGCGCGCGCGTGGAAGGAGAGCGGCGCCTACGTGATCGGCGTGGTGGGCTTCCGCAACCGCGGCCTCGTCTTCTGGGACGAGAAGTTCCGGGCGGTGTGCGACGAGCTGATCGTGTGCACCGACGACGGCTCGGCGGGCATCAAGGGCCTGGTGACCGAGGGCATCAAGCAGGCCATCGCGAAGCACCCCGACATCGAGGAGCTGGTGGCCATCGGCCCGCCCATCATGATGAAGGGCTGCGCGGAGGCCACCCGCCCGCACAAGATCCGCACGATGGTGAGCCTGAACCCGGTGATGGTCGACGGCACGGGCATGTGCGGCGGCTGCCGCGTGAAGATCGGCGAGACGGTGAAGTTCGCCTGCGTCGACGGGCCGGACTTCGACGGCCATCTCGTCGACTTCGACGACCTCATGGCGAGGCTGGGAAGGTACAAGGAGGCGGAGAAGGAGGCGCTCGAGCGCTTCCAGGAGAGCTGTCGCATCCGTGGCGAGGGCGCCGCGGCACCCGATCCGGCGGTCGCGCTGGACCGCCCGTCGACGGACGGTTGAGGACCAGGCCATGGCAAAGAAGAAGACGATTCGCACCATCCCGCAGGAGCGCACGCCGGTCCAGGAGCAGGATCCGAAGGAGCGGGCGCGCAATTTCGAGGAAGTCTCCCTCGGCTACCGCCTCGAGGAGGCGCTCGTCGAGGCCGACCGCTGCCTGCAGTGCGCCGACGAGCCCTGCGTGCGCGGCTGCCCCGTGAGCATCGACATCCCGGGCTTCATCCAGAAGATCGTCGAGAAGCACTACCAGGGCGCCTACGACATCATCACCGACACGAACCTGCTGCCCTCGGTGTGCGGCCGCGTCTGCCCGCAGGAGAGCCAGTGCGAGGGCGTGTGCACCGTGGGCGACACGCTGGAGCCGGTGGCCATCGGGCGCCTGGAGCGCTTCGTGGGCGACATGGCGATCAAGGAAGGGTGGGCCAACGTTCCCTACATCGAGCCCAGCGGCTGCCGCGTGGGCATCGTGGGCGCGGGGCCGGCGGGCATGGCCTGCGCGGCCGACATGGCCAAGGCCGGCTGCGAGGTCGTGGTCTACGAGGCCTTCCACCAGCCCGGCGGCGTGCTCAAGTACGGCATTCCCGACTTCCGCCTGCCCAATGACGTGATCGACGCCGAGATCGAGAAGCTGCGCAAGCTCGGCATCCGCTTCGAGTGCAACACGCTGGTGGGCCGGCTCTTCACCATCGAGCAGATGGTGACGGATATGGGCTTCGCCGCGGTCTTCATCGGGACGGGAGCCGGATACCCGAGCTTCATGGGCATCCCGGGCGAGAGCCTGAACGGCGTCCTCTCGGCCAACGAGCTTCTCACGCGCGCCAACCTCATGCGCGCGCGCGACTTCCCGAATTTCGACACGCCCCTGCAGCCGGGCAAGCGCGTCACGGTGATCGGCGCGGGCAACACCGCCATGGACGCGATGCGCGTGTCCATGCGCCTGGGCGCCGAGAAGGTGATGTGCGTCTACCGGCGCTCGAAGGCGGAGGCGCCCGCGCGGGTCGAGGAAGTGCATCACGCGGAGGAGGAGGGCATCGAGTTCAACTGGCTCACGAGCCCCGTGGAGCTGCTGGGCGATGCCAACAACAAGGTTCGGGCGATGCGCTGCATCCGCATGGAGCTGGGGGAACCCGACAGCTCCGGCCGGCGCAAGCCCGTGCCCATCCCCGGCAGCGAATTCGAGATCGAGACCGACATGGTCGTCTTCGCCATCGGCACCAACGCGAACCCGATCCTCGGCCAGACCTCGAAGCTCAAGCTCAACAAGTGGGGCTACATCGAGACCGACGAATCGCTCGCGACCTCGATCGCCGGCGTCTACGCCGGCGGCGACATCGTCACGGGCGCGGCCACGGTGATCCAGGCGATGGGCGCGGGCCGGAAGGCCGCGCGCGCCATGAAGGCCTACCTGGGACTTCGCGACACCGACTGCGTCTACGCCCCCGAGACGGACGACCCCGCCGGCCGGCGCTTCGGCATCCCGGTCGAGGAGCACAACTTCGCCCGCGTGCGGCTTCTCTAGCGCGCGACCCGTCACCACCCGACACACGAAGCGAGCAACCCGAGGCGAAACATGAGCGAAACGGCCCAGCTGGACCGAAAGACCCAGGCCAAGGCGACATCCGCCCGCGCCAAGCCCGCCGTCACCCTGCCCGAGCACATCGTGGAGGTGATCAGCGACTCCGGCGAAGGCGCGCAGCGCTGCGGCCAGTCCCTGGCGTCCATCGCCGCGCGCAGCGGCAACGGCATCTGGACGGTCGAGATCATCCCCGCGGAGATCCAGCCGCCGGCGAGAAGCGTGGCGGGCGCGAGCGGCATCCGCATCCGCATCGGCTCGAAGGCGGTGACCAACGGCGGCGACGAGACCGACCTCGCGGTCGCCTTCAACGAGCAGGTGCTGCTGGGCCGCGTGCGCGCCGGGGAGCTCAAGAAGGGCGCCACGATCCTGCTGGAGAACATGTGGCGCGAGCACCGCGACCCGGCCATCGTGAAGAGCTTCGACGACACCGTGAAGTCCCTCGTGAAGGACGGCTTCAACGTGGTCGAGATCCCGCTCGAGCGCGAGTGCCGCTCGCTCATGAACGACCCGCGCCGTGGCAAGAACATGTTCGTGCTGGGCATGCTGCTCAGCATCTACAGCCTCGACCTGCAGCTCGGCCGCGACCAGGTGGCGCTCACCTTCGGCAAGAAGGACCGCTCCGTCATCGACGCGAACGTGAAGCTGCTGGAGGCGGGCTTCGCCTGGGCCGAGGCCAACCTCGCGTTCAAGTACGCCATTCCCGCGACCAGGAGCACGGTGCCGCAGGTCGTCACCAACGGCAACACGGCCATCGCGCTGGGCGTCCTCGCCTCGGGCATGGACATCTGCGCGATGTACCCGATCACCCCGGCCACCTCGGCCTCGCACTACCTCTCGGACTGCTTCGAGAAGGTCGGCGGCATGGTCCACCAGGCCGAGGACGAGATCGCGGCCTGCGCCTTCGCGATCGGCGCCTCCTACGCCGGGCGCTGCGCGGTCACCATCACCTCGGGCCCCGGCTACTCGCTCAAGCAGGAGGGGATCGGGCTCGCGGTCATGGCCGAGATCCCGCTGGTGGTCGTCAACGTCCAGCGCGGCGGGCCCAGCACGGGGCAGCCGACCAAGGTGGAGCAGGGCGATCTCCTCACCGCGATCTACGGCAGCCACGGCGACGCGCCCAAGGTGGTGATGGCCGTCAGCGGCATCGAGGACTGCTTCTACTCGATGATCACGGCGAGGAAGATCGCCGAGACCTTCAACATGGTGGTGGTGGTGCTCTCGGACGCGAGCCTCGCCACGGCCCAGACGCCGTTCCCGCGGCCGCACTTCAGCGAGGACTGGCTCGCTCCGCCCGTGGACCAGTCGCCGCTTCCCCCGGGGGCCAAGCCCTACGACTGGGATCCCGTCACGGGAATCGCGCGGCGCTTCTCGCCCGGGCAGCCGGGCGGCATGCACACCGTGACCGGGCTCGCGCACGACCGCAACAGCAAGGTGGCCTACGATCCCTCGATCAACGAGGAGAGCCTGCGCGCGAGGAGCCTCAAGCTCGCGGCCTTCCAGAAGACGCTCAAGACCCCGCCCGTCTACGGCGATCCCGAGGGCGACCTGCTGGTGGTCGGCTGGGGCAGCACCAAGGGCGTGATCGAGGAATCCGTCGATCGCATGCGCGCCGAGGGCCGCAAGGTCTCCTCGCTGCACCTGCGCTTCATCCAGCCCATGCCCCCGGGCATCGGCGAGATCCTCAGGCGCTTCGGGAAGGTGATGGCCATCGAGGGCACCTGGGGCGACAGCCTCAAGGACGAGCTCATCGACGAGAACAACCGCCGCTACACCCCGCTTGCGATGATGCTGCGCTCGCGCTACCTGGTCGACGTCGACTGCTGGAGCGAGGCGCGCGGGCAGCCCATCAAGCCCGGCAACGTGGTCACCGCGCTGCGCGCCAAACTCGACGAAGGGAAATAGCCATGGCCAGCCCGCTCTCCCAGAGCATCATCAGGCTCCACGAGGAGCGCCACGAACTCGAGGACTACCAGGGCGGCGTGCCGCGCTGGTGCAGCGGCTGCGGCGACAACGCCATCCTCGCCGCCGTGCAGCGCCTCTGCCGCGACGAGAACCTCGCGCCGGAGAAGACGGTGTTCGTGTCCGGCATCGGCTGCTCGAGCCGCTTCCCGCACTACATGAAGACCTACGGCTTCCACGGCATCCACGGCCGCGCCTTCCCGATCGCCGAGGGGGTGAAGATGGCGAGGCCGGACCTGCACGTGTTCGTGAACACCGGCGACGGCGACTGCTGCTCGATCGGCGCGGCGCACTGGATCCATGCCCTGCGCTACAACATGAACCTCACGGTGATCCTGCACGACAACCACGTGTACGGGCTCACCAAGAAGCAGGCCTCGCCCACCTCGCCGGTCGGGCTCAAGAGCAACACGACCCCGCGCGGCTCGGTCCTCGAGGCGCTCAACCCGCTCACGGTGACGCTCGGGGTGCAGAACGTCTCCTTCGTGGCGCAGGCCGTGGACTGGATCCCGGAGCTCATGTACGACATCGTCTCCCGGGCCTTCCACCATCGCGGATTCTCGTTCATCCGGGTGATCCAGCGCTGCCCCGAGTTCCTGCCGAAGATGTTCGAGCCCTGGCTGCACGATCCGGGCAAGACGCTCCTCCTCACCCACGACAACGGCCTGCGGCCCAGCGCCGAGCTCGGCCGGATCTACAAGAACCAGCGTGCGCACGACCCCCTGGACATCCACAAGGCCCGCGAGATCGCTTCCGAAGAGGACCCGATCCCGGTGGGCATCCTCTACCAGAACCCGGAAGTGCCCTGCTACGAGGACCTGCGCGGGGCGGGCAAGCCGCGCACGGTGGAGGCGGTGAGGAAAGGCCTCGACGCCGAGTTCGACAAGTTCACGATCTGGCCGGACGAAGCCGGCAGGCAGCGCGCCGCCTAGGCGCCGTCACGGGACAACGACCGCAAAGGCAGGCTCAGATGGACATGGCAGCGAAATTCCAGGATCAGCTGGTCTTCCACATGACGGGCAGGCGCTCGGGGGAGGGCCTCGCGCCCCTCGACGCGCGCTCGATGCGCCCGGCGCTCTTCGCCGGCTACCGCGACCTCGCGCAACTGCGCCACGACTTTCCACTGGTGCTCCTGGAGCCCGGGATCGCAGACGGCTTCGTGGCCTCGCTAACCGTCCTGGTGAACCACGCGCTGGAGGAGCTGGCGCCGCGCGGCATCGAGGGCGAGCGCCTTCGCAAGCACGTCCTGCGCCTCGAGCGCGAGCTGCGGAACGCGCTCGCCAAGGGTGGGCCCGGCCAGCTTTCGGAGCTGTGGGCCGCCGCCGCCGCGCGCCTGGCGAGCGACACCGACGAAAGCGTGTCGAAGATCCTCGCGCTCGCCGGCAGGACGATCAAGGTCGACGGCGACCTGGTGGACTGCGACCAGGCCCTGCCTTCGCGCTTCATGATCCACGCCTGGCGCCACGTCCAGTCGCAGAAGGCCGCGCTCTTCCACGGCCACCTCGACATGCTGCAGCGCAAGCTCTCCGATATCCTGCGGGCGGCCTTCGTGCACTCGGAAGCCGGCCAGCAGCCGGCCGCGCTCAAGGCCGCGGTGGGCGGCATGCACTCGGACGACTTCGACTTCGCGGCGATGTCGCGGCTCGTGGGCAGGAACGCCCCGAAGGACGAGCTCACGCCGGGCAGGCGCAAGCGCATCGAATGGGCGCTCGCGGTCCTCAAGTCGCAGCGCTTCCATCCCTCGAAGCTCGGAGCCGCGCAGGCCACGCACGAGTTCCTCTTCGACAACGTCGCCGGGGCCGTCTCCGCCTATCGCGACCGGCTGCCGCAGGTGGTGGAGCTGGTGAAGGCCATCGCGGTCGCCGAGCTGGAGGCGAGGAACGGCTACAACGAGGCCGACCACGATCCGTTCTTCGAGGCCTACAACGAGGATTCGCTTTCGCCCGACGATTTCGCTCTCTTCCCCGATTACCTGGTCTGCATTCCCGCGGACCGCAACGACGCGCCCGAGAACGCGGGCCTCATGGACACGCTCTCCTCGGGCCTGCCGGTGAAGGTGGTGGTGCAGGTGACCGACCTCCTCGAGGAGGCCTCCCTCGGCACCGGGCACTTCGCCTTCGGCGTGAGGAGCGCGCGGCTTGCCACGACGGCCATGGGGCTGGGCGGGATGTACGTGCTGCAGGCCGCGGCCTCCAGCCTCTATCGCATGCGCCATCGCGTCGAGGCCGGGATGGGTGCGCGCGGTCCGGCGCTCTTCAGCATCTTCGCGGGCGCGCCCGAAGCCGCCGGCGAGCTGCCGCGCTACCTCACCGCGGCCGCGGCGATGGAATCGCGGGCCTTCCCGGCCTTCGTCTACGACGCCGCCGCGGGCGAGAACTGGGCGACGCGATTCTCGCTCGAGCACAACCGCAACCCGGAAACGGACTGGCCGGTGGAGCCCTTCGAGTACGCCGACGAGGGGCTGCAGCGCGTGCGCTCGGAGATCGCCTTCACCTACGCCGACTTCGCCCTCTGCGACCAGCGCAATGCCGAGCACTTCGCCGTCGTCGGGCGCGACCGCTGGACCGCGTCCATGGTCCCCGCCGCGCAATGGCTGACGCTGCCGGAGCGCGAGGCGGCCGAGCGGGTGCCCTACCTGCTGGCCGTGGACGACAAGGACGTCCTGCACCGCGTGATCGTCGACATGAGGATGATGCAGGCCACGCGCCGCTGCATGCTGCTGTGGCACCGGCTCCAGGAGCACGGCGGCATCCACGACTCGCACGCCGAGCGCCTGCTCGCGCGCGAGAAGGCGGCCTGGGAGGCTCAGAAGACCGCCGAGATCGAGGCCCTGCGCAAGTCGGCCGCGGCGGCCGCTCCGGCAAGCGCCGAAGCCGCCCCGGCGGCCAGCGCGCCTGCCAAGCCTGCGGCGGCGCAGGCCGAGGCTGCGCCCGAGGAGAAGGTCGCCTCGGACGACCCGTGGATCGAGACGGCACGCTGCCCGAGCTGCAACGAGTGCCAGATCATCAACCCGCTGATGTTCGCCTACAACGACAACAAGCAGGCCTACATCAAGGACGCGAACGCGGGCACCTTCCGGCAGCTCGTGGAGGCGGCCGAGAGCTGCCAGGTGGCGATCATCCACCCGGGCAAGCCGCGCAACCCGAACGAGCCGGGGCTCGACGAGCTCATCAAGCGGGCCGAGCCGTTTCAGTGACCGGGCCGGGCGGGGCGGGAGCCCCGCTCAGAACGTCCAGCGCGCGTTGACGCCGTAGTTGCGGCCCGGCTGCGTGTAGCGGTCGTAGCTGGCCGCCGGGAGGTTGGTGATCCCCCTCACGTCGGACCACAGCCAGTACTTCTCGTCGGTCAGGTTGAAGATGCCCGCGGCGATCTCCAGCGAGCGCCACGGCTTGAACCACGCGGTGAGGTCGACGGTGGTCCAGGCCGGCGGCACGAACCGCACCCCGCTCGCCAGGTCGACGCGTGTCTGTTCCCAGGCGTGCGTGAGGTGCAGCATCGCGCCCCAGGTGGCGGTCTCGTGCCCGACTCCCGCCACGAGCCGGGGCGGCTCGATCGTGTTCAGGGGCGCGTTCTTCGTCGCGTCGTCGCCCCGCGGGAGCGAAAAGGCCGCGCGTGCCGTCCAGCCGCGGGCGAAGCGCCAGGCGAGGCTGCCCTCGAGGCCGTAGATGCGCGCATCCGAGATGTTCTGCGACTGGAAGGTGCCGGTGGCGCCGGGCACGCAGTTGGGGTCGCCGGGGCAGGGGAGCGCCGCGCGCGAGACGATGAGGTCGTTGTAGCGCGTGTAGTAGGCCGTGAGCATGGTCTCCACCGCGCCCGACTTCAGGCGGAAGCCGGCTTCCGCGCCGTAGGATCGCTCGGGAACGAGGTCCGGATTCGGGATCACCGTGTAGCCCGCGGGCAGGCTCGTGAGGCCGATGTTCAGGTCCGCGGCCGGCGGCGCGCGGTAGCCGGTGGCGAGCTGTCCGGTCCACGTGAGGCCATCGCCCTGCTTGAAGAGCAGGCCCAGCTTGGGCGACACCGCCTGGTCCGAGAGCGACGCCACCGGTCGGTTGCCGTTGGCCGCGGCGAAGAGGGCGTCCTCCTGGGGCCTGAGCCGGTAGAGGTCGAAGCGCACGCCCGGAATCCAGGTGAGGCGCGGGTCCAGGGCCTCGAAGGAGTCCTGCACGAAAGCGCCGAAGCGATCCGTCTCGGTCACGGGGAAGTCGCGAGTGGGCATCGGCTCGCCGCCGACGACGTTCGAGACCTGCCCCGTGTTCAGGTTGGTCTGCGTGCCGTCGCGCATCTCGGTGGTGCGCATGCGCGAGTACTCGGCACCGGCGACGATGCGGTGGGCGAGGCCGCCCCAGGACGCCTCGGCCTCGCCGATGGCGACCAGCCCGCGGTCGTCGACGTCGTAGGTGAAGCTCGGCGCTCGCACGCAGGTCACGTTGCCGGGGGCGGAGAGGCAGACGGCGGTCGTGTCGGCGCGAACCTCCACCGTGTCCTGGCGAACCTCGGACGACTGGTAGTAGGCCGTGAGCGAAGCGCGCGAGAACGGCCCCACCTCGTAGCCCACGGCCTCGGCGCTGTAGCGGGTGCGCCGCTGGCTGTCGTCGCCGGCGAGGCTCACCGTGCGCGAGGACTGGGGATTGAGGGAGAGCACGTCGGTGGCCACGTCGCGCGCGAAGCGCTCGGCGGTCAGCACGTAGCGCCAACCGGTGGCCGTGGGTATCACCCACTTGACGAGTTGTGCGTCGGTTCGCGTGTCCTGGGGATTGGGCTCCGTGCGTGTGGCGCCGGTGCCGCCCACGGTTCCCATGTTGGCGGTCTCGTGGCCGCGGCTCGCCTCGGCGCCGACGAGAACCTGCGTCTGGCCGGCGGCCAGCGCCACGGCGCCGCCGATGCCAGTCGAGCGATCGGCGTCGGCGTGCGCGGCGAAGGCCTCGCCGCCGACGGACTTGCCTCCGGCGAGGTAGGACGAAGGGTCGAGCGTGGTGAACGCCACGACGCCTGCCAGCGCGTCGGAGCCGTGGATGGCCGAGGACGGCCCGCGCACGATCTCGACCTGCCGCAGCAGGCCGATGCCCAGGGCGTTTCGCGAGGCGTTGGAGAAGCTTCCCACCCGGTAGCTCTCGGGCAGGCGGATCCCGTCCACGGTCATCTGGACGCGGTTGCCCTCGAGGCCGCGGATGTTGAAATTGCCCAGGCCGAAGCGCGTGGGCGTGTTCTCGATGGTCACTCCGGGTTCGTAGCGCACAAGGTCACGCAGGTTGCCGGCGGCTTCCCGGAAGATGTCCTCGCGCTCGATCACGCTCACGGTCGCCGGCACCGACTCGACGAGCTCCTGCACGCGGCTCACCGCCGCGACGACCTGGACCTTCTCGATCTTCGGCAGCCCGGAATCCGGGGCAGGGGGAGGTTCCGCGGGCGCGGGTTCGCGCGGGACGGCGCCCTGCGGAGCAGCATCGGAGCGCACGGGCGCATCGACCTGCGCCACGATGCGCCGCACGTCGAGGTTCAGGACGTTCAGCTTGCCGGGGACCGACGGATCGGCCCACGACACGTGCACCTGGCGCCCGTCGGGAACGGGCTTCGGCATCGCGGCGGAAAGGGGGATGCGACGGACGGGCAGGGGACCGCGGTCGGCGATCCCTTCACCCATGCGGTAGTCGTGGACCAGGCCGTCGTAGACCGGCTCGGCCCGGGCCGAATAGGGAAGCTCCCAGGCCTCCGGGAGAGACTCGAATCCCGCGAGAAAGCTCTCGCGTCGCGGCAGGTCGAGGATCCAGGCGAGCCTCCCCTCGCGCCGGTTGCGGTCCACGAGCGGGATGCGTCGAAGCTCCCGGCCGTCGGCTGCCGAGAGCACGACCAGGACCTTCGACGCGTCGTCCGTCACAAGCCGGTAGCGGCCGTCGGCGGAGGCGGCCTCGAGAGCCGCCGCCTTCACCGGGGCCGCCGCGATCACGCAGGCGGCTACGGGCAAAAAAAAGCCGGCGTGGATACGCCGGCTAACAGGGAGGTGCATCGAACAACCCTTCAATAGACGTCGTGCTGCGTATTGTAGATGTTGAAGTGGCCGGTGGGCGTGATGAGCTTCGGGTCCTTGATCACTGTCTTGAGCTTGAGCGTCTTGTCGTCGACCACGACGATCGCGGACTCCTGGTTCTTGGCGCTCCACACCGCGAACCACACCTCGTCGCCCGCCTTGTTGTACTCGGGCTGCACGACGCGGCCGGCGGCCTCGCCCTTGATGCCCGCCCATTCGAAGATGGGCAGCACCTTGAAGCCGGCCTTCAGGTCCTTGATGTTGAACACGGCGATCGAGCGGTGCGCCTTCGGGTCGGGGTTGAGCGGCGTGTCGACCCAGAGGTTGGTGCTCTTCGGGTGGGTCTTGATGAACAGGTTGCCGCCGCCCTGGCCGTCGAGCATCTCGCAGACCTTCCAGGCGTACTCCTTGTGCTTGGCGGGGTCGGTGCCGATGAGGGCGATCTTCTCGCTGCCCAGGTGGCCGGTGGCCCAGACGGGACCGCACTTCGGGTGCACGAAGTTGGCGCCGCGGCCCGGGTGAGGGATCTTGTCCACGTCGACGATCGCCGCGCGCTTGCCTTCCTTCGCGTCCACGACCGCGATCTTGTTGGACTGGTTGGCCGCCATCAGCACGTAGCGGTGCGTGGAGTCCCAGCCGCCGTCGTGCAGGAAGCGGGCGGTCGGAATCTCGGTCATCTGGAGGTTCTCGATGTCCTTGTAGTTCACCATCAGGATCTTGCCCGTCTCCTTCACGTTCACCACGAACTCGGGCTTGTAGTGCGAGGCGACGATGGCGGCGACGCGAGGCTCGGGGTGGTATTCCTGCGTGTCCACCGTCATGCCGCGGGTGGCGACGATCTTGAGGGGCTCGAGCGTGTCGCCCTTCATGATCACGAACTGCGGCGGCCAGTAGGAGCCGGCGATGGCGTACTTGTCCTCGTAGCCCTTGTACTTCGAGGTGTCGACGGAGCGCGCCTCCAGGCCCGTGCGGATCTCGGCCACGTTGTCGGGCTTCTCCATCCACAGGTCGATCATGTTGATCTTGGCGTCGCGGCCGATCACGAAGAGGTAGCGGCCGGAAGCGGACACGCGCGAGATGTGCACGGCGTAGCCCGTCTTGATGATGTTGATGATCTTCTTGGTGTCGCCGTCGATCAGCATCACCTCGCCCGAGTCGCGCAGGGTGGTCGAGAAGATGTTCTCGAGGTTGTAGCTGTTCATCTTCTTCTTCGGCCGCTTGTCCGGCGGCACGATGACCTTCCAGGTCGCCTTCATCTCGGCCATGCCGAATTCCGGCGGGGTGGGGGGCGTCTGCTGGACGTAGCGCGCCATGAGGTCGACTTCGGCGTCGCTCAGGTCCCCGGAGGTGCCCCAGTTGGGCATGCCCGCGGGCGAGCCGTACTTGATGAAGACCTTCAGGTATTCCGTGCCGCGCTCGAGGGTGATGTTCGGGGTGAGCGGCTTGCCCGTGGCGCCCTTGCGCAGCACGCCGTGGCAGCCCGCGCAACGCTCGAAGTAGATCTGGCGCGCCTTGTCGAACTCCGCCTTGGTCATCGGCGGGGCCTTCGGATTGATGTCCTGGTACATGTCGACCGCGGCGAGCGGCGAGCCGCCGGCCTGGTACTTGATCTCGGCCTCCGAGGTCGGGTGCTGCTCCTTCTTCTCCTGTGCGAGCGCGCTCGCCACCGACAGGGCGAGGACGGCCGCCGCGACGGGAACGGTGCGCTTCAGCGTGGCGATGGCGGACATGGTGCGTTTCTCCTTGGCGTTGTGGATGCGGGACGGGGCTCGGCCGCAGCGTGACCACATTGTGGAAAAGACCCTCCGGTTCTTACATGAACTGGTTCAAGAAAGCCGGAAATCGGTTTCGACGCCGAAAAGCGACATCAAAAGGCCTTGCGCTTCAACGGCTTGGGGAAGAGGGGGTATTTCGGCTGTCGCCGGATGGCGAAGTGGCGAATCCCCCTGGGCACCTTAAGCCTTTGTTAAGGCAAGGGAATTCATAGTGGCACCCATTCTGCTCTTTCGATGCGCCGTTTCAAGTTCCCTTTGGACCCAGGAGCCTTCCATGAAAAGAACGATCGTCATCACGCTCGCCGCCCTCGGCGCCGCCGCCGCGAGTGCGCAGCAGGCCGGTACTCCCCCCCACCCGGGGCGCCTTCTCGCCTCCAACTGCTTCCAGTGCCACGGCACCGACGGGCGCGGCGACGGCACTTTCGAGCGCCTCGCGGGCAAGTCCGCCTCCGAGGTCTATGGCGAGCTGCGCGAGATGAAGGCGGAGAACAAGCGCGGCGAGATCATGACCATCCACGCGCTGGGCTACACCGACGCGCAGCTGCGCTCCATCGCCGACTACTTCTCCAGGCAGAAGCGCTGAGGAAGGGACCGACCATGACCAACGACAGAAGGCAGTTCATCTCCCGCCTCGCCGCGATGCTCGCCGCCGCCGGGCTTCCCCCCGCCGTGCTGGCCGACGACGATGACCACGAATCCTCGTCCTCGTCCGGCACGACCGCCCCTTCGACTGCCGCGTTGCCCTCCACGGGGCTTTCGGGGCGCGTCGTCGTGGTGGGCGGCGGCATGGCCGGGGCGTCGGTGGCGAAGTTCCTGCGCCTGTGGGGCGGCGCGGGCGTGCAGGTCACGCTCGTCGAGCGCGCGCCGCGCTACACCTCGAACATCCTCTCGAACCTCGTGCTCACCGACACGGTGGCGATGACGAGCCTCGCGTTCGACTACGGGCGCCTCGCCTCGACCTACGGCGTCAAGGTGGTCCAGGGCGAGGCGGTGGGAGCCGATCCGATCGCGAGGCGGCTCACGGTGGCCACGGCCTCCGGCCTGCAGGTGCTCGACTACGACCGGCTGGTCGTGGCGCCCGGCATCGACTTCGCCTGGCCCGCGGGCCTCGAGACGCCGGAAGCGCGCTCGCTCGCGCCCCACGCCTGGCAGGCCGGGCCGCAGACGCTGCTGCTGCGCGACCAGATCCGGGCCATCCCGGCGGGCGGGACCTTCGTCATGACGATTCCGCCGACGCCGTACCGTTGCCCGCCCGGGCCCTACGAGCGCGCCTGCGTGGTGGCCGACTGGCTGAAGCGCAACCGCCCCGGCGCGAGGGTGGTCGTCCTCGACGCCAACGCCGGCATCACCGCGGAACGCGAGAACTTCACGCGCGCCTTCGAGGTGACGCACGCGGGGGTCGTCACCTACGTGCCCAATGCGCCGGTGACTTCGGTGGACACGGCGACCCGCACCGTCCACACCGCCATGGGGCCGTTCCGGGGCGACGCGCTCAACGTGATTCCCACCAACGTGGGCCCGCGCCTGCTGGCAGACATCGGGGTGGGCAATGCCGCCCGCGGCTTCGCGGGCGTGGACGTGCGCAGCTACGAGTCGATGGCGGTGGGCGGCATCCACGTGATCGGCGACGCTTCCGCAACGACGCAGCCCAAGGCGGGCCACATCGGCAACCAGGAAGGCAAGGTGTGCGCCGACGCGATCCTGCGCCTGCTGGGCGGAAACCTCCCGGACCCCTCGCCGGTGACCAACTCCTCGTGCTACTCGCCCATCACGCTCTCGACCGCTTCCTGGCTCACGGCGGTGTTCGCCTACGACCCCGCCACCGGGACGATGAAGACCGTGCCGGGGGCCTCGGGCGAGGCGCTCGCGGCGAGCAAGGACCACTACGAGGACATGTTCGTCTGGTTCCGCACCCTCATGCGCGACACGTTCGCCTAGGCGGACGGCGCGAGGCCGGTTGACCGGCGTCAAGCGCCGGCGGCCGGATGGTCGATGGCGTGTCCCGGGCACGGGTAAACTGGTGCCCGAGACACGCTGCGTCCATTTGCGGAGAGAGAGAAGACCATGAGCGACACCGTCAAGTACCTTCTTGGCGAAGAGAGCATCCCGAAGTCCTGGTACAACATCGCGGCCGACCTGCCCAAGGCGCTGCCGCCGGTGCTCCATCCCGGCACGAAGAAGCCCATCGGCCCCGACGACCTGGCGCCGCTTTTCCCGATGGAGCTGATCCTCCAGGAGGTTTCCACCGAGCGCGAGATCCCCATTCCCGAGCCGGTGAGGGATGTCTACAAGCAATGGCGGTGCACGCCCCTCTATCGCGCCCGCCGCCTGGAGAAGGCGCTGCAGACCCCGGCGCGCATCTACTACAAGTACGAGGGCGTCTCGCCCGCGGGCAGCCACAAGCCCAATACCGCCGTGGCCCAGGCCTTCTACAACAAGCAGGCGGGCGTGAAGCGGCTCATCACCGAGACGGGGGCGGGGCAGTGGGGTTCGTCGCTCGCCTTCGCGGGAGCCCTCTTCGGGCTCGACGTCAAGGTGTTCATGGTGAAGGTGAGCTTTCGCCAGAAACCATACCGTCGCGGGCTAATGGAGGCGTACGGTGCCCAGGTGATCGCCAGCCCGAGCCACGAGACGGAAGCGGGGCGCCGAATCCTGGCCCAGCATCCCGACAGCACGGGAAGCCTGGGGATCGCGATCAGCGAGGCGGTCGAAGTGGCGGCCCAGGACCCGGAGTGCAACTACGCGCTGGGCAGCGTGCTGAACCATGTGCTTCTGCACCAGACGGTGATCGGCCAGGAGGCGATGGTCCAACTTGGGATGGCGGACGACTACCCGGATGTGGTCGTCGGCTGTACCGGCGGCGGCAGCAACTTCGCCGGGATCGCCTTCCCCTTCATCGGGGCGAAGCTGCGCGGCGAGCGCGACGTGCGGATCGTCGCGGTCGAACCGAGGGCCTGTCCTTCGCTGACGCGCGGCAAGTACGCCTACGACTTTGGCGACACCGCCCACCTGACGCCCCTGACGAAGATGCACACCCTCGGCAGCACCTTCGTGCCGGAAGGAATCCACGCGGGCGGGTTGCGGTACCACGGGATGGCCCCCTTGGTGAGCCACCTGGTCGAACTGGGGCACATCGAACCGCGCGCGGAGCATCAACTGGGCTGCTTCGAGGCCGCCTTGACCTTCGCCCGGACCGAGGGCATCCTGCCCGCCCCGGAGGCGAGCCACGCGGTGAAAGGGGCGATGGACGAGGCCGTCCGCTGCCGGGAGGAGGGAACGTCGCGGGCGATCCTGTTCAACCTCTGCGGGCATGGGCACTTCGATCTCCAGGCGTACATGGACTACGCGGCGGGGCAACTGCGCGACCATGAGTACTCGGAAGAGGAGGTCGCGATGGCGCTTGCGGGCCTGCCTTCCGTCGGCTAGGTCAGGCCAGGAGACACTCGGTCGCCGGCGCTTCGTCCATGGCACCCCTCCGCATGGGGGCGAGGGTGGGTTCCAAGCCCAGGACGGCGGCGACGTCGACGAGTTTGTCGAGCCGGACGGTGGGTTTGCCGGCTTCGAGATCGACGACGAACCGCTTGCCACAACCGGCGAGGAGTCCGAGTTCGACCTGAGTGAGGCGCAACGCCTTCCGTCTCGCCCGAATCTGGCGGCCGATCCCCGCGATGGGCTCGGCCGGTTCGTTCCCGATCGGGGTCGTTTTGGGCGTCATCACGGGATGAGACGCCCGATGTTCGACACCGACTCGGATGGGCTATCCCACTTGGCGTCGCCATCCGGACCGGCGGCGTTGCCGGACGAGGTCCACCCAACCGATCGCCAGCCCGTTCGCAAGGAGGATCAAAAGGGAGGCCAGTCCGCTCACGGTGGCGAGGGGGGCGCCCATCGCCAGCCAACGCTCCCCGAACGGAACGATGATTGGCGTCGAGGTGGCGAGGAGCTCTGCCCGCACCGTCTCCCGTTCCGTCCGGAGGAAGTTTGCGTAAGCGTCGCCCGTCTGAAGCCACTGCGCTTTGGCGGCGTTGAACGAGCCGAAGGCGTTCAGGACGTAGCCCGGGTGGTAGCTCAACGGTCGAAGCGGCTCTGCCCGGCTACCGGCCAAGCTGGGCAGAGCCTGACGGCGGTCCCAGGGGTAGCCGCCGACCCGGACGGGAGCGACGTAGTTGGACCCGGCGATCAGGTCCTGCAACAGCCGGTCGCCCGTCGCGCCGGCGGGGGCGGCCCGCCAAGCCTCGATGCGAGCCATGTCGGCGTCGAACGCGCGAACCCACCGCATCCGGGCGGCGGCTTCGAACGCCCGAACGGGTTCGTGCATGACGCGCCGTTCACCGTTCCACTCGATGAACGCGCTGCTCGCGGCGGTGTAGATCGAGCCGAGAAGGGCGGCGGCCATGCCGACGGCGACGACGGGAACGCTCGCCCATCGGCGGGTGCGGAGGGCGAGTAAGGCGGGGATCGTCCCCGCCAGGACCCAGCACAGGAAGATATAGGTGGAGCCCGGGTAGCTGCGTTCTGGGTTCAGGAGTTCCGCCCCCAGCCACTCCACCCCGCAGAGGGCGAGGAGGGCGGCCACGATCAGCCAGACCCGGTACGCGATGGGGCGGACGCCAAGGCTGCCGGAATAGGCGCGCACAACCGCATCGGGGTCGCCGAAATCGGTGATCGCGGCTTTGGCGGCGGAGGTGGGGTCGAGGCCCTTGGCGGTCAGTTCGGCCACTCGCTCGTCAAGGTGCGCCCGGGTCTCGAGGAGCATGTCGGTGGTCGCTTGAGCGCTGCGCCGGTTGCGCAGGCGTTGCTCGAGTTCGACGAGGTACCAGTTCACGTGGTCAAGCATGTCGGACCTCCAGAGAAGGAGCGCCGTGATCGTAGGCGGCCTCGGCCTCGTGCTTCTTCGAGAACACTCGGGCCACCGCGTTCGCAAACGCGCCCCATTCCCGTTGCCTCGATTCGAGGGCTCCGTGGCCGGCCTCGGTGAGCGTGTAGACCTTGCGAGGCGGCTTGCCGTCCTGCATCTCCCAGTCGCCACCAACGAGCCCCTCTTCCTCCAGGCGATGGAGGATCGGATAGAGCTGCCCTTCGCCCATCTTGAGGACGCCCTCGGATCGTGCGCGAATCGTGCGGACGATGCCGTAGCCGTGGGCGGGTCCGTCGCCCAAGGCGGCGAGGACCATCGCTTCGAGATCCGTCTTGTATCTCATGGATTACATTATATATCATAACGCGATATATGTCAAGGACCAAGAATGAGATCGGTGATCAAGACAGGTCGCAGGGACGGCGGCTCCCAATACACGGCTTGCGGGCTAACCGCACGGAAGCGTGGCGAGGTTCGCGGCGAGCCGCTCGATGTCGGGTCCAAGGGGGCGGTCCTCGGTAACCTCGGGGACGAGGGCGCGGACGGCGTCGTACCCTCGCTCTACCCCACGCCCGGGCCGCAGGGGGCGCCGAAACTCGAGGCCCTCGGCGGCGGCGAGCAACTCGACCGCGAGGGCACGCTCCGCCAGGTCCACGAGTTGCCGGAGCTTCAGGGCCGCCGTCATGCCCATCGACACGTGATCCTCTTTCCCCCCGGAGGTCGGGACGGAGTCCACGCTCGCGGGATGGGCGAGGACCTTCGCTTCGCTCAACAGGGCGGCGACCGTCACGTGGGCCATCATGAACCCGCTCATCGTGCCGGGCTCGCGGGCGAGGAAGGGCGGCAGGCCCTCGTTCGCGTCCGGATTCACGAGGCGGTCGAGCCGGCGCTCCGAGATCGAAATCAGGTCGGTCAGGGCGATCGCCGCGTAGTCGAGCGCATAGCCCAGGGGTGCGGCGTGGAAGTTTCCGCCCGAGACCAGGTGACCCGCATCGGCGAAGACCAGGGGGTTGTCGGTGGCGGAACCGCTCTCGACGCGGAACACCGCTTCGGCATGATCCAACGCGCCTCGGACCGCCCCGTGAACCTGGGGCATGCACCGAAGGCAGTAGGCGTCTTGGACCCGGGGATCGTTGTCCCGATGCGACTCCCGAATCTCCGAATCCGCCAGCAGATCGCGAAGGTGTTCGGCCACCGCGATCTGGCCCGGATGGGGACGCGCGGCATGAATCCGGGGGTCGAAGGGAACCGGGGTTCCTAGGAGCGCTTCCAGGGTCATCGCCCCTGCGAGGTCGGCGAGGCGGGCCAGACGCTGCGCCCGGTGCATGGCGAGCGAGCCAACGGCGCCGATCGCCTGGGTGCCGTTCAGAAGGGCGAGTCCCTCCTTGGCCCCGAGAACCAGCGGCGTCAGGCCGACGTCTGCCAGGGTTTTGCCGTGACACGCGCCCTCGCCGATCAGGGTCAGCGCAAGGTGGGCGAGGGGGGCGAGGTCGCCGCTCGCGCCGACCGAGCCCCGCGAGGGCACGATCGGGTGAACGCCGCGATTCAGCATCTCGACGAGGAGAACGACGACCTCGCGCCGCGCGCCGCTGAAGCCCAGGGCAAGGACGTTCGCGCGCAGGAGCATGAGCGCCCGGGTCTCCGCGATCGAGAGGGGCGCGCCGACCCCGCATGCGTGCGAACGGACCAGATTGAGCTGCAGTCGACCCACCTGTTCGGCGGGGATGCGAACGTCGGCGAGACGACCGAATCCGGTGGTGACGCCGTAGACGACCCGGTCCTCGGCGACGATCCGGTCTACGACCGCGCGCGCTTCGTCCACGCGGCGCAACGCCCCTTCGGACAGAGCGACGGATTCGCCGTCCTCGGCGACGGCGACGATTTCCTCGAGAGACAACGGCGACCCGTCGAGGCGAAGCATGGCGGCGAGTTTACTTGGCGGGCGTTCGGGCCGGGCTCCGGCTCGCCAAGTACAATCTCCTCCATGCACTCCCCGGACGTGTTCG
The DNA here is from genome assembly GCA_026125445.1 of Burkholderiales bacterium. GTDB lineage: Bacteria > Pseudomonadota > Gammaproteobacteria > Burkholderiales > Usitatibacteraceae > FEB-7. The sequence goes on from JAHCLE010000022.1 coordinate 33,170, forward strand.
CGTCGTTCCAGCCCGCCTTTGCTCCCTACGAAGGGACGGACTTGCCGGTCCACTCTCCGATCGACGGCGGCTTGCTCACGACGCTGCGCACCCATACGAAGGCCGACGTGGCGGAGGCGATCGAGCGGGCGTCGGTGGCGTTCGGGGCGTGGCGAAACGTGCCCGCGCCGAAACGGGGCGAGTTGGTCCGGCGACTCGGCCAGAAGTTGCGCGAGCACAAGGAGCGTCTCGCGTGGCTGGTGACCGTCGAGAACGGCAAGATCCTCGAGGAGGGGCGCGGCGAGGTTCAGGAGATGATCGACA
>JAHCLE010000220.1 GCA_026125445.1 Burkholderiales bacterium
CCATGCCGTTCGCCTACTACGACCGCCTCTCCCCCGCCCGCCAGCGCACCTACCGCAAGAGCGACGCGATCACCCGGATCGCGGTTCCAGACGCCACCGCGCTCGTGCCGCTCGCCCGCGCCGTCGAGCCCGCGCTCGCCACCGGCGAGCCGAAGTCCGCGCAGGCCGCCTGCCAGGCGCTGGTGGACGCGCTAAACCGCCAGCTCGGCACGCCCCCGGTGCGCGCGCGCATCCTCGCCCGCCGGCCCAGCGACGCGGGCGGCGAGCTGCACGGCCTCTACGAGCCCGACAACGGCGGGCAGGTGGCGCGCGCGAGCGTGTGGATGCGCACGGCCGCGCGCGACGACGTGGTGAAGTTCCGCACCTTCCTGCGCACGCTGGTGCACGAGATGTGCCACCACTTCGACTACGAGCTCTACAGGCTGCCGGAGACCTTCCACACGGAGGGCTTCTACGCGCGCGAGTCCGCGCTGGTGCGCGAGCTGCTGGGCGAGCCGCCGAGGTCCTAGCGGCTGCGCGGGCGCCGGCGGCCGGCGTAGGGGTCGTTCTCGCGCTGGTTCTTCTCGCGGAACTCGTCCTCCTTCGCCGTCTGCTCGTTCGCGACCTGCTCCTTGAGCTGCGCCTCGCGCTCCCGCATCTCCTGCTCGAACTTCTCGGCCGAGAAGGGCTCGGAGGGCTTCGCCTCGGCGGGCCTGGCGGCCGCCTTGGCATCCTTCGGCTCGCCGTACTCGGCCTCGTAGGTGGCCGCCTCGAGGCGCTTCTGCTGCGCCACGCGGTTGCTCTGGTTCCACACCGCCGACAGCGCGAAGAGCCCGACGAAGAAGAGCACGAACACGAGCTTGCGGTATCGCTCCCAGTTCTCCGCCCACAGGTGGCGCGGCTTGAGGAGCTCCGTGGCGACCAGCTCCGGGGAAATGCGGGCGGCCAGGGGATCGACGGCGGGCCCGGTGCCCGGCTTCTCCGCGGCGAGCGAGGCGTCGTAGCCCGCGCGCAGCTTTTCGTCGCCCAGGATGGACCAGGCCTCGCGGATGGCGTAGATCTCGGCCTTCGCCTCGTCCGTACCCGCGGCCTCGAGCTTGGCGATGCGGCGCTTGCAGGCCATGCCGATCATTTCCCGGGGCGCCACGGGAGGCACGCCGACGAGGTCGTAGAGGCTCTTCTTCATGGGCGTGGCATCAGACCGGGGCGACCTTGAGCACTTCCTCGAGGGTCGTGAGCCCCTGCGCGACCTTCATCGCCCCGGCCACGCGCAGCGGGCGCATGCCGGCGCGGTAGGAGGCCTCGGTGAGCTTGACGAGGTCCGGCTCCGAGACGAGCAGGCGCTTCAGGTCGATGGTGAGCGAGAGGATCTCGTAGATTCCGATGCGGCCCAGGTAGCCGGTGTTGCGGCACTCGAGGCAGCCCACGGCCCGCCAGACCTCCGCCGGCGGCGCGGACTTGAAGGGCGCGCACACCGCGTTCCACATCGCGTGGTCGTCCTCGCGCTGGAAGGCCACCTTCTGCTTGCAGTGCGGGCAGAGCGTGCGCACGAGGCGCTGCGCCATCACGCCCAGGAGCGTGGCGTTGAGCAGGTACGGGGGCGCCCCCAGGTCCATCAGGCGCGTGATCGCGGAAGGGGCGTCGTTCGTGTGCAGGGTGGAGAGCACCAGGTGGCCCGTGAGCGCCGCCTGGATCGCGACCTCGGCCGTTTCCAGGTCGCGGATCTCGCCCACCATGATGATGTCCGGGTCCTGGCGCAGGAGGGCGCGCACCCCGGAGGCGAAGGTGAGGTCGATGTCGTGGTTGACCTGCATCTGGTTCAGGCGCGCGTCCACCATCTCGATCGGGTCCTCGATCGTGCAGACGTTCACCTCCGGCGTGGCCAGCTGCTTGAGGGTGGTGTAGAGGGTGGTGGTCTTGCCCGATCCCGTGGGGCCCGTCACCAGGACGATGCCGCCCGGCTGGTGCGTGAGATTGTGCCAGACCTCCTGCTCGTCCTTCGTGAATCCCAGGTCGCCCAGGTCGCGCGTGAGCACCTCCGGGTCGAAGATGCGCATGACGACCTTCTCGCCGTGCGCGGTGGGCAGCGTCGACAGGCGCAGCTCGATCTCCTCGCCGTCGGGCATTCGCGTCTTGATGCGCCCGTCCTGCGGGCGGCGCTTCTCCACCACGTCCATGCGGCCCAGGATCTTGATGCGCGAGGTCATCGCCACCAGGACCGGGTAGGGGATCTGGTACACCTCGTGCAGCACGCCGTCGATGCGGAAGCGGATCACGCCCACGTCGCGCCGCGGCTCGAGGTGGATGTCGCTCGCGCGCTGGTCGAAGGCGTACTGCCAGAGCCAGTCGACGAGGTGGACGATGTGGTGGTCGTTCGCGTCGAGCTGACGGCCGGCCTTGCCCAGCTCCACGAGCTGCTCGAAGTTGGACAGCCCGCTCGTCTGCACGCCCGCCTTCTCGGCGCGCTTGACGCTCTTGGCGAGGTTGTAGAACTCGCCCTGGTAGCGCTCGATGTCCGCGGGGTTCGCCAGCACGCGCTTCACCGTGAGGCGGAGCATCTCGGCGAGCTCCTTCTCCCAGGCGCGCATGAAGGGCTCGCAGGTGGCGATCGTCACCTCCTTGCCGCTCACGCCCACGGGCAGGATGCCGCGGCGCTGCGCGTACTCGGAGCTCATCACGTCGGTCACCGCGCGCAGGTCGATCTTGAGCGGGTCGATGTGGAAGAACGGGATGTGCATCCGCGCCGCGAGCCAGGCGGTGATGCCCTCGGCGTTGAGCACGCCGCCGGCGACGACCGTGGACTTCAGGCGCGCCTCCGCGATGAGGGTGACCGGGTGCTTGCCCGCGCGCGCGCGCGCGTGGTCGGAGAGCAGCTTCACCGCGTCCTCGCGGGCGACGTGGCCGTCCTGGACCGCCCACTCGAGCACTTCCTTCAGCGTGAGCTTGCGATCGACGCCGGATGCGGGAGCCTGGGCGGAGGCGGGGGTGGCGGAGGCCATTCGGGAATTCTATCCCATGGGCTTCGGGTGGTCGTCCCAGCTGCGGGGGTCCTCGAGGGACTCCAGGTGGGTGAGGACCTCCACGTGCGGCACCGCCTCCTCGATCTGCGCCTCCAGGCGGTGCGCGAGGTCGTGCCCCTCGTGCACGCTCATCGTGCCGGGCAGCAGGATGTGCACGTCGACGAAGCTCTTCTTCCCGGACACCCGGGTGCGCAGGCGGTGGTAGTCGCCGCCGCGCCCTCTCACCTGCTCGAGCACCGCGACGATGCGCGCGCGCTCCTCCTCGGGGATGGCGCGGTCCATGAGCCCGTCGAAGGAGCGGCGGATGAGCGACCACCCCGTCCACAGGATCTGCAGCGCCACGGCGATGGCGATGAGGGGGTCGAGCAGGAGCCAGCCGGTGAAATGCACGACCGCCACGCCGGCGATCACCCCCACGGTCGTCCACACGTCGGTGAGCAGGTGGTGCGCGTCGGCCTCCAGCGTGATCGAACGGTGCTCGCGCGCGCCCTTGAGCAGGAACCAGCCGCACAGCAGGTTCGCCGCGGCGGCCGCGACGGAAAGCGCCAGGCCCACGCCCACCTGCTCCAGGGGACGGGGCTCGAGAAGGCGGGGGATCGCGCTCCAGATGATGGCGGCGGCGGCGACGAAGATGAGCGCC
>JAHCLE010000221.1 GCA_026125445.1 Burkholderiales bacterium
CGAGATGATGACGTCCTTGGAGCGGTCCTTGATCTTCACGTAGCCGTCGGGCTGCATCACCGCGAGGTCGCCGGAGTGGAACCACCCTCCCCGGAACGCCTCCTCGGTCGCCTTCGGGTTCTTCAGGTAGCCCTTCATCGTGATGTTGCCGCGGAACATGATCTCGCCCATCGTCTCGCCGTCCCAGGGCACCGGCTGCAGGGTGAGCGGGTCCAGCACCGTCATGCCCTCCTCCAGGAGGTAGGCCACGCCCTGGCGGCCGTTGCGGCGCACCTGCTCGTCGAGGGGAAGCGACGACCACTCCGGGTGCTTGGCGCACACGGCGGCCGGCCCGTAGGTCTCGGTGAGCCCGTAAACGTGCGTGATGTCGAAGCCGATGCGCCCCATGCCCTCGATGACGGCAGCCGGCGGCGGGGCGGCCGCCACCAGGCAGTGCACCTCGTGGTCGATGCCGCGGCGCCACTCGGCCGGCGCGTTGAGCAGCATCGAGTGCACGATGGGCGCTCCGCAATAGTGGGTGACCTTGTGCTCGGCGATGAGGGAAAGGATGAGCCTCGCGTCGACCTTGCGCAGGCACACGTTGGTGCCGGCCGCCGCCGCCATCGTCCAGTTGAAGCACCAGCCGTTGCAGTGGAACATCGGCAGCGTCCACAGGTAGACGGCGTGCTTGGGCATCGACCAGTCCAGGATGTTGTTGATCGCGTTGAGGTACGCGCCCCGGTAGTGGTAGACCACGCCCTTGGGGTTGCCCGTGGTGCCCGAGGTGTAGTTGAGCGCGATGGCGTCCCACTCGTCGGGCGGGAAGGTCCACTCGAAGCCCTGGTCGCCCTCGGCCAGGAAGGCCTCGTAGTCCTTCTCGCCGAGGAGCCTGCCGCCCTCGTGCATCGGGTCGTCGACGTCGATCACCAGGGGCTTCGACTTCACGAGCGTGAGCGCCTTCTCGATCGTGGCCGAGAACTCGCGGTCGGTGAAGAGGACCTTCGCCTCGCCGTGGTCGAGCATGAAGGCGATGGCCTCCGCGTCCAGGCGCGTGTTCAGCGTGTTGACGACCGCGCCGATCATGGCCGGCCCGAAGTGCAGCTCGACCATCTCCGGGATGTTGGGCAGCATCGCCGCCACGGTGTCGCCGCGCCCGATGCCGCGCCGCTCGAGCGCCGAGGCGAGCCGCCGGCAGCGCGCGTAGACCTCCCTCCAGGTCCGGCGCAGGCCGCCGTGGATCACGGCGACCCGATCGGGATACACGTAGGCGGCCTTCGCGAGGAAGGACACGGGCGTGAGCGGCGTGTAGTTGGCCTCGTTGCGGTCGAGTCCGGACGCGTAGGGCTGGGTCATCTCTCTCTCCTTCTCCGGGAGTCTTCAGGCGATGCGCGTGGGCATGGGGGCGGCGAGCCCCGCCGCCTTCTCCGCGCCGCGCACGGTGTTGGCCACCAGCATGGCGATCGTCATGGGCCCCACGCCCCCGGGAACCGGCGTGATCCGCGAGGCGACCTTGGCCACCGCCTCGTAGTCGACGTCCCCGCAGAGCTTGCCGTCGGGCAGGCGGTTGATGCCCACGTCGATCACCACCGCGCCGGGCTTGACCATGTCGGCGCCGATCATGCGCGCCTTGCCCACGGCCGCGACCAGGAGGTCGGCCTGCCGCGTGACCGCCGGCAGGTCGCGCGTCTTCGAGTGGCACACCGTGACGGTCGCGCCGGCGTTCACGAGCATGAGCGCCATGGGCTTGCCGACGATGGTGGAGCGCCCGACGATCACCGCGTGCATCCCCTCGACCCCGACGCCCTCGTGCTCGAGCATCTTCATGACGCCCCAGGGCGTGCACGGGTAGAAGGCGGGGTCGCCGACCACCAGCGCGCCCACGTTCTGGTAGTGGAAGCCGTCCACGTCCTTGGCCGGGTCGATGGCCTCGATCACCGCGCGCGCGTCCAGCGGCCTGGGCAGCGGCAGCTGCACGAGGATGCCGTGGACCGTGGGGTCCGCGTTGAGGCTGCGCAGGAAGGCGATGAGGCGCTCCTGCGGCGTGTTGGCGGGAAGCGCGTGCACCCAGGAGTTCAGGCCCGCCTTCTCGCAGGCGAGCGCCTTGTTGCGCACGTAGACCTTGCTGGCGGGGTCGTCGCCGACGATCACGACGGCGAGCCCGGGCACGGTGCCGGCGTCGCGCAGGCGCGCCGCGCGAAGGGCGTTCTCGATGGCGATGTCGGCGGCGATCGCCTTGCCGTCGATGATCCTGGCGTTCATGGGGAGGCCTTCATCCGGAGAAATCGTCGTTCGGTGAGCAGGGCGTCCACCGCGACGTCGTGCGCCTCGCGGGGAACGGCCGGGCGGACCAGCGCCTCGGGCAGCGCCACCACGCGGAAGGTGCGGGTGCCGGCGCCCGAGAGCAGGCGGTCGAAGTAGCCGGCGCCGTATCCCAGGCGCACGCCCTGCTCGTCGCAAGATAGCGCAGGCACGAGGGCGAAGTCGACCTCCGAGAGCGCCACCTTGCGGCAGCGCGCGGGATCGGGCTCCTCGATGCCCCAGACGCCGGGCACGAGGTCGGCGCCGAGGTCGGCCACGGCGTGCAGCGCGAGCGAGCGCGGATCGCGCACCACGCGCGGGAGCGCCAGCACCTTGCCGTCGGCGAGCACGCCCTCGGCGAAGGCGCGCGTGTCCCACTCGGTGCCGAAGCTGAGCGTCGAGAGCACCGTGCGCGCCCGGCGGTACTCCGGGAGCGCGCGAAGCCGCGCGGTGATCCCGGCCGAGAACTCCGCGCTTCCGTCCGGGAAGAGCGCGTCGCGGGCCGAGAGGAGCTCGCGGCGCATCGCGACCTTGGCCGGCGGCGGCGGCGCCCCGGCGGAAAAGCGCGAGAGCGCGCGCCGGATGGCGGCGATCTTCACCTCCGTCTCCTCGAACTCCGCCTCGGGCGAGGAGTCGGCCACGATGCCGCCGCCGGCGTAGAAGCGCAGCTCGCCCTCGGCCGCGAGCGTGGTGCGGATCGGGATGTTCATGTCCAGGCGTCCCGCGGGCGTGGCGTAGCCGATGGCGCCGCAGTAGACCTCGCGCCGGTGCGGCTCCAGCTCGTCGATGATCTCCATGGCGCGCCGCTTGGGCGCGCCGGTGACGGAGCCGCCCGGGAAGCACGCCTCCAGCAGGTCCACCGCGTCGCGCCCGGGCGCGAGCCGCCCGGTCACCGTGCTCACGAGGTGGTGCACGGTGGCGAAGCTCTCCAGCTCGCAGAGGCGCGGCGCCTCGACGCTTCCCGGCTCGCAGACGCGCCCGAAGTCGTTGCGCAGCAGGTCCACGATCATGACGTTCTCGGCGCGGTCCTTGGCGGAGGCCTCGAGCTCGGCGCGCACGCGCGCGTCCTCCGCCGGATCGGCGCGGCGGCGGCGCGTGCCCTTGATCGGCTGCGTCACCGCCTGCCCGGCCTCGACCGTCATCAGCCGTTCCGGCGAGCTCGACAGGACCGAGCCGAAGGGATACTCGAGGAAGGCGCCCATGGGGGCCGGGTTGATGTCGTGCAGGTGGCGGTAGAACTCCCAGGCGTCGCCGCGGAAGGCGAGGCGGAATTCCCGCGTCAGGTTCACCTGGTAGGTGTCGCCGGCGCGGATGTAGTCGATGATCCTCGCCGCGCGCGGCAGGTAGTCC
>JAHCLE010000222.1 GCA_026125445.1 Burkholderiales bacterium
ACGCGCCATCGCCGCCGCGGCGATCGAAAGGAGCGTGCCGCCGAGGCAGTAGCCCAGCGCGTGGATCTTCCGCTTCGGCATGATCTTCGAGACCGCGTCCACCGCCGCCATCACGCCATGGCGCAGGTAGTCGTCCATGCACAGGTTGCGGTCTTCGGGCCCCGGGTTCTTCCACGAGATCATGAACACCGTGTGGCCCTTCTCGACCATGTACTTCACGAGCGAATTGCCGGGCGAGAGGTCGAGGATGTAGTACTTCATGATCCACGCCGGCACCATGAGCACGGGCTCGGCGTGCACGCGCGGGGTGGCGGGCGAGTACTGGATGAGCTCCATCAGCTCGTTTCGCATCACGACCTTGCCGGGCGTGATCGCGAGGTTCTTGCCGACGACGTAGTTCTCCGCCCCGGCCGGCGGGGAGCCGAGGATCGTGCGCTCCACGTCCTCCTGCCAGTTGCGGAATCCTTTCGCCAGGTTCTCGCCGTTGGTCTCCTGGATCACCTTCATCACTTCCGGGTTGGTGAGCGGGAAGTTGGAGGGCGAGAAGTAGTCCATCGCCTGGCGCGTGGTGTAGTCGAGCACCTGCTCGTGGTGCTTGGTGACGCCGCGCACGCCGCGCATGGCGATCGACATCCACTGCTGGCCCAGGAGGAAGCTCTGGTAGATGACGCTGTAGGGCATCTGGTCCCAGGCCGGGTCGCGGAAGCGCGGGTCCTGCGGCAGGGGCTCGATGCAGTGCTCGCAGGTCTCGCCCTGCGCGTGCATCAGCAGGTGGCCGAGGCGCTCCCACTGGCGAACGCCCATCTCGACGATTTCCGCCTGCTTGCTGGGAGAAGCCGCGAGGTGCATGGCCCAGTCGAGCCAGGCGTTCGAGAGCGCGGCCGGCGACAGGCCGCCGGTGAACTTCCCGATGGTCGCGTGCAGCAGTCGGTCCGCGTTGCCGGAAACGAAGTTGGGCAGCAGCGATTGGGGCTGGGCATACATGGTCGCCTCCCGGGGGGGCGGGGGATGTAAGTCCAAGATACGCCTGGGAAAACCCCCCAAATTGACCTGTCTCAACGGAACAGCCCCCGGGGGGCTATGGCTTCAGCCGGTACGCCTCGTCGAAGATCCTCTCCAACCCCGGATGCACCCCCCGCAGCCCGTCGATCACCGCCCTGGCCCACTCGAAGTAGGCGCGGCGGCGCTCCAGGGGCCAGTGCGCGGGCGGGGAATCCACGACGTCGCGCAGGTTGCAGATCTTGTCCGCGAGCTTCACGAGCTTCGCCCCGGCCGAAAGGTGCGGCGCGTGCTCGACCTGGAGGCGCTTTCGCTCGGGCTTGGGCAGGCGCTTGTCGTCGGTGACCTCGGCCACGATTCCCGCGACGGCCTTGCCGAACTCGCGCTCGAGCTCCTCGACGGTGGTCTGCGTGTCCTCCACGGTGTCGTGCAGTATCGCGGCGGCGAGCACGTCCACGTCCTCCACGCCCGCCTCCAGCTTGAGCACGCGCGCGAGCGCCAGCGGGTGGTTGATGTAGGGGGAGGCCTCCGCGTCCTTGCGCCGCTGGCGGCGGTGCTTGAGGGCGGCGAAGTCGGCGGCCTTGATGAGGCGGGCGACGGGGTCCATGGGTCCAGTATGACCCGGTTATCATTTCCCCATGTCCTCGCCCTCCGACCTCACCGACCGCTTCCTCCTCGAGAACCTCGACATCCGCGGCCAGGTCGTGCGCCTCGGCCCGCTGTGGCGCACGATCCTCGCCCGCCGCGACTACCCGGAGGCGTACCGCCAGCTGCTGGGGGAATTCGCCTCGGTCGCGGTCCTGATCGGCTCCGGCCTGAAGCACCCCGGCCGCGCCGTGCTGCAGGTGATGGGCCACGGGCCGGTGTCGCTCGCGGTGGCCGACTGCACGCACGATCTCGCGTTGCGGGCGATGCTGAAGCGGGACGAGGGGAAGAGCCTCCCGGAGAACCCCAACATCCACGACTTCTTCCCCACCGGCCGCCTCGTCCTGACGATCGAGAACAACCAGACGGCCCGGCACTTCCAGTCCATCGTCCCGCTGGAAGGCGCCACGCTGGCCGAATGCTTCGAGCGCTACTTCGACCGCAGCGAGCAGGTGCCCACCCACCTCTGGGTGCACACGACGCCGGAGAGCGTGGGCGCCCTCATCCTGCAGAAGCTCCCCAAGGCCGACGAGAAGGACCCCAACGGCTGGGCGCGCGTCCAGCAGCAGGCCGCGAAATCCGCTCCCCTCTCCCTTGGGAGAGGGGGTGAGGGTGACGATGTTTCCTCCCTGCTCACCAGCCTCTTCCCCCACGACGACATCCGCCTCTTCAAGGCCCACCCCGTGAAGGACGGCTGCAGCCGCAGCGAGGAGAAGGTGGTCGCCATGCTCAAGGGCCTGGGCCGCACGGAGGTGGAGGCTGCGCTGGCCGAGCAGGGCGTGATGAAGGTGCACGACGAGATCTGCAACCAGGAATACCGCTTCACCCCCGCGGACGTCGCCCGCATCTTCGAGGGCTAGAAAAGGGAGTGTTGGGCCCCGGGACCTCCGTGCGTAGAATCCCCCCATGCCGCCCCCCACCGCCTGCCAGTCCCTCGTCGACAAGGCCTGGAACGCCCAGTACTCCAGCCCTCGCGATTCCTTCGCCTGGGCCCAGGAGGCCATGGCCGAGGCGGAGAAGTGCGGGGATGCCGCCTGCAAGGCGCTGGCCCACCTCACCATCGGCAATTTCCAGCTCCGCTACGAGGGCCCCGACCAGGCGCAGCGGTCGCTGAAGGAAGCGGAGCGGGAATTCACCGCCCTCAAGGACCAGCGCGGCGCCACGCTCGCCCGTACGGGACTGGCCCGCGTGCGCATGATGGAAGGCGACGCCAGGTCCGCCTACGACATGTACCGCGCCATCCTCGAGGACGAGGCGGGAAGCCTCGCGCCGCTGGACCGCTTCTACGTGCTGAACGGCATCGCCGGCTCCTGCGCCGCGCTGGGCGACGCCCCGCAGTCCATCGGCTACCTCTTCGAGGCGCTGGGCCAGGTGCGCACCCACAACGCCCGCCCGCAGACCGCGACCCTCCTGTCGAACCTGGGCGGCGAGCTCGTGGCCGTGGGCGACTACGAGGAGGCGCTCACGGTGCTGCAGGAGGCCGAGACGCTGGTGGCGGAGCTCAAGCACCCGCGGCTACGCGTGGGCATCGTCGCCAACATGGTCGATTGCCTCGTGCACCTGGGGCGCGCCGCCGACGCGCTGCCGCGCGCGCGCCAGCTGATGGCGGACCCGGAAGCGCCATTCATCTCGGCGCCGGAGGGCAACGTCTACACGACAGCCACCCTCACCTTCCTCAAGAACGATTGCGACACCGAGGCGGAAGCCGCGCTCACCCTCGCGGAAGCCGAGGCGGCCAAGCACGGCGGCCCGTGCCTGGTGTGGGCGCTGTACCTGCGCGCCATGGTGCTCGCGAAGAAGGGCGAGCGTGACGGGGCGATCGCGCGCCTGGAGGAGGCGAAGAGCCGCTTCGAGGACCGCACGCCGCTCCTGCTGGTGGGGCTCGTCCTCGAGTCGCTGGCGGAACTCACCGCGCAGGCGGGCCGGCACGCCGAGGCCTTCGCGCTGCAGAAGGACTAT
>JAHCLE010000223.1 GCA_026125445.1 Burkholderiales bacterium
CACCCAGGCGCGGCTCGCGCAACGGGAAGGGGAGGCGGCGCAGTTCGAGGCGGCAGGGGCAGCCCAGCTCTGGGCTGCGCGAGGCGACGCCCCGGCCTAGGCGCCCGCGCCCGGGCCGTTCCAGGGAATCTCGTAGACGGCCACTTCGCCGGCGATCCCGCGAAGCGCGATGCTCTGCGCCACGGGCTCGTAACCGGAGTTGCCGAGCACCCGGGCCGAGGCGGGGTGGTCAACCACGGGACGGGTCGCGAAGATGGACCTCGAGGTGGCGAGCGCCTGCACGCGCGCCGCGATGTTCACCGTCTGGCCGAAGTAGTCGAGGCGGTCGTTGAGCGTCACCGCGAGGCAGGGGCCCTCGTGGATGCCGATCTTGAGCAGCAGGTCCTCGTGGCCGCGCCGGTCGTTCAGCTCGCGCATCGCCTCCCTCATGCCGAGCGCGGCCGACAAGGCACGGTCGGGCGTGGGGAACGTTGCCATCACCGCGTCCCCGATCGTCTTCACCACGGCGCCGGCGTTCATGGCGACGACCTCGTTGAGCGTCTGGAAATGCGCCTTCACCAGGTCGAAGGCCTGCAGGTCGCCCACGCGCTCGTAGAGTTCCGTGGAGCCCTTGAGGTCGGTGAAGAGGAAGGTGAGGCTCGTGATGCCGAGCCGCTGGTCCACGTCGAGCGTGTCGGTGCGGTACAGGTCGCGGAACACCTGGTTCGTGAGCAGGCGCTTGGCGGTGAGGAACGCCTTTCGGGTTCCGAGGAGCTCGTGGAGCGCGTCGCCGGCGACGACGATCGCGGGAAGCACGCGCTCGCCGCTCCGGTTCTCGAGCGCGAGGCGCAGCGGCCCCGGGCGCAGGGTGACGGTGCCCGACGGCGCCTGCACCTTGTTGAAGACCATCGCGAGGTCCTGGCGGTCCCGCGTGGGCTCGCCCTTCACGTCGATGAACTGGGCCGCGTGCGTCACGGGATCGAACACGATCACGAACTGCGCCGGGAGCTGCACGGACAGGATGCACTTCTCGCCCGCGGGCAGCTCCACCGAATCGATGACGATCTCGCGGATGATCTCGTCGAACCGATCCTCCGGGATGTCGATGCCGGAGCTCCAGAACACCTGCTTCTGGTAGTCCCACATCGAGAGCGAGTGCGGATCGTGCGCCGCGATCCGGCGCACGCGAGGGTTCACGGTAAAGCTCACCTCCACCATCTCGTCGAGGGTCGGCTCGTACCCGGCGGCGCACAAGGCGCAGTGGTATTCGGTGCGCTTCACCGTCTTGAGCGTCGCGTTGGCCTCGAGCACGCCGCCGCAGCCGGGGCAGAGCAGGTTCCACGAGAGGTCGAAGATTCCCAGGCGCGAGGCGTGCAGGAAGGCGCCGATGGCCTTCTCCTCGTCGAGCCCGCCCTGGCGGGCGAAGTCGAGGACGTTCACGCGGTTGAGCGCCCGGTCGGTTCCGTCCCGGACCAGGAACTCGATGGCGCTCGCGCAGGCCTCGTTCGCGGACTGGCGCAGCACCGAGAACCGGGCTTGGGAATCGTCGGAAAGGCGAAAGGTCGCGGTCATCGTCGAAGCCCCCCGTTGCGCGCAAGCCGGGCGCGCGCAAAGCCCGAAGCCCGCAATCTACGCCATCTCCATTGCCGCGTCAGTCGAGGTAGCCAACCGTCACGACCGGCCGGCCGTCGCGCAGCCCGGCGTGCAGCACAGAATACTCCGGCACCTCGACCCAGGAAGCGACGTCGCGCGTGAGCGGTTCCGAGGCCACGAGGATCGAGCTCGCCGCCTCCGCCCCGCCGGTCATCCTCCATTCCCCGTCGTGCAGGCCGTAGTCGCGGCCGAGCGTGTACCACAGGCTCAGGAAGTTGAGGTTGGCCTCGTGGACCCGCGCCGGGTCGTCCGTGGAATAGCGGCCGAAGTCGAAGCAGTAGCGCACGGCGGCGAGCTGGGTGCCGTCCGCGAAGAAGAGGTTCACGGAGGAGGAGACGTCGATGCCGAGCGCCTCGCGGGCGGAACGGACGATGGCCAAGGCGCGCGTGATGGCCCCGACCAGCTCGTCGCCCTCCGGGGCGGCCGAGGGGTCGCGAAGGCCGGAGAGCACCAGGGCGTAGATCCACTCGCTGTCGGTGGTGCCGCGGACATGGCGGGCGATGGCGGTGGGGACGTGGGCGGCGAGGAGAGGCTTCAGCTCGGCGAAGCGCGCGAGGTCGCCGTTGTGCGCCATCGCGAGGCGCGTGCCGGGGAAATGGAACGGATGGACGTTCGCGAGCGAGATGTCCACCGCCGTCGAGTACGCCACGCCGCGCACGTGGGCCAGCACCGCCCCGGCCTGCACCTTCTCGGCGAGGTTCTTGAGGTTGCGGTCGAAGACCGGCAGCTCCGTGGAGGCGTAGGACCAGGGCCTGTCCGGCGCCCGCGAGCCCGCGTCCCAGGCGCGCAGGCCGAAGCCCGCGAGGTTCAGCATGTGCAGCATCTTGGGCATGTAGCTCTGCCGCACCAGCGCCGAATCGGGCCGGTAGAGCAGGTTGTCCAGCAGGACGGGCTCGCCGAGGTAGAGGAGGGCGCGGCACATGGGGGGGCATTCTGGCACAGGCCCCGAGGAGCTTGCGCCAGGTCAAGGCCCGGCGGCCGGGAGATTGCCCCTCCGGAAGCAGGAATGGGATAATCGCGGGCCCGGCCGGGCCCCCGGCCAACCCCTCCCCCGAACGCAAGGCTTTCCTCCCATGACCACGCAAATCGACCTCCTCAAGATCGCCCAGGAAGAGCAGCACGGCGACCTCTTCAAGCTCCTGGACTCGATCTACAAGCGCTCGGCCGTCCGGCCGGCCGGCTACCCCGACGCCGTCATCTGGGAGGGCGGCAGCGCCGCGGGCGGCGTGAAGCCGGTGGCCCACGCCTTCACCGACATGTTCGCCCTGAACGGCACGATCATGGCGCTCGACGTCCTGGGCCTGCCGTTCCTCGGGGTGCCGATGATGGCGCAGTTCCGCCACGACACGAAACTCGTCTCGCTCGAGTGGTTCGGCAAGCTCGACTACACGGCGCTCAAGTGGTCGACGGCCGGCGACTTCATGGTGAACGAGGGCGGCAAGAAGGTCGTGGTGGCCGGCAAGTCCGCGAACGCGCCCCTGCGCACGGCCGCCGGCGTCTACTGCAACGTCCGCCCGTACGGCGGCATCACCAACGTGCGCTTCATGCCGGGCCTGCCCTACTCGCAGGACAAGAAGAAGTTCCGCGTCGATCCCGAGACCGGCAACGTGCACTCGGAAATGAACACGCCCGGCGTGCGCATGGCGTACGCGGCGCGGCTCTTCCTGCAGATGGTGCACGAGACCGGCAACATCGGCCGCGTGGCCACGAAGCCGACGCAGGCGCAGGAGGACGCGGTGAACGCCGGCATCTTCCGCTGGCTGCTGCAGGGCACGAAGTTCAAGCTCAAGCGCCGCTACACCGTCGACGCGTACGAGGAGCACCGCGCGAACGTGGACGCCATCGTCGCCCTGCTGCCGAAGGACTTCAAGGCCGGGATGGAGAACTGGGGCGGCGACGTGTACGAGCACATCTCCGACACCAACTTCGGCATCATGCTGCACGACATGATCCGGCAGGTGCCGACCG
>JAHCLE010000224.1 GCA_026125445.1 Burkholderiales bacterium
GCGCCTAGCCGACGAGCCCCTGCTCGCGCAGGAAGCGGTGCAGGATCGAAAGCCGGGCGACGGGGTCGGTGAGCTCGAGCAGCTTCTGCTTGACCGGCGTGCGCAGCGGCAGGATCTCGGCGAGCCGGAAGCCCACCCAGCTCGCGTCGTCGTAGCGGTAGGGCTCGGCGAAGCGGGCCGAGCCCAGCGCCTCCACCACCTTGCGCACGAAATCCGCGCTCTCGGCGAGCTCGGGCGGCTCGGCCGCGGCCTCGGCCCCCATGCGCTCGATGTCGCCCAGGATCAGCCCCGCGCCGGTCGTCTTCGTGCGCAGCAGGCGGAAGCGCTCCAGTCCCTCGGCCTTCACCTTGAGGATGCCCACGGTCTCCATGTCCCACTCGGCGATGCGCGCGAGGCAGCCCACGGTCTCGGGAACGGCGGGCGTTCCCACCTCCTCGCCCTCGCGGATGAGGCACACGCCGAAGGCGGAGTCGTGCTTGAGGCAGGCCTTGGCCATCTCCATGTAGCGCGGCTCGAAGATCCTGAGGGGCAGGCGCATGCCCGGGTAGAGGACGGTGGCGAGCGGGAAGATGGGCACCGTCTCGGCGGGCGCCGGTCCCGCCGACAGCAGGTTCATGATCAACAAGGGGCTTTCCTAGTCCGGCGCGAGGTTGCGGTGGCGGACGATGACGGGGTGGTGCGGGCGCAGCCGCTCGGCGAGCCGCTCCACGAGGTAGACGGAGCGGTGGCGCCCGCCCGTGCAGCCGATGGCCACGGTGAGCGCGGCGCGGCGGTCGAGCTCGAAGCGCGGCAGCCAGCGCTCGATGAACTGCAGGATGTCCTCGAGGAAGCGTCCGGCCTCGGTCTCGCGCTCGAGGAACTGCGCCACCTCCGCGTCGAGCCCCGACTTGGGACGCAGCGCGGGGTCGTAGTACGGGTTGGGCAGGAAGCGCGCGTCGAACACGAAGTCGGCGTCCAGGGGGACCCCGCCCTTGAACCCGAAGGACTCCAGGCTCAGCACGAGCCGCGCGGGATCGGAGACGAGCAGGTCGTGGATCCAGCCGCGGAGCTGGACGGGCGTGAGGGAACTCGTGTCGACGCGGTGGCTGATCTCGGCGATGGGGGCGAGGAGGCTGCGCTCGCGCGCGATGGCCTCCTCGAGGGTGCGGCCCTCGCCGGCGAGCGGGTGCGGGCGGCGCGTCTCGGAGAAGCGGCGCACGAGGCTCGCGTCGCTCGCGTCGAGGAAGATCAGGCGCACCTCCGTGCCGGCGGCGCGCTCCCCGGCCACGACCTCGGGCAGGAGCCCGATCGTGTCCGCGCTCCTCGCATCCGCGCTCACCGCCACCCGCGGCTCGCCGCGCGAGGAGAGGTACGCGACCAGCGAGCGGATGAGGTGCGGCGGGAGGTTGTCGACGCAGAAGTAGCCGGAGTCCTCGAGCGCCTTCAGCGCGACGCTCTTGCCCGAGCCCGACAGCCCACTCAGGAGGGTCAGGCGCATCAGTCGCGCGGCTCCGCGTCGCCCTCGCCCCCCGAGCGCATCGCGGCGGCCTGGCGGGAGATGAAGTCGCGCGTGGAGTCGATGCCGCGGGTGATGAGGATGTGGTTGCGCACGGCGGCCTCCACGAGCACGGCGAGGTTGCGGCCCGGCGCGACGGTGAGGGTGACGGTCGGGATCTCGACGCCCAGCACGCGCCGGGTGCCCGAGCGGGTCGACAGGCGCTCGCGCTCCTCGTAGCCGCCGTTGGCGGGGAACTCGAGGTGCACGATGAGGCGAAGGGCCTTGCGCGGGCGCACGGCCGTCTCGCCGAAGATCGAGCGGATGTTGAGCACGCCCAGGCCCCTCACCTCGAGGAAGTCGCGCAGCATCGGCGGGCAGCGCCCCTGCACGGTCTCAGGCCCGATCTGCTGCAGCTCCACCACGTCGTCGGCGACGAGTCCGTGGCCGCGCGAGATGAGCTCCAGGGCGAGCTCGCTCTTGCCGATGGAGGATTCCCCGGTGATGAGGACGCCGATCTCGAGCACGTCCAGGAAGACGCCGTGCAGCGAGGTCACCTCGCCCAGCTCGCCCTGCAGGTAGGGGCGCAGGACGTTGATCACCTGCTGGCTCGTCTCGCGCGCGGTGAGCAGCGGCACGGCCGCGCGCGTGGCGGCGCGCTCCAGGGCCGGCGGCACCGGCAGCCCGTCGCCCACGACGATGCACAGCGTGTCGCCGCCCGCGAGCCTGTCGAACATCTCGGTGGCCGCCCCCTCGCTCATGCGCTCGATGTACTCGAGCTCGCTTGCGCCCAGCACCTGGACGATGAGGGGGTGGATGAGGTTCAGGTGCCCTATGAGGCCGAGCCCCGGGCGGGAGAGCATCTCGTTGGTGAGCTCGCGGTGGCTCCCGGAGGCGCCCGCGGCCCACGCGAGGCCGAGCCGCTCGCGGCGGTCCTCAAAGAGCTGCTGTACGCTGAGCCGGGGCATACGGCGACCATTCCGTGAGCAGTCGGTGCGCCGCGTCGACGTCGCCGGCCGCGAGCAGCCTCTCCCGGAGGTCGCGGTCGCTGAACATCTGGGCGAGGTCGGAGAGCAGCTCCAGGTGCTGCTCCGTGGCGTGCTCGGGGACGAGCATCGCCAGGACGAGGCGGACGGGCTGCCCGTCCGGCGACTCGAACGGCACGGGCTGCTGGGTGCGCACGAACGCGCAGAGGGTGTCCTTCAGGTTCTTGAGCCGCCCGTGCGGGATGGCCACGCCGTAGCCCAGCCCCGTGGAGCCGAGCTTCTCGCGGTCGAAGAGGCTGTCGAAGACGCGCGCGCGCGGAATCTGGCGCGAGTTCTCGAAGAGGAGCCCGATCTGCTCGAACAGGCGCTTCTTGCTGCTCACGTCGAGGTCGAGCGCGACGTGGGCGACGGGCAGCAGGGGGGCGAGCCTGTTCATGGGGGTCGTCCTCGCGGGTGGTCGCGTTGCCCTAGGGGGCGGCGCGCTTCGGGGCGCCGCCGCGGCGGCCTTCCTCGAACTTGTCCTTGTGCTTGATGATCTGGCGGTCGAGCTTGTCCACCAGGCCGTCGATCGCCGCGTACATGTCCGCGTCGTGGCAGGTGACGTGGATGTCCTTTCCCGAGAGGTGGACCGTCGCCTCGATCTTCTGGTCGAGCTTCTGCACGGACAGGATCACGTTCACGGTGATGACCTGCTCGAAGTGGCGGTTGATCCGCTCGAGCTTGCCGAGGACGTAGTCCCGGATCGCGGGGGTGATCTCGACATGGTGGCCGGTGAGCTGGAGGTTCATCGAGGCTCCTTTCCCTTTCCGTTCAGATGGACTTGCGCATGTTCGCGGGCTGGATGTGCATGGCCTCGCGGTACTTCGCCACCGTGCGCCGGGCGACCTGGATGCCCTGCTGCGCCAGTATGTCCGAGATGCGGTGGTCCGACAGGGGTTTCCTGCCGTCCTCGGCCGCCACCAGCTGCTTGATGAGGGCGCGGATGGCGGTGGAGGAGCACGCGCCGCCCGTGTCGGTGGCGACGTGGCTGCCGAAGAAGTACTTCAGCTCGAACATCCCGCGCGTGGTGAGCATGTACTTCTGCGTGGTGACGCGCGAGATGGTGGACTCGTGCAGTCCC
>JAHCLE010000225.1 GCA_026125445.1 Burkholderiales bacterium
ATCGTCGCCACCGCGCGGCGCATGAACGAGCTGGGCATCAACAACGGCGCCTCCGGCAACGTGAGCGCGCGGGTGGAGGGCGGCTTCCTCGTGACGCCCTCGGGCATCCCCTACGAGGCGCTTGAGCCCGCCGACATCGTGCACGTGGGGACGAACGGGCACGCCACCGGCCACCGCGAGCCCTCCACCGAGTGGCGCTTCCACCACGACATCTACGCCACGCGGCCCGAGGCGGGGGCGGTCGTGCACACGCATTCGGCCTTCGCGACCACGCTCGCCTGCCTGGAGCGCGGCATCCCGGCCTTCCACTACGAGGTCGCCTTCGCGGGCGGGAAGGACATCCGCTGCGCGCCCTACCGCACCTTCGGCACGCAGGAGCTCTCCGACGCGGCGCTGGCCGCGCTCGCGGACCGGCGCGCGTGCCTGCTGGCCCACCACGGCGTCATCGCCTTCGGCAAGGACCTCGACGACGCCCTGCGCCTCGCGGACAAGGTGGAGGCGCTCGCCCGCCTCTACTGGCAGGCGCTGCAGGTGTCCGAACCCGCGATCCTCGACGACGCCGAGATGGCGCGAATCGTCGAGCGCTTCCGCCACTACGGCCCCCGCCCCGGATAGGGGACGGGTACGGGACCCGTCCCCGGGGTATACGTCCCCGGGGTATAATGGGAACCATGAAGACGCCGTTCGCCCCCCTCGTGGCAACGCAGCCCCGCACCAGTCCGGGCCGCGCGACGGCCTTCGTCTCCGCGGCCCGGTAGCCGCGCCCGAAGGCCCCGCCAGCGGCGGGTTCCCCCTTCGAGAGCTACCGGGCCTTCCCCAGTCGATCGCCAGCGTCCCGCGCGCCCTGCGCCGCGGGCCTCTTTCCACCGCATCGATGCCGGGCCGCCGCGCCTTTCGGGGCCCGGAAAGGAGAACGACCATGAACACCCAGACGCCTCTCGTCGTCACCGAGCTGGACGCCGCGCGCATCCGCGAGATGGGCGCGCGCCTTCCCGGCGCGGGCCGCGGCCTGCCCGGGCTTCGCGACCTCGTCGACCGGGTCACGGCGGAAGCCGACATCGTGCCCGGGCGGCAGGTCGCCGCCGACGTGGTGACGATGAACTCGACGGTCTCGTTCCGCGACGAGGCCACCGGACTCGTGCATCGCGTGACCCTCGTCTACCCGCAGGACGCCTCCATCGGCGATCGCCGCATCTCGGTGCTCTCGCCCGTCGGGCGCGGGCTGCTGGGCCGCCAGGCCGGCGCCCTGGCCGAGGTCGAGATGCCCGACGGCGAGCCGCGCGCCATCCGCGTGCTCGAGATCCACTACCAGCCCGAGGCCTCGGGCGAGTTCGACCGCTAGCGAGAGGAGGGCCACCCATGTACTACCAGCTTCCGCTCGAGCAGATCGTCCGCCACCGCAACCGGCACTCCCAGGGCGACTTCGCCCACGAGGCCCTCGCCGTCCTCGAGGAGACGGAGGACAGCCGCTTCGAGCCCACCGCCCGCGGGCTCGCGCTCTACGGCGCCCACGAGGAGGCCCTCGCGCCGCCCGTGGCGATCCTGCGCGACCGCTACCACGAGGCCCTCGAGGTGCGCCCGCTGCGGGTGCGCTGCCTCGCCGGCCGCCCCGTGCGCCAGCCCGTCATGGCCGTGCGCGTGGTCGCCCGGCGCGAGCATTCCCTCGCCGTGCTCGCAGAGCTTCGGCGGCGCCACGCCCGCATCGAGGAGGAGTGCCTGCGCGGGCGCACCTTCATCGTGCGCGCGGAGGCGCCGCTTCGCGACCTCCTGGGCCTGGGCGAGAGCCTCGCGGCCCTGACCGGGGGCTCGGCGCAGCACGGCATGCGCCTTTCCCGCTACCTGCCGTAGTTGTGAAGGGGACGCTTCCCTTCACCCGGGAGTATCAGCCTCCGTGACTGCCGTTGGCGGGGTGCACGGCGGGGGGCGTATGCAATAATTGCCCTCACATTCCAAAGCCCGCGTCGCTCCCGCGACAGCCGGCGAACTCTCGGAGACCCGTCCATGCACGCCCAAGCCGCGCCCGTTCCCGGGGCACCCCATACCCGCAACGCGAAGCTCCTGAAGTGGGTCGCCGACATCGCCGCCCTGACGCAACCCGACGCCATCTACTGGTGCGACGGCTCGCAGGAGGAATACGACCGCCTGTGCGCCCAGCTGGTCGAGGCGGGCACGTTCCGGCGCCTGGATGAAAAGCTGCGTCCCAACTCCTACCTGGCGCTGTCCGACCCCTCGGACGTGGCGCGCGTGGAGGACCGCACCTTCATCTGCTCGAAGACGAAGGACGACGCCGGCCCCACCAACAACTGGGTGGACCCGGCCGAGATGCGCGCCACCCTCAAGGGCCTCTTCAAGGGCTGCATGCGCGGGCGGACCATGTACGTGGTGCCCTTCAGCATGGGCCCCATCGGCTCGCACATCTCCCACATCGGCGTGGAAATCTCCGACAGCGCCTACGTCGCGGTGAACATGAAGCTCATGACGCGCATGGGCGCGGCGGTGCTCGCCACGCTGGGCGACCACGGCGACTTCGTTCCCTGCGTGCACTCCGTGGGTGCGCCGCTCGAGCCCGGCCAGGAGGACGTCACCTGGCCCTGCAACAAGGAGCACAAGTACATCGTTCACTTCCCCGAGGACAAGGAGATCTGGTCCTACGGCAGCGGCTACGGCGGCAACGCGCTCCTGGGCAAGAAGTGCTTCGCGCTTCGCATCGCCTCCGTCATGGGCCGCGAGCAGGGCTGGCTCGCCGAGCACATGCTGATCCTGGGCGTGGAGTCCCCCGAGGGCGTCAAGCACTACGTCACCGCGGCCTTCCCCAGCGCCTGCGGCAAGACCAACTTCGCGATGCTGATCCCCCCGCCCGCCTTCAAGGGCTGGAAGGTGACCACCATCGGCGACGACATCGCCTGGATCAAGCCGGGCGAGGATGGCCGGCTGCACGCCATCAACCCCGAGGCCGGCTTCTTCGGCGTGGCCCCCGGCACGGGCTACGACACGAACCCCAACTGCATGGAGGCCATCAAGGCCGACACCATCTTCACCAACGTGGCGCTCACCCCCGAGGGCGACGTGTGGTGGGAAGGCATGACGAAGGAAGCGCCCCCGAGGCTCACCGACTGGACGGGCAAGGAGTGGACGCCGGGCTGCGGGCGCCCCGCCGCGCATCCCAATGCGCGTTTCACCGTGGCCGCCTCGCGCTCGCCCTCCATCGACCCCGCCTGGGACGACCCCGCGGGCGTTCCCATCTCCGCGTTCGTATTCGGCGGCCGGCGCTCCTCCACGGTGCCGCTGGTGACGGAAGCCGCGACCTGGGACGAAGGCGTCTACATGGCCGCCACGCTCGGTTCCGAGACAACCGCCGCCATCGTCGGCCAGGTGGGCGTGGTGCGCCGCGACCCGTTCGCGATGCTCGCCTTCTGCGGCTACAACATGAGCGACTACTTCGCCCACTGGATCGAGATGGGGCGCAAGGTCCCCTACCCGCCCAAGCTCTTCATGGTGAACTGGTTCCGCAAGGGCGAGGACGGCAAGTTCGTCTGGCCGGGCTACGGCGAGAACATGCG
>JAHCLE010000226.1 GCA_026125445.1 Burkholderiales bacterium
CCGGACGGCTACCACATGGTCTCGAAGATGCAGATGAACCACGGCGGCCAGGTCATGAACATGACGAACAACAGCCAGGCGAAGTACCTGGGCGCCTGCAAGAAGTGACTCTCCGGGCTCAGGGGCCCGGAACGCGAACCCGGCCCGGCGGCGCGAGCGCCGCCGCGAGCTCCCGCCACCAGCGCTCGTCCCAGAAGCGCGTGGCCTGGCCCGAGGGCGACGGCAGCACGTAGAGCCGCGTCTCCCCCACCCGTTCGGCCTGCCAGCCGTAGGCGACCTCGCGACCCAGGAACGCCTTCGCGGCGTTCTTGCTCGTGAAGGCCACCACCCCGGGGCGGTACCTCGAGATCTTCGCGCGCAGGGCGCCCGCGTCGAGGGCTCCCTGCGGCAGCTCGTCGTCGTTGCCCGAGTGGGCCTTGCACAGGTCCGTGAGCCCGATGCCCAGCTCGGGGAGCCGCGCGTACTCGGCGGGCTGGAAGCGACGGGGCGTGAAGCCCGCGGCGTGCAGCGCCGGCCAGAAGCGGTTGCCCGGCCTGGCGTAGTAGGCGCGCGCGGCGGCCGAAGCGCGCGACGGCGCGGTGCCGCAGAAGACGAGGCGCAGTCCGGGCGCGAGTACGTCCGGGACGATGTGCCCCTTCACCCCTTCAGCGCATTCCGGATCTGCTCCAGCGCGCCCGGATCCTCGATGGTGGTGAGGTCGCCCGGATCGCGCCCCTCGCACAGGGCCTGGATGGAACGGCGCAGGAGCTTGCCCGAGCGCGTCTTGGGCAGCAGCGTCACGAAGTGCACGCGCGCCGGCCGCGCGATGGCGCCCAGCTCGCGGTCCACGGTGGCCATGACTTCCTTCTCGAAGGCGACGGCGAGTTCCTTCGTGGCCGTCCTGTTGGGATCCTTCGCCACCGCGAAGGCCACCGGGACCTGGCCCTTGAGGGAGTCGGCCACGCCCACCACCGCGACCTCGGCGATGCCGGCGTGCGCCTGCACGGCCTCCTCGATCTCCCGGGTGCCGAGGCGGTGCCCCGCCACGTTGATCACGTCGTCGGTGCGGCCCAGCACGAAGTAGTAGCCGTCCTTGTCGCGCGTGGCCCAGTCGAAGGTCGAGTACACCATCTCGTCCCGGAAGGTGCCGTAATAGGTCTTCACGTAGCGCTCGTCGTCGCCCCAGACCGTGGTCATGGCCCCGGGCGGCAGCGGCGGCACGATGCACAGCACGCCCTTCTCGTCGGGGCCGGATTCCTTGCCCGTGACCTCGTCCTTGAGCTTCACGTTGTAGCCGTACACGGCGAAGGACGGCGAGCCGAACTTGCGCGGCGTGTCCTCCACGCCGAGGCAGGCCGAGAGGATCGGCCAGCCGGTCTCCGTCTGCCAGTAGTTGTCGACGACGGGGCAGCCGAGGTTGTCGGCCACCCAGCGCGCGGTGGGCTCGTCGAGCGGCTCGCCGGCGAGGAACAGGTACTTGAGGCACTTCACGTCGTACTTCGACATGTAGGCCGGGTCCTGCTTCTTGAGCACGCGGATCGCCGTGGGCGAGGTGAACATCGAGGTCACCCGGTAGTCGGCCACGATCTTCCACCAGATGGCCGGATCGGGCCGGATGGGAAGGCCCTCGTACATGATCGTGGTCGAGCCGTTGATGAGCGGCCCGTAGACGATGTAGGAGTGGCCCACGACCCAGCCGATGTCGGAGGTCGAGAAGTAGGCCTCGCCGGGGTTGGAGCAGTAGATGTGCTTCATCGAGGCCGCGAGCGCCACGGCGTAGCCGCCGGTGTCGCGCTGCACGCCCTTGGGCTTGCCCGTGGTGCCGCTGGTGTAGAGGATGTAGGACGGCTCGTTCGACTCGAGCCAGGTCACCGGGACCTTCGCGCCGGCGTGCTTCGCGTGCAGCTCGGCGTAGTCGAGGTCGCGCCCGGCCACGCGGGTCATGGCGGCGTCGAGGCCGCGGTTCACGATCACCACGTGGGCCGGCGGCGCCTTCGACAGCCTGATCGACTCGTCGACCAGGGGCTTGAGCGGGATCGCCTTGCCGCCGCGCGAGCCGGCATCCGACGTGACCATGACCTTCGGTTGCGCGTCGTCGATGCGGGCGGCGAGGCTCGCGGCCGCGAAGCCGCCGAATACCACCGAATGGACGGCCCCGATGCGCACCGTGGCGAGCATGGCGAAGACCGCCTCCGGCACCATCGGCATGTAGATGAGGACCCGGTCGCCCTTGCCCACGCCCAGCGACTGCAGGATCGCCGCGAAGCGGTTCACCTCGTCGGCGAGCTGGGCGTAGGTCCAGCTCTTCTCCTCGTCCACCTCGGTGGAGATCCACACCAGCGCCTTCTGCGAGCCGCGCGCGGCCAGGTGCCGGTCCACGGCGTTGTGGCACAGGTTGGTGAGCCCGCCCGCGAACCAGTTCCGGAACGGCGGCTTCGTGACCTCGAGCACCTTGTCGTACGGCCGGTGCCAGTCGATGAGGCGGGCCTGCTCGCCCCAGAAGCCCTCGGGGTCGCGGATGGAACGGGCGTGGAATTCCTGGTAGGTCGTCATGGTCCTTCTCCTCGGGCAAGCGGTTCCGGCCGCCCTTCCCTGGAGCGGCGCGGTTGTAGCCTAGGTTCCCCGTCCGAAGCGTAGTTGATCCGCCTCAACGAATCAGGTGCGCGGGTCAGGGTATTCCCTAATTCCCCGCGGCGGTCAGGAATCCACGTCCACCACGAGGCGGCCGCGGACTCTCCCGGCCAGCACGTCCGGCGCGCGCTCGATCGCCTGCGCGAGCGTGATCCCCGTGGTGACGGCGTCGAGCTTGCCGCGGTCGAGGTCGGCGGCGAGCCGAGCCCACGCCTCCTCGCGCTCGGCGCGCGGCGCCATCACGCTGTCGATGCCGATGAGGCGCACGCCGCGCAGGATGAAGGGCGCCACGCTCGCGGGGAAGTCCATGCCCTGCGCGAGCCCGCAGGCGGCCACGACCCCGCGGTACTTCGCCTGGGCGCAGGCGTTGGCGAGCGTCTGGCTGCCCACCGCGTCCACCACCCCCGCCCAGCGCTCCTTCTGCAGGGGCTTGCCCGGCTGCGCGAGCTCCGCGCGGTCGATCACCTCTGCCGCCCCCAGGGCGCGCAGCCAGTCCGCCTCCGCGGCCTTGCCGGTGGAGGCCACGACGCGGTAACCCCAGCCGGAGAGGATCGAGACGGCGAGGCTCCCCACTCCGCCGGTGGCACCGGTGACGAGGATGTCGCCCTGCTCCTTGGCGACCCCCTGCTTCGCGAGCGCGAGCGCGCAGAGCATCGCGGTGTAGCCGGCCGTGCCGATCGCCATCGCCTGGCGCGCGGAGAGCGCCTCCGGAAGGCGCACCAGCCAGTCGCCCCTGAGCCGGGCCTTCTGCGCGAGGCAGCCCCAGTGCGTCTCGCCCACTCCCCAGCCGTTCAGGATCACGCGGTCGCCCGGCTTCCACGCCGGATGGGTGGAGGCTTCCACCACGCCCGCCCCGTCGATGCCCGCCACCATCGGCCACTTGCGCACCACCGGCGAGCGGTTCGTGATCGCGAGCGCGTCCTTGT
>JAHCLE010000227.1 GCA_026125445.1 Burkholderiales bacterium
CCGTAGAGCGCGTCGGTGATGCACTGCGAGGTCTCGACGTTTCCGGCCACGGTGGCCGCGGGTGGCCGCGGGTTGAGCATCGAGCCCTCGGGGATGCGCACTTCCAGCGGCTTGAGGCACCCGGCGTTGAGCGGGATGTCGTCGTCCACCAGCGTGCGGAAGACGTAGAGCACGGCCGCGTAGACCACGGCCGAGGGCGCGTTGAAGTTGCTCTCGAGCTGCGCGCTCGTGCCGGCGAAGTCGATGACGGCGCTCCTGCGGTCGGCGCCGATCGCGATGCGCACCCGGATCACCGCCCCGTTGTCCATCTCGTAGGCGAACTCCCCGTCCTTCAGGACCCCGATCACGCGCCGCACGCACTCCTCGGCGTTGTCCTGCACGTGCCGCATGTAGGCCTTCACGACGTCGAGGCCGAAGTGCGCCACCATGCGCCGCAGCTCCTGCACGCCCTTCTCGTTGGCGGCGATCTGCGCGCGCAGGTCGGCGATGTTCTGGTCGGGGTTGCGCGCGGGGTAGCGGGCGCTCGCGAGGAGGCGGCGCATCTCCTCCTCGAGCATGCGGCCGTCCTCGACGAGCTTCACGTTGTCCAGCAGCACGCCCTCCTCCTCCACGGTGCGGGAGAACGGGGGCATGGAGCCCGGCGTGATGCCGCCGATGTCCGCATGGTGGCCACGGGAGCCGACGTAGAACAATGGCGTGGGGACGGGTTCGGGGACCGTCCCCGTTCTTGGGGGACTGTCCCCGAACCTGTCCCCATGCCGTTCGGGGTACACCGGCGTGATGACCGTCACGTCCGGCAGGTGCGTCCCGCCGTTGTAGGGGTCGTTCAGGACGTAGACGTCGCCGGGCTTCATCTTCCCGGCGTTCTTGCGGATGACCGTCTTGATCGACTCGCCCATGGAGCCCAGGTGCACGGGCATGTGCGGGGCGTTGGCGATGAGGTTGCCCTCGGCGTCGAAGAGCGCGCAGGAGAAGTCCAGCCGCTCCTTGATGTTCACCGAATAGGCGGTCTGCGCGAGGCGCACGCCCATCTGCTCGGCGATCGACATGAAGAGGTTGTTGAAGACCTCCAGCATCACGGGGTCGGCGTGCGTGCCCGCGGCGTAGCGCACGGTGCGCGCCGTGACTCGCCGCAGGACGAGGTGGTCCATCGCCGTGACCTGCGCCTCCCAGCCGGGCTCGACGACGGTGGTGGCGTTCCTCTCCGCGATGATGGCCGGCCCCAGCAGGCGCTGGCCGGGCGCGAGGTCGTCGCGCAGGAAGACCGGCGTGCGATGACGCTCGCCGCCGGTGGTCATGGGGACGTGCTCGACGGGTGCTGCCGGCGCCCGCCCGGCCTTGCCGGCGTCGGGCTTCTCGGCGGGCGCGTCCGGGCGGCCCACGGCCTCCACCGAGACGGCTTCCGCGATGAGCGCGCGGCCGGGCATGAGGAAGCTGAAGCGCGAGCGGTACTGGCGCTCGAACTCGGCGCGCATGGCCTCGGCCTCCCCGAGCGGCACGGCGAGCGAGGTGTCGGTTCCCTCGTACTTGAGGTGCACGCGCCTGTCGACGCGCTCGACCTCCACGCCCTGCGCCTCGAGCTCCCCGGCGCACTGCGCCCCCAGGCGCGCCGTCTTCTCCGCGAGCTCCGCCTGCGCGTGCTCGATGTGCCGCTCCACCGCCTCCTCGCGGAGCGCCCGCACCTGGGCGAGCCCCATGCCGTAGGCCGAGAGAACGCCCGCCAGGGGGTGGATGTAGACCTGCGTCATGCCGAGCTCGTCGGCCACGAGGCAGGCGTGCTGGCCGCCGGCGCCCCCGAAGCACTGCAGCGTGTATTCCGTGACGTCGTGGCCGCGCTGCACGCTGATGAACTTGATGGCGTTGGCCATGTTGGCCACGGCGATCTTCAGGAATCCCTCGGCCACCTGCTCGGGGGTCTGCGGCTTGCCCGTGGCCTTCGCGACCTCCGCCGCGAGGTCCTCGAACTTCGCGCGCACCACCGCGGCGTCAAGCGCCTGGTCGCCATCCGGCCCGAACACCTTCGGGAAGTGGGCGGGCTGGATCTTGCCGAGCATCACGTTGCAGTCGGTCACGGCGAGCGGGCCGCCGCGGCGATAGCAGGCGGGGCCGGGGTTGGCGCCGGCCGAATCCGGGCCCACCCGCTGGCGCTGGCCGTCGAAGTGCAGGATCGAGCCGCCGCCGGCGGCGATGGTGTGGATCGACATCATGGGCGCGCGCATGCGCACGCCCGCGACCTGCGTGTCGAACTCGCGCTCCAGCTCGCCGGCGTAGTGCGACACGTCGGTCGACGTGCCGCCCATGTCGAAGCCGATCACCTTGTGGAATCCCGCGCCCTCCGCGGTCTTCACCATCCCCACGATCCCGCCCGCCGGCCCCGACAGGATCGAGTCCTTGCCCTGGAAGCGGTGCGCGTCCGTGAGGCCGCCGGAGGACTGCATGAACATGAGGCGCGCGCAGGGCAGTTCCCCGGCCACCTGCTCCACGTAGCGCCGCAGGATCGGCGAGAGGTAGGCATCCACCACCGTCGTGTCGCCGCGCGAGACGAACTTCATGAGCGGGCTCACGGCGTGGGAGGCCGACACCTGCGTGAAGCCGGCCTCGCGCGCGAGCGCGGCCACGCGGGCCTCGTGCGCCGGGTAGCGGTAGCCGTGCATGAAGACGATGGCCGCCGAGCGATAGCCCTCCGCGAACGCCTTCGCGAGCTCGCGCCTCGCCGCGGCCTCGTCCAGCGCGAGGACCACTTCCCCGTGGGCGTCCATGCGCTCGTCGATCTCGATCACCTTCCGGTAGAGCAGCTCCGGCAGGCGGATGTGGCGGTCGAAGATGCGCGGGCGGTTCTGGTAGGCGATGCGCAGCTGGTCCCGGAAGCCGCGCGTGACGAGGAGCACCGTGGCCTCGCCCTTGCGCTCGAGGAGCGCGTTGGTGGCGACCGTCGTCCCCATCTTCACCGCCTCGATCCGCCCGACCGGAATGGGCTCGCCCGGCGCCACTTCCAGGAAATGCCGGATGGCGGCGATGGCGGCGTCGCGGTAGCGCTCGGGGTTCTCCGACAGGAGCTTGAGCGTGGCGAGCGTGCCGTCGGGGCGGCGGGCGACGACGTCCGTGAAGGTGCCGCCGCGGTCGATCCAGAATTGCCATTTCATGGGGTTGCCTCGGGAGGATGCGGGGAATTCATCACGGAGGGCACGGAGAACACCTTTCACAACGACGACGCCGCCCGCGAGGCCTGGTCGTACATCCCCGACATGAGCCGCAGGAAGGAGGCCACGTCCGCGAGCTTCTCGTTGTCGCTGCCGTCGGGGTTGAGGCTCGCCACGAGGCAGGCCTCGCGCACCTCGCGGTAGCGCTCGATGAGGGCCTGGCCGCGGGCGGTGGTGGAGAAGAGGACCTCCTTGCCGCTGCGCTCGCTCTTCACGAGGCCGGCGGCGACGAGCTTCTTCAGGGAGTAGCTCACGACGTGCGTGTCCTCGACGTTCAGCACGAAGCAGATGTCGGCGAGCTTCTTGTTCCTGCCGCGGTGGTTCACGTGGTGAAGC
>JAHCLE010000228.1 GCA_026125445.1 Burkholderiales bacterium
TTCCAGGTGTACGAGCGGCGCCTGGGGATGGGGACGAAGGCGCGCTACTACGCGGTGCAGATCCGCTATGAGCTCAATCGCCTCCGCGACGAGCGCGACCGGGCCCGCGAGGAAGCGCTTCGCGATTCCCTCACCGGCCTCTACAACCGGCGCTATCTCGATTCGGTGCTCGCGGCGCTCATCTCGCTCTTCGGCCGCACGGGGCAGCCGCTCGCCGTGGCGATGCTCGACCTCGACCACTTCAAGAGCGTGAACGACGAGTTCGGCCACCTCTTCGGCGACGAGGTGCTGCGCGCGGTCTCCAAGGTGCTCACCGAGGGCACGCGCGCGGGCGACGTCGTGTGCCGCTACGGCGGCGAGGAATTCTGCCTGCTCTTCCCCAATTCCACCGCCGAGGACGCGGTGGCGCGGGTGAGCGACCTGCTGGAGGCCACGCGCAAGGCCACCATAAAGATGGGCGACACCTCGAAGAGCGGCATCACCTTTTCCGCCGGCGTGTGCGGCTTCCCCGAGGACGGCGAGACGGCCCAGGCGCTCGTCGATAGCGCAGACCGCATCCTCTACAGCGCGAAGAACCAGGGGCGCGGGCGCGTCATGCGCTAGACCTCTCCCCTATCCCTTGATTCGCCCCTTCTCCCCTCTCCCTTGGGAGAGGGGCCGGGGGTGAGGGCCGGGAGCGAGGATCAGGGGCGAGGGTCAACAATCAGGAGGCGCAGTGGCAGTCATCTCCGCCCCGCCCAAAGGCGTTATCCGATCGTGGAGCCTCGTCCCCTCGTCACCGACCGCATCGAGTCCCGAATCCTGTTGATTCGGGGGCAGAAAGTCATGCTGGATTCCGACTTGGCCGATCTCTACGGCGTCGAGGTCAGGACGCTCAATCAGGCCGTTCGCCGCAACTTGGCCCGATTTCCCGGGGATTTCATGTTTCAGCTGACTGACGAGGAGAACGGGGCTTTAAGATCACAATCTGTGATCTTAAAAGTGGGACGAGGTCATCATCGCAAGTACCCTCCCTACGCCTTTACCGAGCAGGGTGTGGCGATGCTTTCGTCCGTGTTGCGTTCCCCGCGGGCGATTCTCGTGAACGTGGAAATCATGCGCACCTTCGTCCGGCTGCGGCGGCTCCTGGTGGCCAATGCGGACCTCGCTCGTAAGCTCGAGGAGCTCGAAAGCAAGTACGACGCGCGATTCAAGGTCGTGTTCGAGGCCATTCGCGAACTGATGGCACCTTCTCCGTCCAGCCAGAGACCCATTGGATTTGGCCCTTGGCCCGCGAAGAAGTAGGGAAAAGGGGCCGGGGGCGACGGGCCTAGAATACGGCCATGCCCGAGCACCTCCTCTTCACCGCCGCCTCTCCTTTCGAAGCCGCCTGCCGCGTGGACCTGCTGCCCGAGGGCCACCGCGCGCGGCGCCTGCACGGGCACAGCTACCTCGCCAAGGTGCGCGCGGCCATCCCGCCCGGCGACGCCGGCTTTCCCGGGAGCGAAGCCTCGGACCTGCACGAGCAGTTGGCGGCCTGTGTCGCGCCCCTCGACTACCGGTTCCTGAACGACCACCTCCCGCACCCCACGGACGAGAACCTCGCGCGCTGGGTGAGGGAGCACCTGGAGGTCG
Source organism: Burkholderiales bacterium (assembly GCA_026125445.1). Lineage (GTDB taxonomy): Bacteria > Pseudomonadota > Gammaproteobacteria > Burkholderiales > Usitatibacteraceae > FEB-7. The sequence continues at coordinate 1,615 of JAHCLE010000228.1, forward strand.
CCGGCATCGACCAGGTGGGCATCCAGAGCACCTCGCACTCGGGCGTGGATCTCGACCGCCGCGAGAACGCCCACATCTGGCGCCGCTACGTGTTCGAAAGCGCGCATCGCCTGCCCAACGTGCCGCGCGGCCACAAGTGCGGACGCATGCACGGGCATGGGTTCGAGGTGATCCTGCACGCGAACCTCGACCTGGGCGCGCGCGACATCGGCATCGACTACGACCACCTGGACGAGGTGTGGGCGCCCATCCACGGGGAACTCCACCACGCGTGCCTGAACGACATCGCGGGCCTCGAGAACCCGACGAGCGAGCTGATCGGCAGCTGGATCTGGAACCGGGTGAAGCCCGAGCTTCCGGAGCTCTCGTGGGTGACGGTGTACGAGACCGCGAGCGCAGGCGCCAACTTCGACGGCCGCCACTACCGCATCTGGAAGGAGCTCACGCTCGACAGCGCGCTCAAGCTCTCCCGCGCGCCCGAGGGGGACGCGAGGCGGCGCATCCACGGCCACACCTACACGCTGCGGCTGCACCTCATGGCGCCGCTGGATGCCGTGCGCGGGTGGACGCTCGACTTCGGGGACGTGAAGGAGCTCTTCAATCCCATATTCCTCGCCATCGACCACCAGCCGCTGCACGAGCTGCCGGGCGTGGGGGACAACGGCCCGGCGAGCCTCGCGCGCTGGATCCGCAAGCAGGCCGCGCCGAAGCTGCCACAGCTCGACCGCATCGACCTCTACGAGACGCGTGGCTGCGGGGCGATCCTCTCCTGGGGCGAGGACGGCCCCGCGCTTCCCATCTAGCGCCATGACCTACGCCGTCAAGGAGATCTTCTACACGCTGCAGGGCGAGGGCGCGCAGGCGGGCCGTCCCGCGGTGTTCCTGCGCTTCGCGGGCTGCAACCTGTGGTCGGGGCTGGAGCGCGACCGGGCGAGTGCCGTGTGCAAGTTCTGCGACACGGACTTCGTGGGGACGGATGGGGAGGGCGGTGGGAAATTCGCCACAGCGGATGAGCTTGCGGATGCGGTGCTCGCGAGGTTTCCTTCAGGCGCCTCGCGGGTGGATCGCTTCGTCGTGTGCACGGGCGGGGAGCCGCTGCTGCAGCTCGACGACGCGCTCGTGGATGCGCTGCACGTGCGGGGAATCGAGGTGGCCGTGGAGACGAACGGGACGGTTAAGGCGCCGCATGGGATCGACTGGCTGTGCGTGAGTCCCAAGAGCACGGCGCCGCTCGTGATCACTTCAGGCGATGAGCTGAAGCTCGTCTATCCGCAGACCGATGCGTTGCCGGAAAAGTTCGAGGGGCTCGACTTCCGAACGTTCTCGCTGCAGCCGATGGATGGGCCGGAGCGGGAGGCGAACACAAAGCTCGCGGTCGAATACTGCAAGGCCCACCCCAAGTGGCGCCTCAGCCTCCAGACCCACAAAATTCTTGGTATTCCCTAGCTGCGCCTCCCCTCTCCCCGGGGGTCCCCAACTTGTTGGGGCCAGCTAATGGCAGAGGGGCCGGGGGTGAGGGTGAATCCCTCCGACGTCATCCCCCCACCGCCAGGCGCGTTGTAGGAGCAGGCGCCCTCCTCCTCGTCGCCCCTCAAACCATTTCACCAGGTGATATACTTTGCCCGACCGCAGGGTGTTTCGCACGCGCACGTTTTCGCGATGGTCGCGGAGGATCGGGCTGTCCGACGACGCGCTGTGCGAAGCCATCGAGGAAATGGCCCGAGGGCTCATCGATGCGGATCTCGGCGGTCACGTCGTGAAGAAGAGGGTCGCGATTCCAGGCCAAGGGAAGCGCGGCGGAGCCCGCACCCTCGTCGCGACACGACTGGCAGATCGTTGGTTCTTCGTTTACGGCTTCCGGAAGAACGAGCGTGAGAACGTCACGGAACCGGAACTGA
>JAHCLE010000229.1 GCA_026125445.1 Burkholderiales bacterium
GACCACGGTCTCGGCCTCGAAGTGGGCCACCGAGCCCGCCTTGGAGGTCGACACGTTGGTGTTGTCGCCCAGGAAGTAGACGAAGTCGGCCTTCCTGCTCTTGAGCGTGCGCGGGTCGGTGAGCGCGTAGCCGGTGCCGTCGCCCAATTCGGAATCGTCGAGCACCTGCGGGCCCACGTTCGGGGGGATGGCGCAAAGCAGGTCGTACTCGAGGCTGCGCCCGTCGAAGCTCTTGAGCGTCTTCGCGGCGGCATCCACGGATTCGGCGGCGAAGTCGGCCACCACGTTCACGCCTTTCTCCTGGGCCATGGCGGTGAGCACGCGGTTGGCGTTGGGCTTGGTGAAGGCGCCCGAGTAGGGTGTGACCAGCGTGATGTCGATCGCGTCCCGAACGCCCTTCTGCGTGAAGTAGTAGTCGGCGAGGAAGGCGAACTCGATGGGAGCCACGGGGCACTTGATCGGCATGTCGCACACGTCGATCACCAGGCGCCCGGAGGTCATGCGCTCGAGCGCCGAGCGCATCGCCACGGCCCCCTCGAGCGTGTAGAAGGTGTGCACGCCGTCCTTGCCCATGGGCTCGGCCAGGCCCTCGATCTCCTCCGGCGCCACGCGGCAGCCCAGGGCGCTCACCAGGAAGTCGTAGCGCAGCGTGGTGATGCTCGTCTCGACGATCTTCTTCTCGGGGTCGATGCGCATCACGTCCGCGGCGAGGAAGTTCACGTTCCTCGGCAGCGGCTCGCCGATGGGCTTCACCAGGTCCTTGTGGTCGTCGTGGCCGTAGAGCCCGAAGGGGAGGAACAGCAGCCCGGGCTGGTACACGTGCTGGTCGGAGCGGTCCACGATCGTGATCACCCACTCCCTGAGGTTCAGCTTCTGGCTGAGCAGGTTGGCGACGAGGGCGCCGCCGGTGCCGGCGCCGAGGATGACGACCTGTTTCATGGAGACCTCCCGAGGGTGACGGCCCGATTGTCCCGTCCCCGGCATACCCCGGCTTGTGGGAGGTCAATTAGCGAGCGCTGATGTTGCCCGAAAGGGCAATACCCCCGGGGGTCAGCCGTCGAGGCGCTGCTGGAAGACGAGCCCCGCGTGCTCGCGAAGCGCGTGGAAGCGGACCTTCGGCCAGAGCTCCTGCGTGACCACGAGCTCGGCGTTGGCCGAGGCGAGGAAGGTGGGCGCGTCCACCGCGTCGTAGGCCACGCGGTGGCCGTTGGCCTCGATGAAGCGAGTGAGCTCCCTCGCGTCGTCGCAGGTGACCCAGCGCGCGATGTGGAACTTCGAGGGCGCCATGCGCGCGGGCACGCCGTACTCGTGCTGCAGGCGGTGCGCCACCACCTCGAACTGCAGCTGGCCCACGGCGCCCAGAAGCAGCGATCCGCCGTGATGGGGGCGAAAGACCTGGATCGCGCCCTCCTCGCCGAGCTGCGCCAGGCCGAGCTTCAGCTGCTTGCTCTTCATGGGGTCGGCGATCTCGACCTGCTGGAAGATCTCGGGCGCGAAGAAGGGCAGGCCCGTGAACTGCAGGCTCTCGCCCTCGGTCAGCGTGTCCCCCAGCTGCAGGGTCCCGTGGTTGGGGATGCCGATGATGTCGCCGGGCCAGGCGAACTCCAGCAGCTCGCGGCGCTGCGACAGGAACGAAACGACGCTGCCGGGCCGGATGGACTTGCCGTTCCTCACGATCGTCAGGCGCATGCCGCGCTCGAACTGCCCCGAGCACACGCGCACGAAGGCGATGCGGTCGCGGTGCGCCGGGTCCATGTTGGCCTGGATCTTGAAAACGACGCCCGTGAACTTGCCCTCCTGCGGCTTCACCTCGCGCTGGATGGCGGCGCGGGGGCCCGGAGGCGGGGCGAGGTCGGCGAGGGCGTCGAGCACCTCGTGCACGCCGAAGTTGTTGATGGCCGAGCCGAAGAAGACCGGCGTCTGCTTCCCGGCGAGAAACGCGGCGCGGTCGAACTCGGGCGAGGCGCCGGTCACGAGCTCCATCTCGTTCTTCGCCTGTTCCAGCTCCGCGCCGAATCGCTCCACGATGGCCGGGTCGGCGATGTCGGCCACCATCTCGTCGGCCTCCTGGATGCGGTCGGCGCCGGGCCGGAAGACGCGCATGCGCGAGTTGCGCAGGTCGTAGACGCCGTGGAAGGACTTGCCCATGCCCACGGGCCAGGTGAAGGGCACGGCCGCCATCCCCAGCGTGCGCTCGATCTCGTCGAGGAGGTCCAGGGGCTCGCGCACCTCGCGGTCCATCTTGTTGATGAAGGTGAGGATGGGGGTGTTCCTCGCGCGGCACACCTGCAGCAGGCGCAGCGTCTGCGCCTCCACGCCGTTGGCCGCGTCGATCACCATGAGGGCCGCGTCCACGGCGGTGAGCACGCGGTAGGTGTCCTCGCTGAAGTCCTGGTGGCCCGGCGTGTCGAGCAGGTTCACCACGCAGTCGCGGTACTCGATCTGCATGACGGAACTGGCCACCGAGATGCCGCGCTGCTTCTCGATCTCCATCCAGTCGCTGGTGGCGTGGCGCGAGGCCTTGCGGGCCTTCACGCTGCCGGCGATCTGGATCGCGCCCGCGAAGAGCAGCAGCTTCTCGGTGAGGGTGGTCTTGCCGGCGTCGGGGTGCGAGATGATCGCGAAGGTGCGGCGGCGTTCGACTTCGTGGGCGATCGTCATCGGGGAGGGGCGCTTCGGGCGGGCGGCTTCTTGCGGCGGGCCGTCATTTTCTCACAGTCGGGCGGCGGGCCCGCAGGCTTCAGCCCGCCGGGAAGCGCAGGGTGGCCTCGAGTCCCGCGCCGCCAGGGCCGTCGGCGAGCGCGACGGGCGCGCCGTGCAGCTCGGCGATGCGCGCCACGATCGACAGCCCCAGGCCGCTGCCCTCGCGCGCGGCGTCGTCCAGGCGCGTGAAGCGGGCGAGGGCCTCCTCGCGGCGCGCGGGAGGGATGCCGGGGCCCTGGTCGCGCACGCGGGCGACGACGCTCGCCCCTTCGCGAGCGAGCAGGATGCTCACCGTGGTGTCCGGCGGGGAGTGGCCGATGGCGTTGTCGAGGAGGTTGCCGAGCGCGATGTCGGCCAGCCCCGATTGTCCGACCACCTCGGCGGACACCAGCCCCTCGAGGGCGAGCTCGACGCCCGCCGCCCGGGCACGCTCGGCGCGCTCCGCGAGGGCCTGGGCGGCCACCGCGCGCAGGTCGAAAGGCCGGGCGGCTTCGCGCCACGCGTCGTGCTCCAGGCGCGCGAGGGTGAGCAGCTGCTCGACGACCCGGGTGGCGCGGTCGGCCGCGGCCAGCGCCTGAGACAGGGCGCGGTCGCGCCCGGGCGCGTCCCCGGCGCCCTGCGCCACCTGCAACTGGGCGCGCAGGGCCGCGAGCGGCGTGCGCAGTTCGTGCGCGGCGTCGCTCGTGAAGCGGCGCTCGCCGTCCAGGGAAGACCGCACGCGCGAGAAGAGGGCGTTGAGGCGCTCGACGAGCGGAGAGACCTCCGAGGGCACGTCGCCCTG
>JAHCLE010000023.1 GCA_026125445.1 Burkholderiales bacterium
TCCCTGCGCAAATCGGGACGCAAGGTACGCCGCCCCGAAGCCTGCCTCGCGACGCCGGACCACTACGCCCCTTCGGGCGACCGGGAGCGGATCGCGGACGCGAACCTGCGCGAGAAGATCGAGACGCTCGCGGCCAACACCGCGGCAGCCTCCATCGCGCTGCTGCCGCTTCGCGACGAGCGCCAGGGCATCGTGCACGTGGTGGGCCCCGAGCAGGGCTTCACGCAGCCGGGAATCACGCTCGTCTGCGGCGACTCGCACACTTCCTCCCATGGCGCGCTGGGGGCGCTCGCCTTCGGCATCGGCGCCTCCGAGGTGGCGCACGTGCTCGCCACCCAGGCACTTTGGCAGTCGAAGTCGCGCGCGATGCGCGTCACCGTCACGGGAAGCCTCGGCCCGGGCGTGCACGCGAAGGACGTGATCCTCGCCCTCATCGCCCGCATCGGCGCCTTCGGCGGCACGGGACACGTGATCGAGTACGCGGGGCCCGCGATCCGCTCGCTCTCCATCGAGGGGCGGCTCACGGTCTGCAACATGTCCATCGAGGCCGGCGCGCGGGCCGGGCTCGTGGCGCCCGACGACACCACCTTCGCCTGGCTGAACGGACGAGCGCGTGCGCCGAAGGGCGCCGACTGGGACCGTGCGCTCGCGCGCTGGCGAACACTTCCCACTGACGCCGATGCGCGCTTCGACCGCGAGGTGGAGCTGGATGCCGGGGCGCTCGAGCCCATGGTCACATGGGGCACGAGCCCCGAGCACGGCACGGGCGTGGACGGCGTCGTGCCCGATCCCTCGCTCGAGAAGGACCCCACGCGCCGGGCGAGCATGGAAAAGGCGCTTCGCTACATGGGCCTCGCGCCCGGCCAGCAGTTGGCGGGCCTGCCGGTGGACCGCGTCTTCATCGGTTCCTGCACCAACAGCCGGCTCGAGGACCTGCGCGCGGCCGCCGCCGTCATTCAAGGTCGCAAGGCGGTGGTCCCGACGCTCGTGGTTCCGGGCTCGGGGCAGGTGAAGCGCGCGGCGGAGGCCGAGGGCCTCGCTCGCGTCTTCGTCGAAGCCGGCATGCGCTGGGGAGAGCCGGGCTGCTCGATGTGCGTCGGGCAGAACGGCGACCTCGTCGAGGCGGGCCAGCGCTGCGCCTCGACCTCCAACCGCAACTTCGAGGGCCGCCAGGGCAAGGGAGCGCGCACGCACCTCATGAGCCCGGCGATGGCCGCCGCCGCCGCGGTCACCGGCCGCATCACCGACGTCCGGAAGCTTCGATCGTGACACCCTTCACCACGCTCACCGCCGTCGCCGTCCCCCTCGACCTCGTGAACGTCGACACGGACCGCATCCTGCCCGCGCGCTTCCTGCGCATGCCGCGCTCCTCGGGCTACGAGAACTACCTCTTCCGCGACCTGCGCGAATCCGACCCGGACTTTCCGATCGACCGCCCGGCCTACAAGGGCGCGAAGATCCTCGTGGCCGCGGAGAACTTCGGCTGCGGCTCCTCGCGCGAAGGTGCGGTCTGGGCGCTGGCGGGCTCGGGACTACGCGCCTGGATCGCGCCCTCCTTCGGCGACATCTTCTTCGAGAACTCCTTCAAGAACGGCGTGCTCGCGATCGTGCTGCCCGCCGGGCGCGTATCGGCGATCCGCGAGATGCTCGCCGCGAGCCCCGGCGCCGAACTCACGATCGATCTCGCCGCGCAGACGGTCCGCCTGCCCGACGGGAGCATCGAGACCTTCGAAGTGGACCCGTTCCGCAAGGAGTGCCTCCTCGCGGGCATCGACGAAATCGATCTCACGCTGCGCTACGAGCGCGAGATCGCCGCCTACGAGGCGCGGTGCCGCGAGGAGACGCCCTGGCTCGCCTGACGGGTAGCCAGGGCCAGGCGCTGGCGCAAGGGGCCCAGCCTTCCCGCGGAAAGCGCCTCGAAGGCCGCAAGGAATGCGCCGCGCTCTTCGTCGTCCAGGGACAACCGCGTCGCACGCCTGAACTTCTCGATGCGGTCGGCCCACGAAACGGTCTGGCCCGCCTCGCCGCGGGGAGTCGTCACCGCGCTCTCGAATCGCCGGCCGCGCGCCACCACCGCTACCCGCGCCGGGGTCTCCGCCGGAAAACGCGACTCGCAATGTTCGTCGATGGACAGCCGCACCCGGGCAGCGATGGCCGCCGCATCCCTGTCGCGCAGGCAACCCTCCTCCAGCGGCAGGAGCGCGCCGGCGCCACGCACGGCCGCGAGCCCGAGGCAATAGGGGATGCTGTATTGCACGTCGACGAGGTTGGCCGGGTCGATCCGGTTCGAGATGCGCAGTGCGCCGCTGTAGGCGCCGACCTCGATCGCCGTGATCTCCGCGGCGGAAAGGCGATGGGCAGCCATGACCGCCAGCAAGGCGTCCACGGGAGCGTGCAGGTGGCGGCAGCAGCTGTAGAACTTCGTGTAAGTCTCGCGGATCGCGAGCGTGTTCCGCGGGGCGAGGATCGCCTCGGCGTCGAAGAACGGCTCGTGGTCCAGCATGTCGAGCGGCCCCTCGAATCCGGCTTGGGCAAGCCCGACAGCCACTACGCCGTTGGCCACGCTCCACGGCACGCCTTCCTTCACGTCGCTGCCGATGGGCTGCGGCCACGGCGGCCCTGCCGTCGTCGTGAGCATCTGCGGCGACGTCTCGCCGGCGATCGCGAGCGCCTGCGCCATGACATCGGCCGGCAGTCCGCGCAGCGCGGCCACGCCGGCGGCCGCTCCATGGCCGCCCCAGTATCCCGTGCGGGCGTAGAAGCCCTTGCTCGACGCCACGCGGATGCATGCTTCATAGCCCGCGACGATGGCGTGCACGATGTCGTCATCGTCCCGGCCCTCGCCGGCGGACTCGAGCCGGTCGGCTTCGGCGAATACGGCGGGAATCACCGCCGCGCCAGGGTGGCCCCGCGAACGCCGGTGGCCATCGTCGAGGTCGAGCGCCGACGCCGCGAAGCTGTTCGCGAAGGCAGCGGCCGCGGGCGCCGCGCTCCGGCCGCCGAACCACACGCGCGAGGCTCCAGCGCCGAAGGAGGCCTCGAGTCCGGCCAGGAGCGGCCTCGCGGGCGCAGCGGCCGCCGCCGCCACCAGGTCGAGAATCGCCGCACTCCCGGCGTCGCGCGACTCTCGTCCCCGGGGCAGGGCGCAGACCAACTCGGCCAGCCGGGACAGCGCGTGCCTCATTCCGTCATGGCGCCGGCGAGTGGAGGAAACAGGCAACGCGGCGGCCCGTGCCCACCGGCGAGAGCGTCGGACATTCGCGCGAGCAGCGCGGCATCGCGGCGGGACAGCGCGGATGGAACGCGCAACCGGCGGGGGGTTCCATCGCCGAAGGAAGCTCCCCCACGACGCGCGGCAATGCGAACCGCGACTTCGGATCGGGCACGGGCGATGCGGCACGCAGCATTTGCGTGTACGGATGCAGCGGATCGTCGAAGATCTCCGGGACCGGCGCCTCCTCGACGATCCGCCCGAGGTACATCACCGCAACGCGGTCGCACACGTGCCGGACCACGCCGAGGTCGTGGGAAACGAAGAGCACGCTCAGGCCGTGGCGCTCGCGAAGTCCCTCGAGAAGCTGGAGCACCTGCGCCTGGACGGAAACGTCGAGGGCCGACACGGGCTCGTCGGCCACGATGAACCTCGGCGCGAGCACGAGGGCGCGAGCGATGCCGATGCGCTGCCGCTGCCCGCCGGAGAACTCGTGCGGAAAGCGGCGGGCGGAATCCGCGGGAAGTCCCACTTCCGCAATCGCGGCCGCGACGCGCTCCTCGATCTCGGTGCCCCGGGCCAGGCCGTGGACCCGCAGGGGCTCGGCGAGCGTCTGGAGGACGGTGCGCCGCGGATTGAGGGAGGCATAGGGATCCTGGAAGACGATCTGCATGCGACGGCGGACGACGCGGAGCGCCGGCCCGTCCATGCGCCTCACGTCCTCGCCCTCGAAGAGGATGCTCCCCGCGTCCGGCTCCACCAGCCGGAGCAGGCAGCGCGCAAGCGTCGACTTTCCGCAGCCCGACTCCCCCACCAGCCCGAGGGACGAGCGCTCCGCGACGGTGAACGAGGCGCCGACGACGGCGTGGACCTGCGAGGCGCGGCGCAGGAAACCGCCGCCGACGGCGAAGCGCTTCTCCAGGCCCTCCACGGCCAGGATGGGATGGGCGCTCATGGGAGGGATCCCCGCACCCAGCACCGCAAGGCGCGGCCATCGGCGGTGGCAGCAAGCGAGGGCCGCTCGGAGCGGCAGCGCTCCTGCGCCAGCGCGCAGCGCGGCGCGAACGCGCAACCCGGACCGATGTCGCGGATCGAGGGCACGTTGCCCTGGATGGGTTGGAGCTCGCCGATGTCCCGATCCACGCGCGGCATGGATGAAAGCAGCGCCTCCGTGTAGGGATGCCGGGGTTCGTGGAAGAGATCCTCCGCCCGGGCCGTCTCCACGATCTCGCCCGCGTACATGACGGCCACGCGGTCGGCGATGAGGGCCACGACGCCGAGGTTGTGCGTGATGAAGAGCACCCCCAACCCGTATTCACGCTTGAGGTCCTCGATGAGCGAAAGCACCTGAGCCTGGATCGTCACGTCCAGCGCCGTCGTGGGCTCGTCGGCCAGCAGCACCTCGGGCTGGCACGCGAGGGCCATCGCGATCATGACGCGCTGTCGCATTCCCCCGGAGAACTGGTGCGGGTAGTCCGTCATGCGCCTGCGGGCCGACGGCACCTTCACGAGATCCAGCACCCGCTCGGCCTCCTTCCACGCCGCGGCGGGAGCCAGGCCGCGGTGGGCGCGCACGCTCTCCGCCACCTGCTCGCCTACCGTCATCGTGGGATTCAGGGCCGTCATCGGCTCCTGGAAGATCATCGCCACGCGATCGCCGCGCACCTTGTCCATCGACCGCTCGGAAAGCCCCACCAGCTCGCGATCCTCCAGGCGGATGCTGCTTCCCGGCGCGATGCGCCCGTTGTGCGGGGGGACGAGGCCCATCACCGCCAGGGCCGTCACGCTCTTGCCGCTCCCGGATTCCCCTACGATCGCGAGCGTCTCGTTGCGGGCGATGGCGAGATCGACGCCACGCACGGCGGCGTGCCAGGCCCCCCCGGACCGGAACTCGACGGTGAGGTCGCGAACCTCGAGGACGACCTCAGTCACGGCGCACCTTCGGGTCGATCGCGTCGCGCAGGCCGTCGCCCAGCAGGTTGAGGCCCAGCACGGTGACCATGATCGCCACGCCCGGCGCCACGGCGAGCCAGGGCGCGTCCAGGATGTTCTCGAATCCCTCGCGGATCATGCCGCCCCAGGTCGGCGTGGGCGGCTTCACCCCCAGCCCGATGAAGCTGAGCGAAGCCTCGGTCCGGATCGCCGTGGCGAGCCACAGGGAGGCAACCACCACGACCTCGGACAGCAGGTTGGGGATGATGTGCACGACGACGAGGCGAAGGTCCGAGAACCCCAGCGCCCGGCCGGCCTCGACGAAGTCCCGGCTCTTGAGCGAAATGGTGGGCGCCCTCGCCACCCGCGCGAAGGGCGCGAGCTCCGTGATGGCGATCGCGATCACGAGGTTCTCGATGCTCGGCCCGAGCATCGCCACCACCATGAGCCCGAGGAGCAGGGTCGGGAAGGAGAGCAGCACGTCGAGCAGGCTCGTCACGGCGGCGTCGAACCACCCGCCGAGGTAGCCCGCCGCGATGCCGATGGCCGATCCCACCGCCATCGCCAGGGCGATCGAGAGCACCCCGATGAGCAGCGAGATGCGTGCCGCATGCAGCAGCCGGGCCAGCACGTCGCGGCCGTAGGAGTCGGTGCCCAGCGGATGCTCGGGCGAGGGACCCATGAGGCGGTCCACCACGCTCTGCTCCAGCGGGTCCAGGGGCCAGATCCAGGAGGCGAAGACGGCCGCGAGGATCACCGCGACGATGATCGCCACGCCGATCCACGACGTGGGGTTGGCGCGGAAGCGGTGGGTCCAGCCGCGGGCGGGCTCGAGGCTTGCCGTCGTCGCGCTCACTTGTACCTCACGCGGGGGTCGATGATGCCGTAGGCGATGTCCGTGGCCGCGTTCGCGAGCACGATGAACCCGGCGAAGAACACCATGAGTCCCTGCAGCAGCGTGTAGTCGCGCTGGTTGAGGGCGCCGAGGATGAGCTTGCCCAGTCCGGGGCGGTTGAAGACGATCTCGGTGAGGACGGAGTTGCCGATCAGGGTGCCCAGGTAGAGCCCGACAACGGTCGCCACCGGGATCAGCGCGTTGCGCAGCGCGTGCCGCCAGAGCACGGCCCGCATCCCGATGCCCTTCGCGCGCGCGGTGCGCACGTAGTCCTCGCCCAGCACGTTGAGCATCGAGGAGCGCGTCACCCGCGTCACGTACGCCGTCATGATGAGGCCGATGTTGAAGGCGGGCAGCGCCAGGTGCCGCAGCCGGTCCAGGGGGTCGTCCACTTTCGGGGCCGAGATGACCGGGAACCAGCGCAGCTCGATCGCGAAGGCGAGCAGCAGGAGGATCGCCGAGACGAAGGCCGGGAAGGACAGGCCGGCGAGCGAGAAGAGCCGGGTGAGCGTGTCCGGAAGGGCGTTGCGGTGAACGGCCGCGTACACCCCCAGAGGCACGCCGAGGACGACACCGATCACGATGGCGGCGAGCGTGAGCTCGATGGTGTAGGGAATCACCGCGAGCACCTCCGCCCACACGGACTTGCCGGTGACGAGGGACCGGCCGAGGTCGCCGCGCAGGATGCCCAGGAGGAAGTCGAGATACTGCTGCAGGATCGGGCGGTCGAGGCCCAGCCGCTCGCGCAGCGCGGCGAGCGCCTCGAGCGAGGCCTGGTCGCCCAGGATGACGAGGGCCGGATCGCCCGGCACCACGCGCGCCAGCACGAAGACGGCCGTCATCGCCAGGAGGAGGGTCGGCACGGCAAGAGCGACGCGTCGCAGGAGGAATTCGCCCATGGACGCCTCAGGCCGCCTTGGCCGCGGCCGCGAACCGCCGCGCCGAAAAGGGCGCGATCGGCAGGGTCGTCGAGCCGCGGGTCACGAGATCGGCCACCGCGACTCCGCAGACGGGGCCGAGCTGGAAGCCGTGTCCCGAGAACCCGAAGACGTGCACGATGCCGGGGGCGCGGGGCGAGTGATCGATGATCGGAATGCGGTCCGGCGTCTCGGCCTCGATACCGCACCACGAGCGCACGATGCGCGCCTGGCGGATCACGGGGAAGAGCGCCGCGGCCGCCCGGGCCGAGCGCGCCAGGTTCGCCACGTTCACCCAGGCCTGCTCGCGGTCCAGGTCGGCCCTGCCCTGCTGGCCGCCGCCGATGATCACGGTCCCCGCAGACGACTGCTTGAACGAAAGCGCGCGGCCCACCGAGCCGACGACCGGCTCGACGAAGGGCGGCATGCGCTCGGTGACGAGCATCATGGAAGCGCGGGTCTTGAGCGGAAACTCGTCCCCGGCGAGCGACGCCATCCGCCCGGCCCACGCGCCCGCCGCGTTCACGACCACCGGGGCGCGGTAGCGCCCGCGCTCGCCGACCACGAGCCAGCCGCCTGGCTGGCGCTCGAGGCCGACCACGCCCTCGCCTTCGAGGATCTGCGCGCCCGCCGAGCGGGCGCGGGCGGCGAACGCGCTGGTGGCGCGGTACGGATCCGCCGCCCCGTCGCCATCGACCACCATGGCGCCGACGCAATGGGATGCGATCGCCGGCACGCGGCGGCGCAACTCGTCGCCGTCGATGACGCGCTCGTGCTCCATGCCGAGGGAGCGGACGGCCAGGGCGCGCTTCTCGAGGCCCGCGAGCTCGTCGTGCGTCTCCGCGACCTTCACTTGTCCGCAAGGCGTGAAGCCGCCGTCGTCGCCCACCAGCTCGGACAGCCGGTGCCAGTACGCCATGCCCAGGACGGAAAGGGGGACCTCCGCGAGGTCGCGGCCCAGCGTGCGCACGCCGCCGGCATTGATTCCGGAGGCATGCCGGCCCACGTGGCGGCGTTCCAGGACGACGACGCGAAGGCCGCGCAGCGCGAGCTGCAGGGCTGCGGAGCAGCCGTGCAGTCCGCCACCCACGACGATCGCGTCGGCTTCCCGGATCATTCGCCCGCCTCCGCATCCGCGAGCGCGGCGAGCTCGCCGAGCCGCAGGGGCTTGAGCGGCGGACGGATCCGGAAGGCGCCCACCTCCTGCGGCGTCATGCCCAGCGCAGCGGCCAGCGTCGCGGTGACCGTCGGGCCGCACATCCTTCCCTGGCAGGGCCCCATGCCGCAACGCGTGAACGACTTCACCTGGTTCGGGCCGCGGCAGCCCAGGGAGGCCGCCTCGCGGATGCGCCCCGCCGTGATGCCCTCGCACCGGCACACCATCACGTCGTCCGGCGGAACGCACAATTCGGCGGCGGGCGCGTACAGGTCGTCGAGGAAGCCGCGAAGCGCACCGTGCGCGCTCACCTCGGCTTCCACGGGGCCCGCGAGCCGGTCGCGTTCCGCGGCGGATATGACCCCCAGCGACGCGGCGGCGCCCAGCGCGGCCAGGCGCCCCCGGCACTCGGCCACGCGCGCCCCGCCGATGCTCCCGCAGTCGCCCGCGACGAGGATCGCCTCGACGTCGGTCATCCCGAAGCGGTCCGTCCGGGGCCGGAAGCACTTCTGCGCCTCGTCCCAGTCGTGCGCGCACCCGATCGCCATCGTCATGTGTGTGTTCGGCACCACGCCTTCGTGCAGGAGCAGCCCGCTGGCGGGCGCTTCCTGCCACTGGCCCCCCGAGCGCCAGCGGACGCGCTCGACGCGTCCCTCGCCGAGCGCCTCGACGTTCTCCACGCCGCTCACGCGCCGCACGTCCGCCATGCGCAGCCTCGCGAGGTAGCCGAGTCCCCGGGCCACGTACCGCCAGCCTCGCACCACGCCTCCGAGGTGGCGAAGCGCCGTCTCCGGCAGCCGCCCGTGGGCGGTGTCGAGGATGCCGGCGATCCTTCCTCCCGCGGCGACGATCTCGGCCGCGAAATGCAGCGTGAGCGGGCCGCTGCCCGCGATCCACACGCCGGCGTCGGGGACGAGCCCGATGGTCTTGTGCAGGATCTGCGCGGCCCCGACGCTCATCACGCCCGGCAGCGTCCAGCCCCGGATGGGCACGGGGCGCTCGATCGCGCCGACCGCCACGAGGACGCGACGGCCCTCGATGAGCCGGCTCGCCTTGCCGTCGGTGGCGAAGACGCGTCCGCCCGGCTCCACCTGCCAGGCTTGGTGCGAAGCGAAAAGGGTTGCGCCGCACTCGTGGAATGCGCGCACGAGCCCGAGGCCGTGGCGGTAGTCCTCGCCCAGCGCGGTCGCACGGCCTTCTGCCTCGGCGCGTTCGACTGCCCGGTAGATCTGCCCGCCGGGCGCGGGCTGCTCGTCGACGAGCGCCACCGACAGCCCAAGCTGCCTCGCCTGCGAGGCGGCCGCAAGGCCGGCCGGTCCGCCGCCGATGACGACGAGATCGAAGGGACGATCGCTCACAGTTCCCGCGCTCCTTCCTGCCGGCGGATGCGCATGCCCGGCCGCACGGTGACCATGCAGCCCTGCTGCGAGGGCTCGTCGTCGATCACGAGCAGGCACTCGAAACACACGCCCATCATGCAGTAGGGCGCGCGCGGTTCCCCCGTGACAGGAGAGGTGCGCGTGCTCGCGAGGCCGGCAATCAGCGCAGCGGCGGCGGCGCTCGCGCCCGGCGGCACGCGAACCGGGCGACCCTCGACTTCGACCAGCACGGCATCGGGGGCTTCAGGCGGCTTTCGGAACATGGAATCGTCTCGCATGGAAGGCTTCGAGGGTTGGGCCGAGCGCCCCGCCCGAGATCGCCTCGGCGAGGTCGGCGGCGTGGACGGCGGCCAGCGTGATGCCCGAATGGCAGATCGCCACGAAGGCGCCCGGACAGCGAGCCGACTCGGCGTAGACGGGGTGGTTGTCCGGCGTGAGGACGCGGATCCCGCCCCAGGTGCGGGTGAGGCGGATTCCACCCAGTTCGGGCAGGATGCGGATCGCGCGCGCGGCCATGCGCCCGCCCACCGCGACGGTCGTGCTGTCGTCGAAGCCCGTCTTCTCCTTCGACGAGCCGATGAGGAAAGTGCCGTCCTGCGTCTGGCGTATGCCGCTGCCCGGGATGGGCAGGATGGGGCGGCAGCGCTCCGTGACGAGGATCTGGCCCCGCTCGGCCTTCATGGGCGCCGGGAGGTCGATCGCGTCGGCGAGCGCCGGCGTGCCGTGGCCGGCGGCCAGCACCAGGCGGCCCGCTTCGATCGATCCCCTCGGCGTGTCCACGACGAACCGGCCTTCGCGATGGACGATGTTGCGTGCCGGCGCATCTGGCAGGTAGTGGGCGCCGTGGATGGCGAGCGCCGCGTGCAACGCCTTGAGCAGCAGGAGGGGATTGCAGTGGCCGTCGTTCGGGCAATGGGACGCGCCGACGACGTCGGGGCCGAACCGCGCCCCGGGCACGAGACGCTCCAGCGCCGCCCGCTCGATCATCTCGGTGCCGTAGATGTCCGCCTGCGCGCGGAGCTGCTCCACCTTCTCGCGGCGCGCGTCGAACTCCACGGGCCCGAGGCAGTAGACGAGGCCGCCGGCCTTGCGGTACTCGATCCCCACGCCGGTGAGGGATTCCAGGCGCTGCGCGAAGGCTGGCCAGAGGTCCGCCGACCGCCGCGTCCAGCGCATGTAGGCCGGCATCCCGTCGCCCTTGCTCTGGACCCAGACCAGGCCGAAGTTCGTGCGCGCCGCCCGCTGGGCGCGGTCGCCTTCGTCGAGGACGGCGACGCGCCGCCCGCGCTCGGCGAGGCCGAAGGCGATGGACGAGCCCACGACGCCGCCGCCGACCACGACGAAGTCGTAGCCGCCGGCCCGGGTCCCCGCGTTCACTTGAGCGTCGTCTTCTCGCTGATGGGCGGCGCGAGATTCATCGCGCCCTCCAGCGGGACGCCGTAGTCGAGCGCCTCCTTGCGGGCCCAGACCTGCTGCAGGGCGAAGAGCGGGATGCCGCAGATGTCCGCCTGGATCTTCTCCTGTGCCGTTCGCCACAGAGCCAGTCGCCTGGCCGGGTCGGGCTCGCTGCGCGCCGCGTCGATCTCGGCGTCCGCGACCTTGCAGTGGGAGAAGTTGGTCACCTGCTTGGGCGCACCGATCTCGGAGGCCGAATGGTAGAACTCCGTGAGGTAGCTGTCGGCCACCGGGAAGCGGGCCGCGCCGTAGAAGACCACGGCGCTCACGTCCTTGCGGATCTGCGCGTGGTAGGTCGTGTGGTCCACGACGTCCATGGCCAGCGTGATGCCCGCGCGCTTGAGCTGGCCCTGGATGACCTCCATCGAGGGCAGGATGGACGTGTTGTTGGAGACCACGGCCTTGAGCGTGAGACCCTGCGGGAAGCCCGCCTCGGCGAGCAGCGCCTTGGCTTTCGCGACGTCGTGCGCGTACTTCGGCGTGGCGTCGATCTCGCCCAGGTAGCCCGGGGGCACCGGGGAGCGCCCGGGCCGGGTGACGTCGGCGCCGATGAACCGGATGATCTGGGGGACGTCCACCGCGCGCGCCACCGCCTCGCGCACGCGCTTGTCGTCGAGCGGCTTGATGCGCTGGTTGAGGAACACGGTGCGGAACTCGCCCGGCTCGAAGACGTCGACCTTCACGCCAGGCTGCTGGCGGGCGCGCTCGACCCAGCGCTGCTCGCGCTTGCCGCTGATGAGGTCGAGCTCGCCCGAGGTGAAGGCGAGGTCGCGGCTCGCGTCCGACTGGATGAACTTGTAGACGATGCGGGCGAGCTTCGGCTTGCCGCGGTAGTAGCGGTCGTGCGCCTTGAGAACGAGCTCGCGCTGCGTCTGGTGCTCGACGAACTCGAAGGGGCCGAAGCCCACGGGCTTGAGCTTGAAGCCCTCGCCCAGCTCCTGGTCGGCCTTGCGGCTCACGATCATGCCCCCGTGGTAGTTCGAGACGAGCCCGAGCAGGCTCGGCACCGGCGCCTTCAGGGTGATGCGGACCGTGTGCGGGTCCACGGCCTCGACCTTCTGGAACTGCACGAAAGTCGACGAGAAGGACGAGCGCTTCGGGTCGGCCGCGCGCGCGAGGCTGTAGACCACGTCCTCCGCCGTCGCCTCGCCGTAGTCGCGGTGGAACTGCACGCCCTTCCTCAGCTTGAAGGTCCACGTGAGCCCGTCCGGGGAGCTGCGCCAGCTCTCCGCGAGGTCGCCCTCGATCCTGTCGGGATCCGCCGAGCCCGGCGGGAAGCGGACGAGCCCGCCGAAGATCCAGCTGATGGGGCCCTTCTCGCTCGTGGCGGAGGTGCGGTGCGGATCGAGCGTGCTGATGTCGGTGGCCTGGGCGCCGACCCGCAGGACCTTCTCCTGGGCGGCGGCCCCGGGGGCGAGACAGGCGCCGAGCGCGGCGGCCACGACGGCCGCGGAGGCAAATCGGGGATACGGACGCATCATCGCTTATACCCTCCTCCCGTGGTGAGCTCTCCGGAGGATATGGACCAAAGTCCTACGCGTCAAAGACCTTTTTTTGCGCTATCCATAACGAAAGGTTATGTCCCCGTCCCGGGCGGCGACGTCCGCCGCCACGGCCCGCGCCGCCTCCGCGAAAGCCTCCCCGAGCGCCGACACCCTTCTCCCCCGCGGCATCGCCATCAGGACGTCGGAGGTGATGCGCGGCCGGAAGGGACGCACCACGAGCGCGGGCCTGAACGCCCCCACGTAGAGGGGGTTGACGATGGACACCCCGAGGCCGCGGGCCACGAACGCGCAGATCGAGGGAGCCATCGGCGCCTCCATCACGATGCGCGGCGCGACCTTCGCCTCCTCGAAGGCCTGGTCCACCCGCCGCCGCACCGCGGAATCGTGCCGGAACATGGCGAAGCGCTCGCCGGCGAGGTCGCGGCAGCGGATCTCCCTGCGCGAGGCGAGCCGGTGGCCCGGAGGCACGATGCACACGAGGTTGGTGCTGCACAGCGTCTCGGTCCTGATCTCCGGGTGGTCCATGGGGCGCACGCTCAGCACGAGCTCGATCTGCCGGGTCACGAGCTGCTCCACGAGGCGCGGCGTGTCGCGCGCGTTGACCTGGGCAGTGACGCCGGGCCGCTCCGTGCCCAGGCGCGCGAGCACCTCCTGCACGAAGCCCACGGAGAGCGCGGGCACCACGCCGATGGCCAACGATCCCCGCTCCAGCGTCCGGATCTCCTGCGCGGCCTGCCTGACCCGGCTCGCCCCCTGGAAGACGCGCTCGACCTCGTCATAGAGAAGGTGCGCCTCGCGCGTCGGGGAGAGCCGGCCGTGGTCGCGGACGAAGAGGGGCATCCCGGCCGCGCGCTCGAAGAGCTGCAGCAGCTTGCTCACGGCCGGTTGCGAGACGTGCAGCCGCGCGGCCGCCATGGTCACCGTGCCGGTTTCCATGAAGGCCTTGAAGGCCTCGATCTGGCGAAGGTTCACGAATGCCGGGTGTATGCGCTCAGCGCTTCTTGCCGACCGCCATCCTGCCACGACTCGCGCGGGTGCGCGCCGGCCGTGGCCGGGCCGCCTCCATCCGCGCCCGCGCCGCCAGCGCGAGCTTCCTCACCCGCCGGATGTCGGCGTCCGTGAACGGGCCATTCACTCCGGAGATGGCCGCGAGCTTCATGCCGTGCTTGAGGCCCAGGCGGTAGATCTCGCGCACCTTCTCCCACTCGATGTTGCGTCCGACGGTGAAGTTCTCGAAGCGGCCCTCGAGGGCGAGCACGATCGTCTCGGCGAGGCACGCGTAGGCGACACCCTTGGGCAGGCCGATGTTCTTCATCGAGACCTTGCCCGGAAGCTGGATCTCCCCGGACTCGATCACCAGCACGTCGGGGCGCCTGGCCACCTCCTCGGCGGGCAGGTCCAGCGGGCGCGCGACGTCGGTGATCACGCAGCCGGGCTTCACCTTCATGATGTCGAGGATCTTCTTGCCGGCGCCCGAGGTGGCGGTGACGATCATGTCCATGCCGGCGATGTCGCGGTCGGTGCTCGAGGAAAGGAAGAGCTTCGCGTCCGGCGTCTCCTTGAGGATGGAGCCCTTGAGCGAGAGGAGCTTCGCCGTCTCCGGCGAGACCATGTAGACCTCCTCGGCCACCATCGCCAGCAGCCGCGCGCACACCGAGCCGATGGAGCCCGTCGCACCCACCACCATCGCCTTGAACTTCAGGCGCTGGCCCTTCGTCGCCGCCGGCGACACCAGGCCCAGGCGCCGCATCGCGTCGTGCGCCGCCCACAGCGCCCCCGAGGCGCTGTAGCTGTTGCCGGTGGTGATCGGGATGGAGGCGCGCCGGGCCACGGTGAGGCCCGCGTCGCCCACCACCTTGGTGAACGCGCCCAGGCCCATGATCTGCGCGCCCAGGCTGCGGGCCACGCGCGCCGCCTCCAGCAGGCGCTTGTACGTGAACTCCGGGCCGTGGCTCATGATCTCCTTGGGCGTGCCCCCCACTGAGATGAGCCAGCCCTCGGATTCCACGCCCGTGGGCGACTTGATGCCCGTCACGCGCGAGTACACGAAGGGCGGCGCGTAGGCCATCGCCTTCTCCACCACGTCCAGGAACGCCGGCGGCGAGACGTGGGAAAGGAGCTCGATGGGCTTCACGTTCTTGAAGTACTCCTGCGACAGCGGATGGATCACGAACGCCCAGCGGTTCACGCGCCGGAAGCCGCGCGGCCAGATCATGCGCGGCTCGATGCCCTGGCCGGTGATGATCCCGAGGTAGTCGTCCTCCAGGATGTCGTCGGGCTCCTTGCCGAGCGCGGCGATGATCATCGCGTCGAGCACGCTCGGCCCCAGCACGTGGCCGAAGAGCGAGGGGGCGCCGTCGATCACCAGGTTCACGCCCCTGGCCTTGAGATGGGCGATGCGCGCCTCGCTCACCGTGGAGGTGAGGATGGTCTTGCCCGCCAGTTCCTCCGCGCCGAAGGCGTCCAGCTCGTGGATGGGGGCCACGATCACGGTGGCATCGCGCATGGCGCGGCGCAGGACGAAGCGCTGCCACTCGCGCGCCACCGCGTTGTCGGTGACGAGGTCCGGCACGCGGTCGGTGACGTAGTGGGCGCCGCTCGCGTAGAGCTCGAGGCCTTCCAGCGAGGTGAGCATCTTGGGCACACCCAGCTGCAGCAGCGCATCGGCGAACTCGAGGTTGGGCGTGTACTCGGCGAAGGACTGCGCCAGCTTGTAGTTGGCCACGCCGGAGAAGAAGAGGACCCGGGCGTTGTTGAAGTAGTTGCCCAGCTTCGCCTGCACGTGGCGGAGGGCCCACTCCTGCAGGATGTCGCCCAGGCGGGCGCCCGTGGTGACGGGCACGCGCGTGACGGCCGCGGTGAGCCGGGCGCCCTCCTCGTCCACGAAGCGCTGCGAGCCCACGGTGTAGGCCTCGCGGGCGACACCCACCCCGATCGCGTCGGCGTGGTATTCCCAGTGCCGCAGGAGCTTCTCGGCCCTCTCCACGCTGTGGTTGGTGCCGATTCGGCGCACGTCGAGCTGCCTGCCCAGGAAGCGCGCCTTGAACGCGAAATCCTGGGCGTCCGTCCCGAGGCTGATCCCCACCACCCGCTTCATGGCCGGCCTTTCGTGTGCATTGCAACAAATTGCCCCAAAACCCCCGCCGGTACTTGATCCAAGTGAACAAACCCCCTCTTGGGCATGGCCCGGCGCGGCCTTTTGCGGCATTCTGGCCGTGAGCCGGGATTGCTGCGGGGCACAAACATGATCGAGATGCCGGGATTCGTGGGTAACGTGGTGCGCTCCGTGGGGCTTTCCACGGCGATGAAGGCGGCCGGCGTGGTGACGGGGCTCTTGCCCATCCCGCAGCCGATGCTGCTGGTGGGGCCGGGGGCCTCGAAGCGCCTCGGGCAGGCGCTGGCCGGTTTCGGCCACAGGCGCATCCTGGTGGTGACCGACGCCACGATCGTGCGCATGGGGCTCCTCAAGGGCTTCACGCAGGCGCTCACGAAAGCCGGGGGCGAGTTCGTGGTGTTCGACGCGATCACGGCGGACGCGCCCATCCCGGTGATCGAGAAGGCCATCGCCTTCTACCGGCGGCGCGGCTGCGACGCGATCGTGGCCTTCGGCGGCGGCTCGCCCATGGACGCGGCCAAGGCCATCGCCTATTCGGTGGCCAACGGCAAGCCTCCGCGCAAGCTCGTGGGCTACTTCAAGGGCCTCTCGGCGCCGGTGCCGATCTACGCGGTGCCCACCACGGCCGGGACGGGCTCGGAAGTGACGGTCGCAGCGGTGATCTCGGATCCGGAAGCCGGGCAGAAGCTCGTCATCGCCGACACGCGGCTCGTGCCCGCGATGGCGGCACTCGACCCGCAGCTCATGACGGGGCTGCCGCCGGCCGTGACCGCGGCCACCGGCATGGACGCCCTCACGCACGCGATCGAGGCCTTCCTCGGGCAATGGGCGACGGAGACGACCGACCGAATGGCGCTCGCGGCGGTGGGGCTCGTCTACGAGAACCTGCGCGTGGCGCACCGCGAGGGCAGGAACCTCGAGGCGCGCGAGCGCATGTCGCTCGCGGCCACCTATGCCGGGCTTGCCTTCACGCGCGCCAACGTGGGCTACGTGCACGCGATCGCGCACCAGCTGGGCGGCAAGTACCACACGCCGCACGGGCTCGCCAATGCGATCCTGCTGCCGCACGTGCTGCGCTTCCTCGCGCCCGCGGTGACCAAGCGCCTGGCGCTGCTCGCGGCAGCGGCCAGGGTCGGCACGGCGAAGGACCGGCCCGCGGAACGCGCGCGCAAGTTCCTCGATTCCGTCGAGAAGCTCGACCACGACCTGGGCATCCCGCGCACCCTGGACGCCCTCAAGGCGAAGGACATCCCCGCGCTCGCCAAGGCCGCGTGCTGGGAGGCGGACACCAACTACCCGGTGCCGAAGTACATGTCGCCGGAGGATTGCGAGGCGATCCTGCGGCGCGTGCTGCCGGGCGCCGAGGCACCCGCCAGGCGCAGCCGCAAGCCGGCCGCGCGAAGGAAATCCCGCTAGTGGCGGATTGTCAGGGCGGCCGTGGGGAAGGTAGTGTCTCGGCAGGAACCGAAGAAAAGGTCCCGGGAGCGCCTCGCATGATCCGCAAACTCTTGGCTGCCGCGACGATCCTCGCCGCGGCGCTCGCCCACGCCACCGCGCTAGCCGCCGACGAGCCGGCCAAGCCGGCACCGGCCTCCGAGGCCGCAGCGCCGGCACAGGCGCCCGCTACGCCAGCCGAGCAAGGCGAGGCCGTCGCCGAGGAGGCGTCCGCCACCATCTTCAATCGCAAGGTGGCCACCTTCCGCGCCACGTTCCTCGGCGTACCGCCGGCCGACCGCGCCCGACGGGCGGAAAGGGCGATCCAGGAGATCCTCGAGAAGGGCGGGCCCGGCAAGGTCACCACGCTCCGGGAAGGCCGGCGCGTGGGCATCTTCATCGACGGCGAGCTCGCCTACGCGCTCATACCGGCCGATGCCGAGCAGCTGCGCGGCCAGACGATGGAGCAGGCGATCCGGCAAACGGTGGACGCGCTCACGGGAGTCATCGCCGAGACTAAGGAGTCGCGCGACCAGTCGAAGCTCGTCTCGGCGCTCGTAGGCTCGGGCGTGGCCACCCTGATCTTTTTCGTCGCGGCGTGGGTCACCCTGCGCACCCGGACGTGGCTCGTCCTCGGGCTCGCCAAGCTCCTGCACCGCACGACCTCGCGCGTGAAGGTGGCTGGCAGCCGCCTGCTGAGCCGCGAGCGCCTCTACTCCCTGGCGCGCTGGTCCGTGCAGGCGATCGCATGGCTGGTCCTGCTGGTCCTGGCCGACCGCTGGCTCACGTACGTCCTGCTGCAGTTCCCCTACACGCGGCCCTGGGGGGAGCAGATCGACCAGTACGTGCTGGGCATCGCGGCGAAGTTCCTGCTGGGAATCGCCCGCGCGATCCCGGACCTCCTCGTCGCCTTCCTCATCTTCCTGATCGCCCGCGGGATCATCGGCATGATGAAGCCGGTGTTCGACCGCATCGCGATGGGCGAGGCCACGGGGCGCCTGCTGGACGTCGACACCGCCCGGCCGACCCGGCGGCTGTTCAACGTCGGCGTGTGGCTCTTCGCGATCGTGATGGCCTACCCCTACCTGCCGGGCTCGGGCAGCGAGGCCTTCAAGGGCATGTCCGTGCTCATCGGCCTCATGGTGACGCTCGGGGGCTCGAGCCTCGTGAGCCAGGCCTTCAGCGGCCTCATCCTCATGTACTCGCGCACGCTGCGGGCAGGCGAATACGTGCGCGTCGCCGACACCGAGGGCACGGTCGTGGAGCTCGCGACGTTCACGACGCGGATCCGGACCGGACTGGGCGAGGAGGTGACGGTGCCCAACTCCGTGGTCCTCGCGAACGTGACGAAGAACTACTCGCGCACGGTGGACGGCCGGGGCTACATCGTCGACACGGTGGTCACCATCGGCTACGACACGCCCTGGCGGCAGGTGGAAGCGATGCTCAAGGAGGCCGCGCGGCGCACCCCCGGCGTGCTCGCGAAGCCGGCGCCCCATGTCTTCCAGACCGGGCTCTCGGACTTCTATCCGGAGTACCGGCTCGTTTGCCAGGCGGTACCCTCCGAACCCCTGCCGCGGGCCGTGGTGCTGTCGACCCTGCACGCCAACATCCAGGACGTCTTCAACGAGTACGGCGTGCAGATCATGTCGCCGCACTACCTGGGCGACCCGGCCGATGCGAAGGTGGTGCCGAAGGCGAAGTGGTACGCGAAGCCGGCGGTTCCTCCTGCGGGATCGCCGGGCGAATCCTGAGAAGCGGTCAAATGGCGTCCCTCCGCATTGCGATCGTGATCTCCGCGTTCGCGTCCGTCACGATGCTCGCGGGCTGCGGGGGCGGTGGATCCGATTCCCCCGAGATCGTTCCCAAGACGGGTGAGTTCGTCCCCTCGTTCGGATCGAACGGAATCGCGGCGCTGGACGGCAGTCCCTTTGCCGGCGCGACGGCCTCCGCGCAGTTCGCTGCGGCCGACGGCGCCTCAGGCGTGATCCGCGCCACGGGATACCTCAAGTCCAGCTCGGTTCGCGCCCGCCTGCTTCCCGACGGCAGGCCGGACGCGGGCTTCGCCGGCATGGGCTTCGTGCTGCATCCCGCCGATCTCGCGAGCCTTCCATTCAGCACACAGCGCTCCGGGCTGGCGGTGTTCGCGAGACCGGATGGCACGGAGCTCCTCGTCGAGTCCGTGTTCCTGCCTTGCATGACGGGCCCCACTTGCGGGCTGCTGGGCGGCCTTGGTGGATCCACCACCACCGCAGCGCGCCTGGTGGACGCGACAGGCGCCACCGTTCCGGGCTACGGAAACCCCGGCACCGGCGAGGCACAGCTCATCATCGAGCCTATCCAAGCGCTTTCCGAGCCCTCCGGCGCGATCCTCGTCCTGGGCCGGGCGGTCGCGGGCATCGGGGGCGTGCGACGCAATTCGCTCCAGCGCCTGGCTCCCCAGGGGCTTCGGGACGATGGCTTCGCCGCCAGCACCGCCGCATCGCTCGATTGCCCGGGCCTCGATCCCCTGCGATCGACGGGTGCGGCCATGGCGCGGCGCGCGGACGGGAAGATCCTCGTCGCGCAGTCGTACGCGATGGGCACGGCTCCCGCCAATTCCACGACCTGCCTCACCCGCCTGATGCCGGACGGCACGATCGACGCCACCTTCGGCGCCGGCGGCCGCTTCACCCTCCCCTGGGACTTCCAGTTCGACACCATGTCGCCGGTGGCCCTCCTCGCGCTGCCCAACGGCGGCTCGGCGCTCTTTCTCCAGAAGCGGCGGGAGCTGAACGGGAACTTCCATTACCACTACATGATCGCGACGATGACCGCCGAAGGAGCGATGGATGCCGGCCGCTTCGACCGCGGCATCACGGGCCCTACGGACCTGCACGTGGCAAAGCTGGAGTCGGTCGCGCTGCAGGCCGACGGCAAGTTCCTGGTCGCGGGCTTTCCCTCCATCCCGGAGAACCCGCCGCCCTACCTGGCCGAGCGCACCCATCGCTACGACAATTCGCAGCCCCGGATCGGGCGCCTTCTCCCCGCGGGCGGCGCGGACCTCAGTTTCGGTCCGCTCGGGTCGGGCTACACGCCGCTGCTCTCCTTCGGCCAGCGACTTTCGCCGCGGCACCTGAGCATCGGGCCGGACCGCGGCATCTTCGTCGCGGGATCCCTGGGCGCCGCCGGCCCGGTCAACGACAACGAGATCACGAAGTTCGCCGTTGGCAAGCTCATGGGAGATTCGGCGGCCGGGCAGTAAGGCGCCAGAGGGAGGTCACCTCGGCGGCGCGCGCGCCGTGCAGCGGGTCGGAAACGTCCGAGGCCTTGGGATGCCGCGGCTTCGCATCGAGGCGCCCGGCGACCTCGAGCCCGGCCGCGGCGATCATCGCGAGAAATCCCTCCCGGCTCCGCAGGCCCAGGTGCTCCGCGAGATCGGAGAGCACCAGCCACCCCTCACCGCCCGGCACCAGGTGCGCGGCCAGTCCCGCGAGGAAGCCGCGCAGCATCCGGCTTTCCGGATCGTAGATCCCGCGCTCGATCGGGGTGGCGGGCCGCGCGGGCACCCACGGCGGGTTGCAGACCACGAGAGCCGCGCGCCCCTCGGGGAAGAGGTCCGCCTCCACGACCTCGACCCGCTTCGCGAGGCCCAGGCGATCGACGTTCTCCCGCGCGCAGGCGAGCGCCCGGGGATCCTGGTCGGTGGCCACGACGCGCGCGATGCCGCGCCGGGCGAGCACGGCGGCCAGGACACCCGTCCCCGTGCCGACGTCGAACGCGAGGCCCAGCGACGATAGCGCCTGCGGCAGCGGCGCCTGCGCGACCAGGTCCACGTACTCGCGCCGGATGGGCGTGAAGACGCCGTAGTGCGGATGGATGCGCCCGTCGAGGGCCGGGATGGGAATGCCCTTGGCGCGCCACTCGTGCGCGCCGACGAGGCCCAGCAGCTCCCGCAGCGACACGACCGTCGAGCCCTCGCCGGGGCCCCACGCCTCCACGCACGCCTGGCGAATGTCCGGCGCCCGCCGAAGCGCGATGCCGTAATCCGCGTCCAGCTCGATGAGCAGCATGCCCAGCGTGCGCGCGCGCTGCGCCTGGGCCTGGCGATGCAGGTGGAAGGCCTCGGCGGGCGAGGAGGGCTTCTTCGCCTTGCGCGGATGGCGATCGGCGCGCTTGGCCATCGCCGTGAGCATCTGGCGCGCGTTCTGGAAATCGCCGCGCCACAGCAGCGCGGTGCCGGCCGTAGGCACGGTCTGGCCAATCACGCGGTCGTCGACGATGGCCGGCGGCGGCGCGCCGCTGCTCGGCGCCAGCAGACCGATCGCCCTCGGCCCAGTCGATGACCGAGTGATTAAGTCCATGCTAGGCTCGGTGCTTTGCGGGCGGTTCCGCGCTTGATATGGTACTTCACCCCGGCGACCATCTTGGCGGCTCGTCGGATGCTTGTCGGCGAGCCGGATGAGGTAGAGAAGGACGTCCGCGATCTCCTCGCCGGCGGCCGCGAGGACCTCCGGCGACGGGCGGCGGCTCTGCTCCTCGGTGAGCCACTGGAAATTCTCGAGCAGCTCGCCCGCCTCGCCTGCGAGCGCCATCGCGAGGTTCTTGGGCGAGTGGAACTGGTCCCAGTCGCGCTCTTCGGCGAATTGCCTCAACTGGTTGCGGAGCTCTTCGACTTCGGTCACGTCACGGCCTCCCGGGTTGCCTCCAGCCGAGCTTACGCCATCCCGACGAGGTCGTCCGGGCGCCACCGGCGGCGTACCATGAAGACGCCATGAGAGCTTCCTGGTCACTGTTGCTCGCCGCCGCGCTTTGCCTGGGCGGATGCCCGGACGAGGTCACCGTGGCGCTCGGGGACCAGGGGAGCTCCGCCGACCCCTACGCCAACGCCCGGCGCGAGATGGTCGCCACCCAGATCCGGGCGCGCGGCGTGCGCGATCCGAGGGTGCTCGCGGCGATGGAGCGCGTGCCGCGCCACGAGTTCGTTCCTCCCGTCGCGCGCACCGCCGCCTACGGCGACCACCCGCTGCCCATCGGCCACGGCCAGACCATCTCGCAGCCCTTCATCGTCGCGTTCATGACCGAGGCGCTGAAGCCCGCGCCGACCGACCGCGTGCTCGAGGTCGGCACCGGCTGCGCCAACCACGGAGCCGCGGGCCAGCTCGTAGTCTACGATCGAATCGACCGCTGGGCGACACGCCTCTCCGGCTCGGCTGGCGGCATCCACGTGCGCGTCGGCGACGGCTACAGGCGGCGAGCCCCGACGCGCGATCATCTGTTCGCCGGAGCGTGCCCCGGCCGCTGGTCGCTTCGGGACGGCGACACATGGTGATCCCCGTGGGCGAGGTGAGAGCCGGGCAGGGAGCTCTACGTGCTGGAAAAGCACGAGGGCCGGGTGGTGGCGCTGTTTCCTGTTGCTGACCCCATGTTGGGCCAAGGCACAGAACGTTGATGGGCGTACTCGATGCAGGCCACCGAGGAGGCCCTGCTCGCTACGCGAAGTGGAGATCCCCGAGCCAGGCGCTGGCGACTCTTTCGTGCGCATGCGCACGGCGGGAACTCAACGGCGAAGTTCATCGTGGGCACGGCTCACCAGAGCGGATCAGGTGAGCGATCGGCATGGAGAGAACGTGTGGCAGCTCGGCATCAGGGTCACCGCTTCCCGCGTGTGGGCGGCGCGCGTGATAGGCGCTGCGCCGGCGCCTTCTCAGTACGCTCATGGACGACGCGAGGCTGCCCGAGGGCGTTTCGAGAGGAGGCCGCGTCGATACCACTCGCCTTCCTCGTGGTGCGACATGCTCTTCACTTGGCTCGCGCCGGTGGGCCAGCGTGATCCTCCAGGCATTGGGGTGGCGCGCCTGGGCGGCCAAGGAACGCGGCGCCAGGTCATCGGGACTTCCGGCTCGCAGAGAAGCCTCGACAAGCTGAGCCGCCTGGGGCGGCTGTGGACTCGACTTTGGCTGCGCAAGGCCGATTTCCCGGCCCGCGGTGATGCGAGCCACGGGCGGCAAGGGCGTCGACACGGTCGAGGAGCTCCCGTCATCGCGGTGCGTTGCTCGATGTCGAGCGACTCGCCACCGTGGGCTACGTGGACGGCATCCTCGGGGCCGAGATCGACATCCAGGCCCTGCACGCCAAGCGCCTGACCCTCTTCGGCGTGTCGGGTAAACTGCGCTTCCACGGTCGTGGCCAAACCTGATGCCGGCCGCACGCGCTCATCAAGCCGACCGCGTCTTCCCGTTCGGCGAGCTCCATCAGGCACGCGCGCACATGGAAGCGAACCGCCACGTCGGCAAGATCGTCCTGTCGATTCCCGAATGACCATGACAACGAAAATCCCGGGAGGAACCATGATCCGCACCCTCGCGCTGGCCACGGCGCTGGCCGCAGCCAACCTCGGCGCCGACGCGCTGGCCCAGGGCTATCCGACGAAACCCGTCCGCCTCGTCGTGGGCTTCGCGCCCGGTGGAGCGGCGGACACGGTGGGACGAGCGCTCGCCGGGGGGCTCAGCCGCGAGCTCGGGCAGCCCATCGTCATCGAGAACCGCGCCGGCGCGGGCTCCTCGATCGCGGCGGACAACGTCGCCAAGTCGCCGCCGGACGGCTACAGCGTGCTGATCGCGAGCCCCGCCGCCATCTCGGTGAACCCCGCGCTCAACCCGAAGCTCCCGTACAAGCCGGGCGACCTCGCGCCCATCGCCCAGGTGTCTTCCTCGCCGCTCGTCATCGTGGTGAACCCGGCCACGGGCATCAAGTCGGTGAAGGAGCTCATCGCCGCGGCGACCAAGGCGCCCGGAACGCTCAACTACGCCACCTCGGGCGTGGGCTCCGCGCCGCACTTCGGCGCCGCCTACTTCAGCCAGGTCACCGGCGTGAACATGGTGCACGTGCCCTTCAAGGGCGGCTCGCCGGCGGTGGTCTCGGTCGTCGCCGGCGACACCCAGCTCACCTTCGCCACCCCGCCTTCGGTGCTGGGCATGGTGAAGGGCGGGCGGCTGCGCGCGCTGGCCGTGACCAAGCGCGAGCGCTCGTCCCTCATGCCCGAGATCCCCGGCATGGCGGAAGCGGGCGTGCCCGACTACGCCATCTCGTTCTGGTACGGGCTGTTCGTCCCCGCGGGCACGCCGCCGGAGATCGTGAAGAAGCTCTTCGAGGCGACGGTCGCGGCGGCCAGGCGGCCGGAGTTCAAGGAGGCGCTGGCCCGCGAAGGCACGGAGGTGTCGATCTCGCGCTCCCCCGAGGACTTCGCCGCCTTCCTCGCCGAGGACGCCAAGTTCTGGGTGAAGCTCGCGAAGGAATCGGGCGCCAAGGCCGAATAGCGTCGCGGCGCCGAAGCGCCTCAGTTCTTGACAATCGAGATGAGCGTGTCCTTCATCATCTTGCCGGTCGCCATGTCCATCCAGGGGTTCTGGATGGTGACCATGACGGGCCCGTTCATGAAGGCCGCGGACTCCTTGTCGACCGCCATCTCCTTCAGGGGCGGCTGCTTGCGGTAGAACTCCGCGACCTTGGCCACGCCGTCGGTCGTGCGGTAGGCGAAGCCGTTCACCTTCAGCTTGTCCTTCAGGTCGCGCGTGACCGCCGCGTCCGCCTTCGCGCCCGGGTAGACCGTCACGCCGAATGGCGCCTCGGCGCTAGCCTGCGCCATCCAAAGCGCCGCGATCGCCATCGCCACGAGTCTCTTCACCATGGTCCTCCTCCTCCGGAAGGGCTCCGTCAGGAAAGGCTAGGCGCCACCCCGGGGCGGCGGTTGACCCAGATCAGGAGCCGCGCAGCGGGCGATAATGGAATTTTCGGCAAGCGAGGGAGACTCTCATGAAGGTGGGCGTCATCGGATCGGGCGTGGTGGGCCAGGTGCTGGGCAGCGGCTTCCTGCGGCACGGTCACGAGGTGGTGATCGGCACGCGCGACCCGGCGAAGCTCGCGGCTTGGGCGAAGGACAATCCCGCGGGGCGCGTGGGCAGCTTCGCCGATGCCGCGGAGTTCGGCGAAGTGGTCGTGCTCGCCGTCGGGGGAGGCGTGGCCGCGGATGCCCTCGCGGCCGCAGGCGGCGGGCGCCTCGCGGGGAAGGTGGTGCTGGACGCCACGAACCCGATCTCGGGCGCGCCGAAGAACGGCGTGCTGCCCTTCTTCACCGACTACAACGAGTCCCTCATGGAACGCCTGCAGCGGCAGTTCCCGGCGGCCCGGTTCGTAAAGGCCTTCAGCTGCGTGGGCAACGCGCGGATGGTCAACCCGGACTTCGGCGGCACGAGGCCCACGATGTTCATCTGCGGCAACGACGCGGCGGCGAAGTCGGTGGCCACCGGAATCCTCGACCAGTTCGGCTGGGAGACCGAGGACATGGGCGGCGCGGAAGCCGCGCGGGCGATCGAGCCCTTGTGCATCCTCTGGTGCATCCCGGGATTCG
Source organism: Burkholderiales bacterium (assembly GCA_026125445.1). GTDB lineage: Bacteria > Pseudomonadota > Gammaproteobacteria > Burkholderiales > Usitatibacteraceae > FEB-7. Next base: position 25,389 of record JAHCLE010000023.1, read on the forward strand.
CCCGGAACCAGTGGACGCACGCCTTCAAGCTGCTGAAGTAGCGCCGCTCAGCCGACCTTCAGCACGATCTTGCCGATGTGCGCGCCGGACTCCATCAGCGCGTGCGCCTTCGCCGCGTCGTCCAGCGGGAAGGTGGCGTGGATGACGGGCCTGATCCGGCCGGACTCGATGAGCGGCCAGATGCGATTCTCGAGATCGCGCGCGATCTCCCCCTTGAACGCGACCGGCCGGGGACGAAGCGTGCCGCCGGTGATCGTGAGGCGCCGGCGCAGGATCGGGTCGAAGGGGACCTCGCCCTTCCAGCCCCCGAGGAGGGCCAGGATCACGATGCGCCCGTCGTCGGCGAGCGCGTCGATGTCGCGCTTCACGTAGTCGCCGGCCACCATGTCGAGGATCACGTCCACGCCCTTTCCGCCGGTGAGTCTCTTCACCTCGGCGGCGTAGTCCTGCGTCTTGTAGTTGATGGCGTGATCCGCCCCGAGATCGAGGCAGGCCCTGCACTTCTCGTCCGTGCCGGCGGTGACGAACACGGTGTGGCCGAGCGCCTTCGCCATCTGGATCGCGGTGACGCCGATGCCGCTGGAGCCGCCGTGGACGAGGAGCGTCTCGCCCTCGGCCAGGCGCCCCCTCCCCCACACCATGCTCCACACGGTGAAGAAGGTCTCGGGAAGCGAGGCGGCCTCGATCATCGTGAGGCCCTTCGGGATGCGCACGCATTGCTCGGCGGGCACGTTGCAGTAGGTGGCGTAGCCGCCTCCGGCGAGAAGCGCGCACACCTCGTCGCCCACCTTCCACTTCGTCACCCCCTCGCCCAGGGCCACGATCTTCCCTGCCACCTCGAGGCCCGGGATGTCGGAGGCACCCGGCGGCACCGGGTAGCGGCCGCGGCGCTGCAGGCAGTCGGGTCGGTTCACGCCCGCGGCGAGCACCTGGACGAGGACTTCGCCCCTGGCGGCGGCGGGGGTGGGCCTTTCGGCGGGCTTGAGCACGTCGGGCTCGCCGGGAGTGGTGATCTCGATGGCCCGCATGGTGGGGGGAAGAATGGCGCTCATGGTCGTGTCTTCGTGTCTCTTCCGGATCTCGAATCCGAAATTCTAGCGGAACCCGCTACCGGCCCTGCGTTTCGCCAGCACCACCAGCGCGATTCCTCCGAGGATCGCGGCGGAGCTCGCGACGAGCCGCAGCGTGATCGACTCGCCGAGCAGGAGGACCGCCGCCAAGGAGGTGATGACGGGCACGCTCAGCTGGATCGTGGCCGCCTTGGCCGACGTGAGCCCCGGGAGCGCGGCGTACCAGATGGCGTAGCCCATGCCGGAGGCGAGCGCGCCGGAGGCGATCGCGTAGAGCACGCCCGCGAGGTCGGCCGACGCGCCGCCCAGAGTGGCGAGGGAGAGGACGGCCGCGAACGGCACAGCCCGCGCGAAATTGCCCGCGGTGGCGATCGTGGGGTCCCCGCCCCCGCGCCCCCGGAGCGAGTAGATTCCCCACGCGATGCCGGCCGCGAGCATGAGGGCCGCGCTCGCGGGCGGCGGCGCCGCGAGGCCCGGCGAAAGCAGGCTCACCAGCCCGCCGATCGCGAGGCACAGGCCGATCGCCTGCCCGGCGCCGAGGCGCTCGCCCTTCCACAGGCCCCAGCCGATCATCGTGACCTGCACCGAACAGAACAGGATCAGCGCGCCCACGGCCGCGGTCAGCTGCACGTAGGCGAACGAGAAGGCGGCCGCGTAGCCGAAGAGGGCCGCGGCCGAGCCCCAGCTGCCGGCGCCGGACATCGTGCGATCGCGCACCCTGGCCAGCAGCCACAGGGCGAGCGCGCCCGAGACGATACGGATCGCCGTGAAGCTGCCCGGGTCGATGGCGGTGTCGCGGAGCGCCACGCGGCACAGGAGCGAATTCGCCGCGAAGGCGCCCATGGCGAGCACGACGAGAGAGACGAGGCGGCCGGTTCCCGCCATGTTGAGGAATCCTCGGTGGGGTGACGGCGGAGCCTACACCGATCGGGACGCGAGGTCAGCCCAAACACTCCATCACGAGCGAGCGCGCATCCACCCGCGCTCCGATCCGGGCCAGCAGCAGGAAATTCCCCACGAGCTTCCTGTGCAGGAAGATCGTCTCGGGCGGCGGCGCGCGCACCAGGCCCTGCCGGAAGGCGAGGTCGTAGCCCAGGTCGCGCACGCGCGCGGGAAGATCCGAGCCGGGAAAGTCGTAGCGGCCGCGGTGCCGCAGCGGCTCGCAGACGAGGAAGATCACGTCGGTGACGGCCGCCAGCCGCTCGGGGGAATCGCCCGGCGCGGCGTAGCCGATGCGCATCGCCACTTGTGCCACTTCCTCGCGGTCGCCCTCGACCACCGCGCGCGTGATGCGCCGGTAGTTCTCGACGAAGGCCGGGGCAAATCGCTTCGTCGCGCCGAAATCCAGGAGCACGATCCGCCCGCTCTCCGGCTGCCACAGGTAATTGGCGAAGTTGGGATCGGTCTGCATGACCCGGAACTCGAAGAGCTCGCGGAATAGCAGGCGCTCGAGGAGCGCGCCGACGGCGTCGCGGGTGGCCTGCGGGGCCGCGGCGAGCGACTCCAGCGGCTCGCCCGCCATGTAGTCCATGGCCATGATGCGCGCGGTGGTGAGGTCCCAGTGCACGCGCGGAACCACGAGGCCCGGCTCGCGGGCGACGAGCTTCGCGTAGCGCTCGAGGAAGCGCCCCTCGGCCTCGTAGTCGGCCTCCTGCGCGAGCTGGCGCTTGGCCTCCTCCGCCATGCCGGTCACGTCGATGCCCAGCGGCAGCAGGTTGAAGAGGCGCAGCAGCACCGCGACGTTGTCCACGTCGCTCGCGATCGAGCGCGCGACGCCGGGATACTGGATCTTGAGCGCAAGGTCACGGCCGTTCGCGGCGGTGGCGCGGTGCACCTGCCCGATCGAGGCGGCCGCCACGGGCTCCCAGTCGAAGTGCGCGAAGCGCTTTTCCCAGCCCCGGCCGTACTCGCGCCCCAGCACGCGGCGCACCTGCTCCGGCGGCATGGGGGAGGCCTGGGAGCGCAGCACGGCGAGCGCCTGGGCGAATTCCGGCGGCAGGACGTCCTCGCCCTGCAGCGAGACGAGCTGGCCGATCTTCATGGCCGCACCGCGGAGCCGGGCCAGCCGGGCGGCCAGGCGCCTGGCGTTGGGCGCGGAAAGGAGCGCGGTGCCGAACTCGGCCGCCTCCCCGCGCGCGAGGCGGCGAATGCCTTCCGCGGCGGCGCCTACGGCGAGTTCCCCGGCCGCCATTCCTATCCGCGCAAGGCGCTCGAGACGGGATTGCGGGATCGGGGCGGGCGGCGGCTTTCGCGGCATGGGATCAGGTTCGCCCATCGCCGGCGGCGGGACAAGGCCCCCGGGCCGGGAGCGGTGCCGGCACCCTTGACGCCATTTTAATTGGATGTATAATCCATCCAATCAAAAGGAGCCGCCCATGCCCCGAAGGACCTACACGAAGCTGCGCCGTGCCGCCCTCGAGGAGGAGACCCGCGAGCGCATCGTGCGCGCGACCGTCGCCCTGCACGCCAGGCACGGCGGGCTGGGCACCTCCTACGCGATGATCGCGAAGCAGGCCGGGGTTTCGCCGCAGACGGTCTACAACCACTTTCCCGACCTCGCCGCCCTCTTCGGCGCCTGCACGGGACACGTGGAGGACGGAGCGCCGCCACTGGGCCCGGAAACCCTGCGCCGGGGGCGGACTCCCGCCGCCCGGCTGCGCCTGCTCGCCGCGGCGGCCTACGCCCGCCACGAGCACCTCGCCCCCTGGATGCGCCTGGGTTGGTACGAGGCCGCCCTCATCCCGGAGCTGGGCGCCATCGCCGCCCGAGGCGAGGCGGCCCTGCGCCAGCTCATCGCCGCCGCGGTCGCCCCGGAGCGCGAGCCCACCGACGCCTTCGTCGATGCCGCCTTCGTGCTGCTGGACTACCCGGCCTGGAAGGCGCTCACCCGCGATCGCCCGACGGCCGAGGCCGCCCGGATCGCCGCCGACAGCCTCTCCGACCTCCTCCCGCGCCTCACCCGAGCCCGTTCACGAAAGGCCAAGCCATGAACCCCACCGCATCCGCATCCCCCACCCGCGTCGACGAGATCGCCGACGGCATCTTCCGCATCAGCACGCCCGTCCCGCCGAGCGTCGTGCCGGGCGGCTTCACCTTCAACCAGTACCTCGTCCGCGACGACTCCCCCCTGCTCTTCCACACCGGGCCGCGCATGCTCTTCGGCGCCGTGAGCGAGGCGATCGGGCGCGTGATCCCGCTCGAGTCGCTGCGCTACGTTTCTTTCTCGCACGTGGAGGCCGACGAGTGCGGCTCGCTCAACCAGTTCCTCGCCGCCGCGCCGCACGCGCAGCCGCTCTGCGGGCAGGTGGCCGCCATGGTCTCCATCGGCGACCTCGCCGACCGGCCGCCCCGCGTGCTCGCCGACATGGAGCGGCTTTCCCTGGGCGCCCACGAGGTGCAGTGGATCGACACGCCCCACCTGCCGCACGGATGGGAATGCGGATTCCTCGTCGAAACCACGACGCGCACCCTGCTCTGCGGCGACCTCTTCACCCAGTTCGGGGAGGACCACCCGGCCCTCACCGAGGACGACATCCTCGAGCCCAGCGAAGCCGCGCGCCTGTCCACCATGGACTACTACGCCCACGCGCCCGACACGGGCCGCCTGCTCGAGCGCCTCGCCGCCACGGCGCCCACCACGCTCGCCTGCATGCACGGCCCGGCCTGGCGGGGCGATGGGGCCGCGATGCTGCGCCGGCTCGCCGCCCGCGTCGGGTAGGCGCCCGAATCCGCGGCATACCTGCGCCAGGACAACATCCCTCCGCCTGGATCGCGCTAGCGTGGTCGCAGGACCCGCCTGCAGGCGGAGGCGACCGTGCGCATCGAGGCATTCTCCTTCGGCTCCATCCGCATCGACGGCATCACCTACGGGAAGGACGTCGTGATCGAGCGCGGCAAGGTCCGCAAGCGCGACAAGAAGCCCTCCAAGGCGTACCGCGAGCGGTTCGGGCACACGCCCCTGTCGGTCGAGGAGGACATCCCGTGGAAGTGCAAGCGGCTCGTCATCGGAACGGGCGGCGGGGCGCTGCCCGTGATGGAGGCGGTGAAGGACGAGGCGGCGAGGCGCAAGGTGAAGCTCCTCGTCCTGCCCACCGCGCAGGCGATCGTGGCGCTGCAGGAGCATCCCGAGGACACCAACGCGATCCTGCACCTGACCTGCTGACCGGGCCGAGGACGGCGGTGATCCCCATCCACGAGCTCCTCGCGCGCATCCGCTGGGATCCCGGGTTCGGCCGCGGGCAGTGGGAGATCGCCTACGTCGACCACGCGCGGCCGGAGCTGGTGCGCGTGCCGCTCGCGGACGTGCGCATGCCGCCGGACGAGCACTTCATGTTCGAGCTCGTGGACGAGGAAGGCGTGGCACGGAGCATTCCCTTCCACCGCATCCGCGAGGTCCGGCGCGACGGGGCACTGGTGTGGTCGCGGCCGCCGCGCGCCCCGGCCTGACGTTTATGATGGCGGCGGACTCGATCTCACTTCCCATGTCCCCGCCCGCCTCCCCCAGCAGGACCATCGTCCTGCTTTCGCTCGCCGCCTTCGCGAGCGCGTCCTCGATGCGGGTGATGGATGCGCTCCTCCTGCGCCTCGCCGGCGACTACGGCGTCGGCCTCGCCTCGGCCTCGAACACGGTCACGGTGTTCGCCGTCGTGTACGGCCTGATGCAGCTCGTGATGGGTCCGCTCGGAGACAAGCACGGGAAGCTTCGCGTCATCGCAACCGCCTGCGGAGCGTCGGCCGTGGCGACCCTCGCCTGCGCGCTGGCGCCCTCCTTCGCGAGCCTCCTCGTCGCGCGCGCCGCAGCCGGGGCGAGCTGCGCGTGCATCATCCCGCTCTCGATGGCCTGGGTCGGCGACGTGACCCCGTACGAGACGCGCCAGGGCGTGCTCGCGCGCTTCCTCCTGGGGCAGATCATCGGGCTCTCCGTGGGCGCGGTCCTCGGAGGCTTCGCCGCGGCGAGCGGCTGGTGGCAGTGGCCTTTCGTCGCGCTGGCGGCGTGGTTCCTCGTCGTGGGCGCGGTCCTCGGTCGAGCGGCATGGCGGCAGCCGTCGGGTGCGCATGAGGTGGGCGGCCACTTGCTGGCGAACCTGCTCGAGGTGCTGCGAACGCCGGGCGTGCCGCGCGTGGTGACCACCGTCTTCCTGGAGGGGGTCGTGCTGCTGGGCGCGCTCGCGTTCGTGGCCACGCACCTCAACCAGGTCAGGGGCGCCCCCATGCCGGTGGCGGGCGCGATGTTCTTCGCGGTCAGCGCGGGGGGCGTCGTCTTCGCGATCTTCGCGCGCCGCTTCGTCCCGGTGCTGGGCGAGGCGCGACTGTCGGCATGGGGAACCGTCGTAATCGCGCTGTCGGTGCTGGGCATCGCGTGGATCCCGTGGCTGGGTGCCGCGCCGCTCACCTGCTTCGGCGCGGGGCTCGGCTTCTACATGCTGCACAACACGCTGCAGGTCAACGCCACGCAGATGGCGCCCACGCGGCGGGGAGCGGCCGTGGCGCTCTTCGCCTCCCTCTTCTTCCTCGGGCAATCCGTGGGCGTGGCCCTGGCGGGCCGGCTCGCGGAGGCGATCGGCACCGGGTGGACGCTCACCGCCTCGGCGCTCGCGATCGTGCCGGTGGGACTCGGCTTCGCGCTCTCGGCAGCGAAGCGGACTTGACGGGCTAGAATGTCGGCCCCGTCGCCCCCACCTGGGACCGCATGTCCGCCGTCGCCTTCCCCTTCGACAACACATACGCCCGCGACTTGCAGGGTTTCTACGTGCCCTGGAAGCCGAAAGCCGCGCCAGCGCCGAAGCTCCTCTTCCTGAACCACGCGCTGGCCGACGAGCTGGGGCTGGATGCGGCCGCGCTGGACGGCCCGCGGGGGGCGGCGCTCTTCGCGGGCAACGAGCTGCCCGAGGGCGCCGAGCCCATCGCGCAGGCCTACGCGGGCCACCAGTTCGGGGGCTTCTCGCCGCAGCTGGGCGACGGGCGCGCGGTGCTGCTGGGCGAGGTGATCGACCGCAACAAGCGCCGCCGCGACATCGCCCTCAAGGGCTCCGGGCGCACGCCCTTCGCCCGCAACGGCGACGGCAAGGCGGCCGTGGGCCCGATGCTTCGCGAGGTGCTGATCGGCGAGGCGATGCACGCACTGGGAATCCCCACGACGCGCGCCCTCGCCGTCGCGGCCACGGGGGAACCCGTGCAGCGCGAGAACACGCTGCCCGGCGCGGTGCTCACGCGGGTCGCCGCGAGCCACATCCGCGTCGGGACCTTCCAGTTCTTCGCTTCCCGCGGCGAGACCGGACAGGTGGGCAAGCTCGCGCGGTATTCGATCGCGCGGCACTATCCGGATATCGCCGGGACGCCGAACCCCTTCCTCGCCCTCCTCGAGGCGGTGGCCGCGCGCCAGGCCGCGCTCATCGCGCAGTGGATGAACGTGGGCTTCATCCACGGCGTGATGAACACCGACAACATGGCGGTCTCCGGCGAGACCATCGACTTCGGGCCCTGCGCCTTCCTGGAGGCCTACGACCCCGCCACCGTGTTCAGCTCCATCGACCACTACGGGCGCTACGCCTACGGCAACCAGCCGGCGATGGCGCAGTGGAACCTGGCGCGCCTGGCCGAGTCGCTGCTGCCCCTGATCGACGACGACGCTGAACGCTCGGCGGCACTCGCGATGGAGGTGCTGAACGCATTCCCGGCGCAGTACGAAGAGCAACTCCTTCGCGGGCAGCGCGAGAAACTGGGCTTCGTCCGTGAGGAATCCGACGATGGTGCGCTGGCCGAGATCTGGCTCGCGCTCCTGCAGGCGGCGCGCGTGGACTTCACGCTCGGGTGGCGGCACCTCGCGGATGCCGCGGCCGGGAACGAGGCGCCGCTTCGCGCCCTCTTTGCCGACCCGCGCGCGCTGGACGAGTGGCTTCCGAAGTGGCGTGAAAGATGTA
>JAHCLE010000230.1 GCA_026125445.1 Burkholderiales bacterium
GGATCCTGCGTGGCCACGCCCACCGGGCAGGTGTTGAGGTGGCACTTGCGCATCATGATGCAGCCCTCGACCACGAGCGGGGCGGTGGCGAATCCGAACTCGTCGGCGCCCAGGAGCGCGCCCACCACCACGTCGCGGCCGGTCTTCATCTGGCCGTCGGTCTGCACGCAGATGCGCCCGCGCAGCTTGTTGAGCACGAGCGTCTGCTGCGTCTCCGCCAGGCCGATCTCCCAGGGGCTGCCGGCGTGCTTGATGGACGACAGGGGCGAGGCGCCCGTGCCGCCGTCGAAGCCGGAGATGGTGACGTGGTCGGCCTTGGCCTTGGCCACACCCGCCGCGACCGTCCCCACGCCGATCTCCGAGACGAGCTTCACGGAGACGCGCGCGGCCGGGTTCACGTTCTTCAGGTCGTGGATGAGCTGCGCCAGGTCCTCGATCGAGTAGATGTCGTGGTGCGGCGGCGGCGAGATGAGGCCCACGCCGGGCACCGTGTGGCGCACCTTGGCGATGTACTTCGAGACCTTGTGGCCGGGAAGCTGGCCGCCCTCGCCGGGCTTGGCCCCCTGCGCCATCTTGATCTGCAGGTCGTCGGCGTTCACCAGGTACTCGGTGGTCACGCCGAAGCGCCCCGCGGCCACCTGCTTGATGGCCGAGCGCATGGAGTCGCCGTTGGGCAGCGGCACGTAGCGGATCGGGTCCTCGCCGCCCTCGCCGGTGTTGGACTTGCCGCCGAGCCGGTTCATGGCGATGGCGAGCGTGGAGTGCGCCTCGTGCGAGATCGAGCCCAGGGACATGGCGCCGGTGGCGAAGCGCTTGACGATCTCCTTGGCGGGCTCGACCTCCTCGAGGGGGATCGGGGTCGGCGCGCACTGGATCTCGAAGAGCCCGCGCAGCGTCATCAGGCGCTCGCTCTGCTCGTTGATGAGCTTCGCGTACTCCTTGTACGTCGAGAAGCTGCCCGATCGCGTGGAGTGCTGGAGCTTGGCGATGGCGTCCGGCGTCCACATGTGCGCCTCGCCGCGGATGCGGTAGGCGTATTCGCCGCCCGGGTCGAGCTTGTCGCGGTAGAGCGGCGCGTCGGAGTAGGCCTGGCGGTGCAGTCGCACCGCTTCCTCGGCCACCTCGGCGAGCCCGATGCCCTCGATGGCGGACGACGTGCCCGTGAAGTACTTCTCCACGAACTTCGTGTTGAGGCCCACGGCCTCGAAGATCTGGGCGCCGCAGTAGGACTGGTAGGTGGAGATGCCCATCTTGGACATCACCTTGAGGAGCCCCTTGCCGATCGCCTTGATGTAGCGCTTGACCAGCTCCTTGTCGTCGACCTTCTGCGGCAGGCCGTCCTTGATGTCGAGCAGCGTGGCGAAGGCGAGGTTGGGGTGGATCGCCTCGGCGCCGAAGCCCGCGAGGCAGGCGAAGTGGTGCACCTCGCGCGCGCTGCCGGTCTCGACCACGAGGCCCGAGCGCGTGCGAAGCCCCGCGCGCACCAGGTGGTGGTGCACGGCGGCCGTGGCGAGGAGCGCCGGGATCGGGGCGAGCGCCGCGGAGGTGTCGCGGTCGGTGAGGATGATGATGTTGACGCCCTTCCTCACGGCGTCCTCGGCGTCCGCGCAAAGCTGGGCGAGCGCCGGCTCCATGCCCTCCACGCCCCACTCGGCGGGATAGCACATGGACAGGATCTCGCTCACGAAGTGGCCGTTGGTGCTCTCCGAGGCGCGGCGCAGCTTCTCCATGTCCTCGAAGGTGAGGATGGGCTGCGCGACCTCCAGGCGCATCACGGGCTCGGTGGAGTCCGGCGACAGGAGGTTGGGCCGCGGGCCGATGAAGGACACGAGCGACATCACGAGCTGCTCGCGGATCGGGTCGATCGGCGGGTTGGTCACCTGCGCGAAGAGCTGGCGGAAGTACGCGTACAGCGGCTTCGAGCGGTTGGAGAGCACCGCCACGGGCGTGTCGTCGCCCATGGAGCCCACCGGCTCCTCGCCCGCGACGGCCATGGGCGTGAGGAGCATCTTGAGGTCCTCCTGCGTGTAGCCGAAGGCCTGCTGGCGGTCGAGGAGCTTGTCGGTGTCGGGCGTCTCGACCCGGGCCGGCGCGGGCAGGTCCTCCAGGCGAAGCTGGGTGCGGTCCAGCCAGTCCTGGTAGGGGCGCTCGGCGGCGAGGTCGCGCTTCAACTCCTCGTCGGAGACGATGTGGCCGTGCTCGATGTCGACGAGCAGCATCTTGCCGGGCTGCAGGCGCCACTTCTTGACGATCTTCGATTGGGGTATGTCCAGCACGCCCATCTCGGAGGACATGACGATGAGGTCGTCGTCGGTGATGAAGTAGCGCGCGGGGCGCAATCCATTCCGGTCGAGGGTGGCGCCGATGAACTTCCCGTCCGTGAACGCGACCGCCGCCGGGCCGTCCCAGGGCTCCATGAGGGCCGCGTGGTACTCGTAGAACGCGCGGCGCTTGGCGTCCATGAGGGGATTGCCGGCCCAGGCCTCGGGGATCATGAGCATCATCGCGTGCGCGATGGGGTAGCCGCCCATGACGAGGAGCTCGAGCGCGTTGTCGAAGGAGGCCGAGTCCGACTGGCCCTCGTAGATGAGCGGCCAGATCTTGTCGAGGTCCGGGCCGAGGAGCTTGGAGTGGATGGTGGCCTGGCGCGAGCGGATCCAGTTGAGGTTGCCCTGCAGCGTGTTGATCTCGCCGTTGTGCGCGATGAAGCGGAAGGGGTGCGCGAGGTCCCAGGTCGGGAACGTGTTGGTCGAGAAGCGCTGGTGCGCGAGCGCGAGCGCGGACACGAAGCGCTTGTCGCGAAGGTCGGTGAAGAACTCGCCCACCTGGTGCGCGAGCAGCATCCCCTTGTAGACGATGGTCCGGTGCGAGAACGAGGGCACGTAGAACTGCCCGGCGTTCGCGAGCCCCAGGGCGCGGATCGCGTGGCCGGAGGCCTTGCGGATGATGTAGAGCTTCCTCTCGAAGGCGTCGCGGTCGAGCTGGCCGCGGCCGGCGCCGACGAAGACCTGCCGGATCACCGGCATCGTGCTCTTGGCGGTGTGGCCGAGCGAGGCGGGGTCGAACGGCACGTCGCGCCAGCCGAGGAGCGCCTGGCCCTCGTTGGCGATGGCGCGCTCGATCTCGCGCACGCAGGCCGAGCGCGCGGCCGGGTTCTGCGGCAGGAACACCATGCCCACGCCGTAGGCGCCGGCCTTGGGAAGCTTCACCCCCTGCTTGGCCATCTCCTCCCGGAAGAAGCCGTCGGGGATCTGCACCAGGATGCCGGCGCCGTCGCCGTGCAGCGGGTCCGCCCCCGTGGCGCCCCGGTGGGTGAGGTTGTTGAGGATCGTGAGCCCCTTCGAGACGATGTCGTGGGACTTCTTCCCCTTGATGTGCGCGACGAAGCCGACGCCGCAGGCGTCGCGCTCGCGGCGGGGGTCATAGAGGCCTTGGGCGCGCGGCAGCCCAGCCGGGATCTCCAT
>JAHCLE010000231.1 GCA_026125445.1 Burkholderiales bacterium
ACGCACGTGCCCGTTCATCCACGCGACGAGGAACCCGCCGTAGCTGCCGCCGGCGGCGAACACGCGCTTGCGGTCCGCCCAGGGCTTCGCGAGCAGCCAGTCGGTGGCCGCCTCGATGTCCTCGGTCTCCAGCCTCCCCTGCCGTCCCATGATGCTGTCGCGGAAGGCGAAGCCGAAGCCGCTGGAGCCGTGGTAGTTCACGGCCGCCACCACGTAGCCCCGCGAGGCGAACACGTGCGTGTTCCAGCGGTATCCGAACGTGTCGCCGGCCGCGGTGTAGGGGCCCCCGTGGATCACCTGGAGCACGGGATGCTTGCGGCGCGGATCGAAGCGCGGCGGGAAGGTGAGGAACATCTGGACCTCGTCGCCGAGCGCGCCGCGCAGGGCGACCTCGCGCGTCTCTCCCAGGGCCACGCGCGCCAGCTTGTCGTCGTTGAAGCGCTCGATGCGCCGCGCGGCGCCGGAGCGGATCGCGTGCACCTGCACCGGATGGGCGGCGCAGTCCGCGGCCACGACGATCGTCTCCTCGCCCGGCGCGCCGCCGACGTCGAAGCCTTGCACCCAGCCGCCCTGCACGGCGACGTCGGGGTTCTCGCCTCCGATGCCCGAGCGCCACAGGTGGCAGCGCCCCTTCTCCTGCGCCGCGAAGAGCACCGACCGGCCATCCGGCGCCCAGCGAAGCGGCCCCTCCACGTCGATGGGCCAGGCGCCCCCGACCACGCGCGGCGGACCGCCACGCTGCAGGAAGGCGAGCCGGCCCAACATCGTGTGCCGGCGGCCCACGTTCGTCGCGATGCAGGCGATGCGCGCGCCGTCGGGGCTGTAACGCGGCGCGTCGTACGACCAGTCGGCGTCCCTCGTGAGCGCCGTGACGCGGCGGGTGGCCAGCTCGATCTCGGCGATCGCGGTGGGATTCGCCGCGAGCTTGCGGGGATCGGGATCGTGCACGAAGGCGATGCGCCGGCCGTCGGGGGCGATGTCGAAATGGACCGCGCCGGTCTCCATCCGGGGAAGCTCGAGAGCCGTGCCCTCGAAGAGATCCGTGATTCGGCCGCTCGCGAGGTCCAGCAGCAGCAGGTGCGGCACGCGCCCCATGGGAAGGTTGCGGTCGAAGTACCGGTAATGGGCCTGCGAGGTGACGTAGGCGCTTTCCTTGCGCTCGGTGAAAGCCTTGTGCCGCCGCTCTTGAGCGCGGCTGCCCTTCTCGTCCGGCCAGACCCAGGACACGAAGGCGATGCGCCGCCCGTCGGGCATCCACTTGAAGTCCTCGACGCCGGGGGCGAAATTCGTCACGCGCCCGGCCTCGCCGCCCGCCGCGTCGATCACGTAGAGCTGCGGCTCGCCGTCCTTCGCGCCCTCCTGCTCGCGCTTCGCGACGAAGGCGATGCGATCGCCCTTGGGCGACCAGGCGGGCTTCGCGTCCTTCTCGCCGCAGCGGGTGAGGCGCTTGGGGGCGAGCGAGTCGGTCCGGAGAAGCCAGAGGCTCGTCGCGCCCTTGTTCTCCTCCATCGAGTAGGTCGTCACGGCACAGGCGGCCGCGGATCCGTCGGGGGAGAGGGCGATGCTCGCGACGCGGTCGAGTGCCCAGAGGGTATCGATGTCGAGGGGGGAACGGCGAGTCATGGGCGATGTGGGGTAGGTTGGCGATCCATTCGTGCTGCCTTCGCCCAGCGACGAATGGTTGCGCGCAGCTTCCGCTGACGCTCGCCATCGATGGGCATGGTGGGAACGAGCTCCAGGACCTGGGCTGGGGTGATGTAGCGATGTTCGAAGAGCGCGATGCAGAACTCGCGATCCTTCTCGCGTCCTGCGATGGCCTTCGCGAGGAAGAGATCGCGCAGGTCCAGACAGAATCCGACTCGATCTCCTGTATTGACGCTTTGGACTCGATGCACGCGGCTTGTCCAATCCCGTGGCAACGTGGCCGTTTCCGGGCCGACTCCCTGGGCGTAGTAGCCGTATGTCCGGTGGAACTGCGAGCCTTCCCCGATGGCGCCATCGATCCTGTCAGCCAGCTCGGGAGCCCGGAGCGGGTAGATGTCGGCCTCCATGGAAACCGTGAACACCCCTTCGGGCCTGGGCACGGAACCGAGCATCGACTGGCTTCCGACGATCACGAACTCGTACTGGTCCGTGATTTCGCCGCTGGCGCGGATGATGTGTTCGAGTTCCCCTCGCGTCACGTCATCCCCCTCGCGCCTTTCCCATCCCGCGGCGATTCTTCATGCCGCCGAGCTCGATCCCTTTCCTGAGGTCGCCGACTTGCTCGAGGATGCGCTGGCGCGCTTCTTTGGGAAGGACGGTGACGAGCGGCGACGCCTGCCGCAACTGCTGCGCATGCCGCGTGGGGCCGAGCACCTTGCGCCAGGTGCCGGCACCCAGGATGTTCAGCCACTCGCGCCACAGGCTTGCGGAGCGGGAATCTCCGGTAGCGAGCCAACGCGTGGTCGTTTCCCGGGCTTGCTGCACCAGCGCCGGATCGGCCTTGGCCAGGCGCACGGCCTCCTCATGGAGTGCAATGCTCTGCAGATCCTGGAGCCGGTGCCTCGCTTCCTCCGCAGAGACGCTCACCTGCACGACCGGTGGCGCACGTCGGGATCGCGCCGCGGCGGAATCCGCCGGCGGAGGCTGCATGACATCCCCGGCCAAAAGGGCCAGCTCGCCGCTTACGCCCAGCAAGGACATCACGCGCAGGTAAGTGCCGATAGAGGGAGCGGGGTCGCCCGATTCGACTGCCCGCAGGGTATTGCGGGTGATGCCCGCGCGCTCGGCCATCGCGACCGTGCCAAGCCCCTGCGCCTTGCGCAGGCGCTTGAGGCGGTCGCCCAGCTGCAGCAGCAACTGGCGCTCCAGGACGGGATTGACTTTCGAAGTGTTCATTTGGTCACTATTTTGACCAAATTATGCGTATTTGGTCAATATGCTGACCAAATTATCCTGCGGGCCACCCTGGTCAGGACGGCGCCATCGTGAGGACCATGCGGAAGCGCGATTGCCCGGAGCGCATGCGCTGGTAGGCCTCGAACGCGCGCTCCAGGGGCGCGGTCTCGATCATCGGCCGGATATCGGCGAGGACGCTGAAGTCGAGCGTCTTCTCGGTCTCGTACGCCGAGCCGGTGATGGCGCCCTGCACGATGCGCTCGCCGCCGACCAGCGGGCCGGGCGACACCTTGAGGGGGCTTCGGCCCACGCCGACCACGAGGAGCCTGCCCTGCGGCGCGAGTCCCGGCATGAGGGCGGACGCCGCATCGCTGTCGGTGATGGTCGTGAGGATCACCTGCGCGCCGCCCATGGCCTTCAGCCGCGCCGCGGCATCCTCGGCTTCGGCATCGACGTAGACGTGCGCGCCGAGCCTGCGGGCGTCCTCGGCGATGTCCGCGCCGCGGCCCACCGCGACGACCCTGAAGCCCATGCGGCGCGCGTACTG
>JAHCLE010000232.1 GCA_026125445.1 Burkholderiales bacterium
GGGAATTTCGACGCTCACGTCCTTGAGGTTGTTGCCGCGCGCGCCCGCCACCCGCAGGCTGGTGGCGGCGTCGCGGCGGTGGCGCCTCGCCGGTGCCGCGATCGTGCGCCGTCCCGAGAGGTACTGGCCGGTGAGCGAGGCCGGATTGCGCTCGATCTCGGTGGGCGTGCCCTGCGCGACCACCTCGCCGCCGTGCTCGCCCGCGCCGGGCCCCATGTCCACCACGTGGTCGGCCGCGTGGATGGCCTCCTCGTCGTGCTCGACCACGATCACGGAGTTGCCGAGGTCACGCAGGCGCTTGAGGGTGTCGATGAGGCGCGCGTTGTCGCGCTGGTGCAGGCCGATGGAAGGCTCGTCGAGGACGTACATCACGCCGGTGAGCCCGGAGCCGATCTGGCTCGCGAGCCGGATGCGCTGGGCCTCGCCGCCCGAGAGCGTGTCCGCCGAGCGCGTGAGCGAGAGGTAGTCCAGGCCCACGTCGTTCAGGAAGCGGATCCGGTTGGCGATCTCGCGCAGGATCTTCTCCGCGATCGCCTGGCGGTTTCCCGGCAGGGCGAGGGACTCGAAGAAGGGCTGCGCGTCCTTCAGCGGCATCGCGGAGACCTCCTGGATCGAACGGCCCGCGACCCGCACGTGGCGCGCCTCCCTGCGCAGCCGCGCCCCCTCGCATTCCGGGCAGGCGCGGTTGTTGAGGTACTTGGCGAGCTCCTCCTTCACGGCGGCCGAGTCGGTCTCGCGGTAGCGGCGCTCCAGGTTCGGGAGGATCCCCTCGAAGGGGTGCTCCTTCACGGCCGAGCGCCCGCGCTCGCCGGGGTAGCGGAAGGTGACCTTCTCGTCCCCCGAGCCGTCGAGGACCACCGCCTGCGCGCTCTCCGGCAGGTCCTCGAAGGGCGTGTCGACGTCGAAGCCGTAGTGCTGGGCCAGGCTCGTGAGCATCGAGAAGTAGAACTGGTTGCGCCGGTCCCAGCCGCGGATGGCACCCCCGGCGAGCGACAGGTGCGGGAAGGCCACCACGCGCTTGGGATCGAAGAAGGTGACCTGCCCCAGCCCGTCGCAGCGCGGGCAGGCGCCCATCGGGTTGTTGAACGAGAAGAGGCGGGGCTCGAGCTCCGGCAGCGAGTAGCTGCACAGGGGGCAGGCGAACTTGGCCGAGAAGAGGTGCTCGCGGCCGCCGTCCATCTCCACGGCCAGCGCCCGCCCGTCGGCGTGGCGCAGGGCCGTCTCGAAGGACTCCGCCAGGCGCTGCTTCGCGTCGGCCTGGACCTTCAGGCGGTCGACGACGATCTCGACGGTGTGCTTGCGGTTGCGGTCGAGCTTCGGCAGGCGGTCGATCTCGTGCACCTCGCCGTTGATGCGAAGCCGCACGAAGCCCTGCGAGCGCAGCTCCTCGAAGAGCTCGGCCTGCTCGCCCTTGCGCCCGGTGACCAGCGGGGCGAGCACCATGACCCGCGTGCCCTCCGGCAGGGCAAGCACGTGGTCGACCATCTGGGAGACGCTCTGTGCGGAGAGCGCCTGGCCGTGCTCGGGGCAGTGAGGGTCGCCCACGCGCGCGAAGAGCAGCCTCAGGTAGTCGTGGATCTCGGTGACGGTGCCGACCGTGGAGCGCGGGTTGTGGGAGGTCGCCTTCTGCTCGATCGAGATGGCGGGCGAGAGCCCCTCGATCAGGTCCACGTCGGGCTTCTCCATGAGCTGGAGGAACTGGCGCGCGTACGCCGACAGCGACTCCACGTAGCGCCGCTGGCCTTCCGCGTAGAGGGTGTCGAAGGCGAGCGACGACTTGCCGGAGCCCGAAAGCCCGGTGATCACCACCAGCCGGTCGCGGGGGATGTCGAGGTGGACGTTCCTCAGGTTGTGGGTGCGCGCGCCGCGGATGCGGATGTGGTCCATGCGGATGTCGGGGCGTTCGGTCCTCGGGGCTTGCCGCCCCGGCCGCCGGGGCGGCGCCGAAGGGCAATCTGCTAATATACCTGAGCGTTCTTTCCCCTTCGAATCCCCCCCTTGGCCCCATCTCCGGTCCGCATGAGCGCCCTGGAGCTCCGGGCGAGCTTTTCCCTCGCCTCGATCTTCGGCCTGCGCCTCTTCGGGATGTTCATCATCCTGCCGGTGTTCGCCCTCTACGCGGAGGGCCTGCCCGGCTGGAACCTGACCCTCGTCGGCTTCGCCCTGGGCGCCTACGGGCTCACCCAGGCCATTCTGCAGATCCCCTTCGGATGGGTCTCGGACCGCCTCGGGCGCAAGCCCGTGATGGTGGCGGGGCTCGTCCTGTTCGCGGCGGGCAGCGCCCTCTGCGCGTTCGCGCACTCGCCCTGGGCGGTCATCCTCGGCCGGACCATCCAGGGCGCCGGGGCCATTTCGGGCGTGGCCATCGCCATGGCGGGCGACCTCACGCGGCCCAGCCAGCGCACGAAGGCGATGGCGATCATCGGCTCGACCATCGGGGTCGCCTTCGCGGGCTCCTTCGTGGCCGCGCCTTTCCTGCGCGACGCGATCGGCGTCCCCGGCATCTTCGCCCTCACGGGGGTCCTCGCGATGGCGGCCGTGGTGATCGTCGTCTGGGTCGTGCCCGAGCCCCCGCCGCGGCGGCACGGCGCGGCGCCGGTTCCCTTCCTTGCGGTGCTGCGCGATTCGGAGCTCATCCGGCTCAACGTGGGCATCTTCGCGCTGCACGCGGTGCTGATGGCGACCTTCGTCGTCGTCCCGCACTCGCTGGTGCGGGCGGGGCTCGCCTCGAACGAGCACTGGACGATGTACCTGGGCGCCGTGGGCACCGGGTTCGTCCTGATGCTCCCCTTCGTGGCGGTCCGGCGCATCGCGCGCCACGAGCGCGCCGTCTTCCTGGGCTCGGTGGCCCTGATGGCCGCCGGCATCGCCGTCCTCGCGGCCTCGGCCGACCGCCTGGCGCTCCTCACCGCGGGGCTTGTCATCTTCTTCGCCGCGTTCAACGTTCTAGAGGCCAAGCTGCCCGCGCTGGTGTCCAAGGCGGCCCCGCCGTCGGCCAAGGGAGCCGCATCGGGCGTCTACTCGAGCGTGCAGTTCCTCGGGACGTTCGTCGGCGGCGCCGCGGGCGGCGCCATCGCGCAGCATCACGGCCCCGCGGCCCTGCTGGCGACCTGCCTCGCCGTCGCGATCGCGTGGCTCGCGACCGCCTGGCCGATGCGCGAGCCCTCCGAGCGCGAGCACGAACCGCACGAGACCCACGAACCGCAGACGACCAACCCCTGACCCCGGGAGAAACCATGGCATCAGTCAACAAAGTCATCCTCATCGGCAATCTCGGCCGCGATCCCGAGACGCGCTACATGCCCGACGGCGGCGCCGTCACCAACGTCTCGATCGCGACCACCGAGACCTGGAAGGACAAGAACGGCGAGAAGCAGGAGAAGACCGAGTGGCACCGCGTC
>JAHCLE010000233.1 GCA_026125445.1 Burkholderiales bacterium
TGTTGCCGGCTCCCTGATTCCGCACAAATCTGGCGTCGTTAAACGGCGTCGTCGAGTGGGCGCCGGCGGCGCCGTAAACGGCACGAGGGCCGCGCGCGTCGGCCCTCGTTGTGCTGGGGGCGGGGCTCGATCAGAACGACGGATCGTCGAACGGCAGCTCGGCCTGCGTGAGGCGGTCCTGGCGGTAGTGCTCGAACAAGGCGAGCTCGTAGTGCGCCCAGATGCGCTCGCGCAGATCGTCGAGCAGCTCGATCACGGCCCGGGCCTGCTCGGGCGTCCAGTCGGCGTCGATGAGCAGGTCCAGGCCGCGCAGCAGCCCGGACGGCGGGTGATCGGTCTTCATGCGGGGCTCCGTGCGGATTTGCGTTTGCGGGCGTTGGTGGCGGCGCGCTCCTGGGCTTCCTTGTGGCGCCAGGACGGGCCCTTGAGGGCGATGATCTCGGCGTGATGGACCAGGCGGTCGATGAGCGCGACCACGCAGGCGGCGTTGGGGAACACCTCGGACCATTCGGCAAAGGACTTGTTGGTGGTGATGAGGGTGCTCTTTTTCTCGTGGCGACGGCTGATGAGCTCGAAGAGCAGATCGGCGTGGCGGTTCGAGTAGGAGAGGTAGCCGACCTCGTCGATCACCAGGAGCGTGGGGCTGGCGTAGTGGCGCAGGCGGCGGCGCAGCGCGGAGTCGGAGTCGAGCGCGGCGAGCTCGCCCAGGAGCTGGCCGGCGGTGGTGAAGAGCACGGTGTGCCCGCGCAGCACCGCCTGGTGGGCGATGTTCTGCGCGATGGTGGTCTTGCCGAGCCCGGAGGGGCCGACCAGCAAGGCGTTGGTGGCGGTCTCGAGGAAGCCGAGCGTCATCAGCTCTGCGATGGCGGCCTGGTCGCACTGCTCGGGCCAGCGCCAGTCGAAGTCGGCCAGCGGCTTGAAGCGGCCGATGTGCGCGCAGCGCAGCCGGCGCTCGAGTGAGCGTCGGGCGCGCTCGGTCTCCTCCCACTCGATGAGCGGGGCGACCCACGGGGCCTGGGCGCACTCGGCCCAGTGGCTCACCACGCCGTGCAGTTGCAGCGCACGGGCGCGTGCGAGCAGCGGTTCAGGCGTCGTCATGGTCGTCCTCCAGCAGGCGGTCGTAGCCGGCCAAGGGGTGGGCGCGCACGGTGACATCGCGCGTCTTCAGATGCGCGGGCAGCGGCACGCCCAGCGGCGGGGGCGCCTCGCGCCGGCGCTCGAGCGCCAGGCGTACCGCGTTGGGGTGCGGCACGCCGCGCGCGAGCGCCTCGTCGACGGCGGCGCCCAGTTCGTCCGCGCCGTAGCGGTCGAGCAGGTCGGTGAGCGCGCGCGTGGTGCGCCCGAGCGGCTCACCGCGCTCGGCGGCCTGGGCGAGCAGCGCCTGGCAGGTGGGCACGGCCGCCGTCAGGCGGTCGGTGGCGCGGTGCGCACTGGCCGCGCGCTTGTGTGCGACGAGCGCCTCGAGGTGCGCGGCAGACTCGATCTGCTGGCGGCGGTCGTAGCTGCGCGCGTGGGTGGCGATCACGTCCTCGCCGTCGAGGATGCGCACCCGCAGCGGGTCGGCGCACACGGTGAGGGGGCGCCGCACATGGGTGTGGGGGATCGAGTAGTCGTTCAGGTCGAAGCGCACGTACGGGGTCTTGCCCGCCGACACCGCGCGCAGCTCGTCGGTCGGGAACGGCGCCTGGGGCCGCGCGAGCAGGCGCTCGCGCTCGGCCGCAAAGGCCTCGGCCACCGTCATCGAGGCGTCCTCGGGGCAGCGCCGCGCGCCGGCGACGCCCTCGCACCAGGCCTGGGCCTGCGCGTTCAGGTCGTCCAGATCGGCGAAGGCGCATCCGGCGAAGAAGGCCTCGCGCACGTAGCGGATCGCGCGCTCGACGCGCCCCTTCTCGTTGCCACGCGCCACCGCCACCGGGCGCGGCTCGAAGCGGTAGTGGCCGGCGAGCGCGAGCAGGGTCGGGTGGAAGCGGATCGCGTTGCCGCAACGCTCGAGCACCGCGCTCTTCAGATTGTCGTAGAGGGCGATGCGCGGCACCGCGCCCCAGCACTCGAAGGCGCCGACGTGGCCGCGCAGGAAGTTCTCCATGCGCGCATCGAGGAAGAAGCGCAGATAGATCTGGCGCGACCACGACAGCACCATGACGAAGGCCATCAGCGGACGGCGCGCGCGCCCGATCGTCAGGTGCCCGAAGTGCCCCCAGTCGACCTGGGCCTGCTCGCCGGGCAGGGTGCGTAGCCGCAGGTAGGCCTCGGCGCTCGGGCGCGGGCGGTGGCGGGCGATGAGGTGGCGGAAGTGATCGGGGCGCCCGGGGTAACCGCGTGCGCGCACCATGTCGTAGAGCCGCGCGGCCGTGAGGCGCGGAAACTGCGCGAGCGTCTCGTGGAGGAAGGGCAGATAGGGGTCGATCGCCGAGGCGCGCTGCACGGGGCCGTGCCGGGGCAGGCCGGCCTGGGCGAGCACGCGCGCGACGGTGTCGCGGTGCAGCCCGAGCTGCGCGGCGATGGTGCCGATGCGCCAGCGCTCGGCGTGGTAGTAGCGCAGGATCTGCGCCTCGTGTTCAGGGGACAGGGCCATGGCGGGGCGGACTCCGTTCGGATCGGGGGCAAGGGCGCCGAACCGGGGAGTGCAGGAAGTCCTGACGCACGAACGGGGACAGTGCGCGGTGGCACAGGTGGCACTGCCCGCTCGCGGACGGTACGGACTCGGGCACGGATTCGGGCACGGTCGGCGCGGTCCTTACTTCAACAGGCGGGGCCGGCGGCGGGGAACCCTGATGCGTCACTTCCTGGCGTCGCGCGCGGTAGCGGCGCTGGCGTTGCGCGTGTGCCAGGCGCCCCGGGAAGCTCGCCTGGTAGCGCGTGCCGGCTGCCCGCAGCGAGGCCGCGCGGGCACGCTGGGCGCAGCCGGCGGCGCAATAGCGCTGCCCCCGATCGCAGTGGCTGCAGATCAGCACTGCCGCGCGGCATGCAGCACAGAGATAGCGTCGTCCGGTCGACTCCATGGGCCCTGGGGCCGGTGGGAGACTCGACGCCAGCGCCCACTTCGTGAAAGACTACGGGCGCAACGACCGCGCAGGCTTGCGCGGGTGTGGGGCGCGACACTGGGGATGACTTGGCGGTTTGAGCCGGTGTCGCGCCTGCGTTGCCACAGGCCGAGCCCGATTGTGCGCGCATCGGCCACTCGGGTGCCAAACGCCCTCCCTCCCGATTGCACGAACACCCCGCCGCCCGCCATCGGCGCGCCGGGGTCAGGGGCGTTTCCAGTCGCCCTACGGGCGCCTTCCAACGCCCCTGACCCCATCAAGCAAACAGTCGCTATCCGCTCACCAGATCAAGGTCATGCTGTGCCGTGCCGGCGGTGGACGCCGGATTTGTGCGGGAATCGACCGCCGTTAACA
>JAHCLE010000234.1 GCA_026125445.1 Burkholderiales bacterium
CCGTTCTCCAGCCGGTACTCGGTGATGCCCTCGACGGACGTGACCTTCGTCACCCCCTGCGGCAGGGCCTGGGCGAGGGCGGGGCCGGCGACGAAGGCGAGGCACAGGGCGATCAGGCGCAGCACACGCATCGGTTCACTCCATTCGTAGGGGAGTCAATGGGGTCAGGTTACTTTGCACAATATTTGTGCAAAGTAACCTGACCCCTTTTCGGGTTAGCTTCGGCGGCGCCGAACCTCGTAGAGACAGACACCGCTCGCCACCGAAACGTTCAGGCTCTCCACCGACCCCATCATGGGGATGGAGACGAGGTGGTCGCAGGTGTCGCGGGTGAGGCGGCGCAGGCCCTCCCCCTCCGCCCCCAGGACGATGCCCAGGGCGCCTTCGAGCTTGGCCTGCCACAGGGTCTGGGGCGCATCGTCGGCCGTGCCCACCATCCAGATCCCGCGTTCCTTGAGGTCGCGCATGGTGCGGGCGAGGTTGGTGACGACGATGTAGGGCACGGTCTCGGCCGCCCCCGAGGCGACCTTGGCCGCGGCGGTGGTGAGGCCGCAGGCGCGGTCCTTGGGGGCGATGACGGCATGCGCCCCGGCCCCGTCGGCCACGCGCAGGCAGGCTCCCAGGTTGTGCGGATCCTGCACGCCGTCGAGCAACAGCAGGAGCGGCGGCTCCTCGAGGCCCTCCAGCACGTCCTCGATGAACTGGGGCATGCGCATTTCGTCGGCCATCGCGACCACGCCCTGGTGGCGGGCGCCGCCGGCCATGCCATCCAGGCGCTTGGCGTCCACCGTCATCACCCGCACGCCCAGCTTTTCGGCGAGCGATTTCAGCTCCTTCATGCGCGCGTCGGTGCGGCCGCCGTCCACGTAGAGCTCGCGCACGGAGTCCGCCTTCTGCTTCAGGCGGCCCTTGACGGCGTGGAATCCTGCGAGTGTCTTCATCGATGTGCCTTCTTATTTCCGCTTCTTCTTCCCGCCATCCGATAGCCGCGTGTCCAGCTTCGAGTGCTTCTTGTCCTGGTCGCGCGGCCTGGCGATGACCGGCACGGGAATGGCGTGGGGCATCTCGCCCTCGCCGGAACGCGGCTTGCCCGCGGAATCCACGAGCACGAAGTCGATCTTGGCCGTCTCGATGTCCACCCGCACCACGCGCACCTTCACGCGCGCGCCGAGCTGGTAGCGCACACCCGTGCGCTCCCCTCGCAGCAGGTGGCGCTGCTGGTCGAACTGGAAGTAGTCGCTGCCCAGGTCCGAGATGTGCACCAGCCCGTCGATGAAGAGCTCGTCGAGCGTGACGAAGAGCCCGAAGCCCGTCACGCCGCTCACGGTGCCCTCGAACTCGTCGCCCACGTGGTCCTGCATGAAGTAGCACTTGAGCCAGGTCTCGACGTCGCGCGTGGCGTCGTCTGCCCTGCGCTCCGTCTCCGAGCAGTGCACGCCGAGCGCGTTCCAGTCGCCCGCGTCGTAGGTCTTGCCCGAGAGCACGGCCTTGATGGCGCGGTGCACGAGGAGATCCGGGTAGCGGCGGATGGGCGAGGTGAAGTGCGTGTAGCCCTCGTAGGCGAGCCCGAAGTGGCCCACGTTCTCCGGGCTGTACACGGCCTGGCGCAGCGAGCGCAGCATCACCGTCTGCAGCAGTCCCGCGTACGGCTGGTCCTTGATGCGGTTGAGGAGCGCCGCGTAGTCCTTGGCGTGCGGCTCGTCGCCGCCGCCCAGCGTGAGTCCGAAGTCCTTGAGCATCGAGCGCAGCGCCTCGAGCTTTTCCGGCGTGGGCCCCTCGTGGATGCGGTAGAGCGTGGGCTGGCCGTTCGCGATGAGGAAATCGGAGGCGCACACGTTGGCCGCCAGCATGCACTCCTCGATCAGGCGGTGGGCGTCGTTGCGCTCAACGCGCACGATGCGCTCGATCTTGCCGTGCTCGTCGAAGATCATCTGCGTCTCGACGGAGTCGAAGTCGATGGCCCCGCGCTTGGCCCGCGCGCCCAGCAGGGCCTTGAAGACGGCGTAGAGGGTCTCGATCGAGGGATGGAGCTTCTTCTCGATGGGCGGCTCGGGCTCGCGGCCCTCCAGCAGCGCGGCCACGCGCGTGTAGGTGAGGCGCGCGTGCGAGTGGATCACCGCGGGGTAGAACTGGTAGTGGCGCACGGTCCCGCTGGTCGAGACCTCCATCTCGCACACCATCGTGAGGCGGTCCACCTTGGGCTTCAGCGAGCACAGCTCGTTGGAGAGCGCCTCGGGCAGCATCGGGATCACGCGCCGCGGGAAGTACACGGAGTTGCCGCGCTCCTGCGAATCGCGGTCCAGCGCGTCGCCGGGGCGGACGTAGTGGGAGACGTCGGCGATGGCGACCCAGAGCTTCCACCCCTTGGCGAGCGGCACGGCGCACACGGCGTCGTCGAAGTCCTTCGCCGTCTCGCCGTCGATCGTCACGAAGGGAAGATCGCGCAGGTCCTTGCGGCCCTTGAGGTCCTTGGCGAGGACCTTGTCGCCGTACTTCGCGGCCTGCTTCTCGGAATCGTTGGAGAAGACGTGCGGCAGGTCGTGCTTGCGCAGCGCGATCTCGATCTCCATGCCCGGGTCGGCGTAGTTGCCGAGGATCTCGACCACGCGCGCGATGGGCTCGGATTCCTTCGTGGGCTGCTGGATGATCTCGGCCACCACCACCTGGCCGTGCCTGGCGCCCTTGGCGCCGTCCGGGGGCACGAGGAAATCCTGCGAGATGCGCTTGTCCTCGGCGGCGATGAACATCACGCCCTGCTCGACGAAGAGCCGGCCGACGATCCGGGAATTGGCGCGCTCGAGCACCTCGACGATGGAGCCTTCGCGGCGGCCGCGGCGATCCAGGCCGGTGACGCGGGCGAGCACGACGTCGCCGTGCAGCGCCTTGTGCATCTGCTTGGCGGCGAGGAAGAGGTCCTCGCTGCCGTCCTCGGGCTTGAGGAAGCCGAAGCCGTCGGCGTGGCCGATGACGCGGCCTTTCACGAGGCCGGCCTTGTCGGCGACGAGGATGGCGCCGCGGCGGTTCCTCATCACCTGGCCTTCGCGCTCCATGGCGCCCAGGCGCCGGCCGAAGCCTTCGCGCTCGTGCGATTCGATTCCCAGGAGCGAGGCGAGGCGGTCCTCGGAGAGGGGGACACCCTCCCGGTCCAGCACCTCGAGGATCATCTCGCGGCTGGGCAGGGGGTGCTCGTACTTGGCGGCTTCGCGGTCCCGGTGGGGGTCCGCATGTCGCAGGGTCTTGGTTTTACTGGACAAAAAAGGGTCTTCCTTCTAAAATTACGGGCTTGGCTGGCTTCGGCCAGGCAAAGCCCAGATGGCGGAATTGGTAGACGCACCAGTTTCAGGTACTGGCGGGTAACACCGTGGAGGTTCGAGTCCTCTTCTGGGCACCA
>JAHCLE010000235.1 GCA_026125445.1 Burkholderiales bacterium
CGGCGGCGGGGGTGGGTCAATCCCTTTATACTTTCCCCCGTGACAAATCTACACCATCCCCGGCCGCTTCCCGACGACGAGCGCATCCTCGCGCTCGCGAGGCAGGTGCTCGAGATCGAGGCGGGCGCCGTGGCCGCCCTGACGCAGAGGCTTGGCGCCGCCTTCCTCGAGGCCGTGGCCACGATATTCGGCGCGAGCGGCCGCGTCGTCGTGACGGGCATGGGCAAGTCGGGCCACATCGGCAGCAAGATCGCCTCGACGCTCGCCTCCACCGGCACGCCCGCGTTCTTCATGCACCCCGGCGAGGCGAGCCACGGCGACGTGGGGATGATCGCCGCGGGCGACGTCGTGGTCGCGATCTCCAACTCGGGCGAGTCCGACGAGATCCTGCGCATCCTGCCCCTCATCAAGCGCCGCGGCGCGAAGGTGATCGCCATCACCGGCCGCGCGCACTCCACGCTGGCCACCGAGGCCGACGTGCATCTCGACGCCGCGGTCGAGAAGGAGGCGTGCCCGATGAACCTCGCGCCCACCGCGAGCACCACGGCCGTGCTCGCGCTCGGCGACGCGCTCGCCGTGGCGCTCCTGGAGAAGCGCGGCTTCGGGGAGGAGGACTACGCGCTGCACCATCCGGGCGGCGCGCTGGGCCGCAAGCTCCTGCTGCACGTCTCCGACGTGATGCACTCCGGCGACAAGCTGCCGAAGGTGGGCCTGGGGGCGACGCTCAAGGAGGCCATCCTGGAGATGAGCCAGAAGGGGCTGGGCATGACCGCGATCGTCGCCGACGACGGCCGCGTGGCCGGGCTCTTCACCGACGGTGACCTGCGGCGCACGCTCGAGAGGCACGAGGACATCCGCGGGCTGAAGGTGGCGGACGTCATGACGCGCAACCCGCGTTCGATCGGCCCCGGCCGCCTTGCCGCCGAGGCCGCGCAGATGATGCAGGCCCACCACGTGAGCGGCAGGCTCCTCGTCGTCGACGACGACGGCCGGCTCGTCGGCGCCGTGCACGTCGACGACCTCCTGCGGGCGGGCGTGATCTGACGGTCCGATCGTGAAGACACCTGAAGAACGGGCCCGCGCCATCCGCCTCGCCCTCTTCGACGTGGACGGCGTGCTCACGGACGGGCGCCTCTACTACGGGCCGGACGGCGAGGCGATGAAGGTCTTCGGCATCCTCGACGGTCACGGCCTGAAGATGCTCGCCCGCTCGGGCGTGGTCACGGGCCTGCTCTCGGGCCGCAAGTCGGATGCCGCCGCCTTCCGCGCGCGCGAGCTGGGCATGGCGCACGTGATCCTGGGCGTGGACGACAAGCTCGCGCACTTCGAGGAGCTGCGCGCGCGCCTGGGCCTCGAGGCTTCCCAGTGCGCCTTCGTGGGCGACGACCTCCCGGACGCGCCGGTGCTCGCGCGTTGCGGGCTGGCGGTCGCCGTGGCCAACGCGGTGCCCGAGGTGAAGTCGATCGCCCACCTCGTCACGCGCGCGGCCGGCGGCGGCGGCGCGGTGCGCGAATTCTGCGAGTTCGTGATGCGCGCCCAGGGAACGCTCGAGGGCGCGGGCGGGCGCCACGGGGCGCTGGGGTAGGCCGTGATCCGACCCTCGTCCTGGCTTCCTCTCGGCCTGCTCGCGATGCTGGTGGCGCTCACCTGGTGGCTCGACCAGCTCGTGCAGCCGCAGGGGCGGCGCTCCGACGCGACCAAGCGCCACGATCCCGACCTCATCGTCGAGAACTTCAGCGCGCGCAAGTTCGGCGAGGACGGCCGGACCCTCTACACCCTCGCGGCGCGCAAGATGGTACATTACCCGGACGACGACTCGGCGCTGCTGGACAGGATCGGATTCGAGGCGTACGAGCCGCGCCAGCCGAAGGTCACCATCGCCTCGGACCGCGGCCGGCTCCTGGAGGGAGGCGACAAGGTCTGGTTCGAGGGCAACGTCGTCGTGGTCCGCGAAGCCGACGGGAAGTACGAGGCCTCGAAGCTCACCACGGACAAGCTGCTCGTCCTGCCCGACACCGGCGTGGCCCGCACCAGCAGCCCCGTGCTCCTCGAGAACCCTTCCGCCCGCGTCGAGGCTTCGGGGCTCGAACTCGACAACCAGGCGCGCACCCTCAAGCTCGACCGCGTGCGCGCCACCTACAGGCCGCGACGCTGATGCGCGCACACCCGACCCGCCTCCTCGCCTGCGCCGCGCGAATCGCGCTGGGCGCCGCGCTGGCGATGCCGCTCGCCGCGACGGCGGAGAAGGCCGACCGCGAGAAGGAGATCCAGGTGCTCGCCGACCGCCTGGCGGCCGACGACGCGAAAAGGGAAGCCGTCTACGAGGGCAACGTCGTGGTCACGCAGGGGACCATGCGCATCACCTCCGCGAGGATCGTCGTGCGCGAGGACGCGGAAGGCTACCGCACCTACGTCGCCACCGGCGCGCCGGTGACCTTCCGGCAGAAGCGCGACAAGGTCGAGGACTGGATCGAGGGCTTCGCGCAGCGCGCCGAGTTCGACGACCGCAGCGAGAAGCTCAGGCTCTACTCGGGCGCGAAGCTCAAGAGCTCGCAGGGCGAGCTCACCGGCGACTTCATCTCCTACGACCGCGGCAAGGAGTTCTTCGAGGTCACCGCCGCCCCCCCGGGCGCGCAGCCGCCCCCGGGCTCCCGCGTGAAGGCGACGATCATTCCCCAGAAAAAGGCGGCCGAGGGCAAGGAAGCGCCCGCCCCCCAGCCCCCCGTGACGCTCAAGCCCGACACGGAACCCGGGACGCGGCAGCCGTGACCGCCAACGCCGCCGCCCAGCGCCTCACCCTCGTGAAGAGCGAGCCCAAGCCTTCGGTGCTGCGCGCCGAGGCGCTCATGAAGCGCTACAAGAAGCGCGTGGTCGTCTCCGACGTCTCGCTCACCGTGGAGAGCGGCGAGGTCGTCGGGCTCCTCGGTCCCAATGGCGCCGGCAAGACCACCTGCTTCTACATGATCCTGGGGCTCGTGCCCATCGACCAGGGCTCGATCCGCCTCGACGGCCAGGACGTGACGCACCTGCCCATCTACCGCCGCTCGCGGCTGGGCCTTTCCTACCTGCCGCAGGAGGCCTCGATCTTCCGGCGCCTGAACGTGGCGCAGAACATCCAGGCGGTGCTCGAGCTGCAGGGCCTCGAGGACGAGGAGATCGAGGCGCGCCTCGAGAACCTCCTCGACGACCTGCACATCGGTCACCTGCGCGCGAGCCCCGCGCTGTCGCTCTCGGGCGGCGAGCGCCGCCGCGTCGAGATCGCCAGGGCGCTCGCCACCAATCCCCGCTTCATCCTGCTCGACGAGCCGTTCGCCGGCGTCGACCCCATCGCCGTCCTGGACATCCAGCAGATCATCCGCTTCCTCAAGGAGCGCGGCATC
>JAHCLE010000236.1 GCA_026125445.1 Burkholderiales bacterium
CAAGTGTGCCATGTTGACCTGCAGCGTTCGCAGTTTTTCCTGTTCCTGATTCGCCTCGATGAAGAACTCGCTGCCCAGGCTCAGGGTGCAGGGTGCCCATGCGGCGGCGTGCTCCATCGTGCCAACTATCCCCGCAAGCCCCGTGGTTGCCCGAGCGCTGCGTTACGCGACGCGTTCTCGTCGCGGCTGAGCTTTTGCTGCAGCCGTTGCCGCCGACGCACGACCTCGATGTCGGTGCGCTTTCTGGGTCGGCGCGTGTATCTGGGCTTGGTGGTGGTGCTGTGTTCTGCCCGGCATGCCGGGCAGAACACAGCGGCGGCGAGGCTGTGCGAGGCGCTCGCGGTGCCACTGCGCACGCTCACCCGCTGGCGACGGTGGTGGCGTGAGGACTTCATGCAGACACCGCTATGGCAGGCGATGTGCGCCCGCTTCATGCCCCCGGTGTCGGCCCAGGGGCTGCCGGGCGAGTTGCTCGCGCGCTTTGCCGGCGACGGGGGTCAGGCGCTGGCGCGTTTGCTGTGCTTTCTGGCGCCGCTCACGGTGCGCGCGCTCACGCTGCCCGAGGGCCGCTGAGCGCCCGCAGAGGATGCAGATCGCCACCGACGCCGAGGCTTCGTAGCCTGCACTCCCAGTGGCGCCACCACCCTGGTGCGCCCGAACCGGGAGAGCCTCTTGAGCACACCGACCGATCCCCCGCAACGCGATCGCTGGGCGCGGCTGCGCTTCTCGATCATCGGCCCCTTGCTGGCCGCACCGCCCGCGCCGGGCGAGGTGCATGGAGCCCTGGCCGCACTCGCGGCGCGCACCTGGCGACACCCGATCAGCGGGCAGGATGTGCGCTTTGGGCTGTCGACGATCGAGCGCTGGTATTACGCCGCACGCAGCGCCGCCGACCCGATCTCCGTCTTGCGCGACCGACCACGCCCCCGGGGCCGCTTCGCGAGCCTGGCATCGGGCGTCATCGACGCCTTGGTGCAGCAGTACCGCGAACACCCGGGCTGGACCGCGCAACTGCACCTGGACAATCTGCGTGTCACGCTCACCGGCAGCGGGCTGTCGGTGCCGTCCTATCCGACGGTGCGTCGCTACCTCAAGGCCCAGGGGATGTTCCGTCAGGCGGCGCCCAAGCGCACGAGCGCGGGTGCGGTGCTCGCGCGCGACCGGCTCGAGCACCGCGAGGTGCGCAGCTTCGAGCTCGATCATGTCTCGGCGCTGTGGCACCTGGACTTCCACCACGGCGCGCGTCGCGTGCTCACCCGCGCGGGCACCTGGGAGAAGCCGTTCCTGCTGGGCATCCTGGACGACCGCTCGCGCCTGGTGTGCCACCTGCAGTGGTACCTGGACGAGAGCGCACAGAGCCTGATCCATGGCCTGTCGCAGGCCTTCATGAAGCGCGGACTGCCGCGTGCGCTGATGACCGACAACGGCGCGGCCATGCTCGCCGACGAGACAGTGTCGGGCCTGAACCGGCTGGGGGTGCTGCACCAGACGACGCTGCCGTACTCGCCCTACCAGAACGCCAAGCAGGAGTCCTTCTGGGGCCGCGTCGAGGGGCGGCTGATGCCCATGCTCGAGGGCGAGCCGGCGCTCACGCTGGAGCTGCTCAATCAGGCGACCCAGGCCTGGTTCGAGCAGGAGTATCACCGCACGCTGCACAGCGAGATCGGCACCACGCCGCTCGCGCGCTATCTGGCCGGCCCCAACGTGCGCCGCGACTGTCCCGCACCCACGGTGCTCGCCGACGCGTTCCGCATCGAGGTGCCACGGCGCCAGCGGCGCGCCGACGGCACCGTGACCCTGCACGGGCAGCGCTTCGAGATCCCGTCGCGCTACCACGCGCTGGCCGTGGTGCACCTGCGCTACGCGCGCTGGGACCTCACCCGGGTCGATCTCGTCGATCCGCACACCGGCGCCGTGCTGTGCCCGATCACCCCGCTCGACAAGTCCGCCAACGCCGAGCGGGCGCGCCGGCCGCGCACGCCGACGGCGGTCGATCTGTCGCCGCTACCGCCTGCGGGCATGGCGCCACTGCTCACCCAGTTGCTCGCCGACTACGCCGCCACCGGCTTGCCGCCGGCCTATCTGCCTGCCCCCGCTTCCACCGCTGTCACTGCCGACGAGGACCTCGCATGAACACCAAACTGCTCGCCCTCTACGGGCTCAAGTGGCCCCCCTTCACGACCGAGGTGCCCACCGAGGCGATCCATGTGCCGGCGCGCCTCGAGCACTTCTGCTGGCGCATCGAGCAGGGGTTGATCGGCGAGGGGGGCTTCGCGATGATCCACGGCGACCCGGGCACGGGCAAAAGCGTGGCGCTGCGTCTGCTGGCCGAGCGCCTGGCGCGCCTGCCCGATCTCACCGTCGGCGCGATCACCCATCCGCAGAGCAACCTCGCGGACTTCTATCGCGAGATGGGCGATCTCTTTGGCGTGCCGCTGCGCCCGCACAACCGCTGGGGCGGCTTCAAGGCGCTGCGCGAGGCCTGGTTCGCCCATCTGGAGTCGACCCGCCGCCGCCCGGTGCTGCTCATCGACGAGGCCCAGGAGATGAGCCCGGCGGTGCTCTCGGAGCTGCGTCTGATGGCCAGTGCGAAGTTCGATTCGCAGTCGCTCCTGTGCGTGGTGCTCGCCGGCGACGCGCGCCTACCCGAGAAGCTGCGCCGTGAGGAGCTCATCCCGCTCGGTTCGCGCATCCGCACCCGGCTCGCCACCGAGCCGGCCAGTCGAGAGGAGCTGTTCGCCTGCCTGCAGCACCTCACCAGCGCGGCCGGCAACGCCAGCCTGATGAGCGCCGCCCTCATGCACACCCTGTGCGATCACGCCGTCGGCAACTACCGCATCCTCACCACGATGGCCGCCGAACTGCTCGCCGTGGCCACCCACCGCGACCTGCCTCAGCTCGACGAGAAGCTCTACCTCGAGGTCTTTGCCCCGCCCGAGACCGTCGCCCCACGCCGTGCGTCGGCCCGGCGCTGACCGCCCACAGGAGTCCCGTCATGCACAACCACCCCCCGAGCGCACCGCTGTCGTGGCCCGCGCTGCCCGATGAGGCGGCCGTGGCCCTTCAGAGCGTGCTCCACGACTTCGTCATGCTCTTCGAGTCCCACTACCTCGGCCAGATCGAGCGCTACTACCGCGATCGATCGCACGAGCACCTCGCCGAACCCGACTTCGTCCAGCCCGACCTGTTTCGCTCGGCCAACCCCGACGATCCGCCGTTCTGAACCACCTTCCTCACCCAAAAACGCCGCCGGTCATCATGACTGGGCGGCGTTTGGCATTCAGCCCGCTGCCCCAGCGGGCCATCACGCTACCTGATCATCGGAACATCAAATCGGGTGAACACACTCA
>JAHCLE010000237.1 GCA_026125445.1 Burkholderiales bacterium
CTGGTGTGGATCGTGGTGACGGGCGTGATGATGCTCGATCCCCTGCGCGGCATGCCGCCGTTCTCGATCTGGTTCGGGAGATGACGGCCATGTGGAACCGGGCGAAGGAGATCGTCTCGAGCCTCATGCTCTCCGAGCTGCTGAAGGGCCTCGGGCTCACCGGCCGCTTCCTCTTCGCGCGCAAGATCACCGTCTTCTTCCCCGAGGAGAAGACGCCGCAGAGCGCGCGCTTCCGGGGACTTCACGCGCTGCGCCGCTACCCCAACGGGGAGGAGCGCTGCATCGCCTGCAAGCTTTGCGAGGCGGTGTGCCCGGCGCTGGCGATCACCATCGAGAGCGAGGCGCGCCAGGACGGCACGCGGCGAACCACGCGCTACGACATCGACCTCACCAAGTGCATCTTCTGCGGCTTCTGCGAGGAGAGCTGTCCCGTGGACTCCATCGTCGAGACCCGCATCCTCGAGTACCACGGCGAGGCGAGGGGCGACCTCTACTACACCAAGCCCGTGCTGCTCGCCATCGGCGACAAGTACGAGGCGCAGATCGCCGCCGACCGCGCCGAGGACGCGAGGTACCGCTAAGTCATGGGCGCCAACCTGCCGATCATCGCCTTCTACGTGAGCGCCGGGATCCTGATCCTGGCCGCGCTTCGCGTCATCACGGCCCGCAACCCCGTGCACGCGGCGCTGTGGCTCGTGCTCGCGTTCTTCACCGCCGCCGACCTGTGGCTGCTGCTGCACGCGGAATTCCTGGCGGTCGCGCTCGTCCTCGTCTACGTGGGCGCGGTGATGGTCCTCTTCCTCTTCGTGGTGATGATGCTCGACATCAACTTCGACCGCCTGCGCGAGGGCTTCTGGCGCTACGTGCCGCTCGCCGGCGGCGTGGGCCTGCTCATGGCCCTGGAGATGGCGCTCGTCGTGGGCGCCCGCGAGTTCGGCCTGCAGTCCGCGCCCCCGCCCGGGGAGCCCGCCCCCGGCTACTCCAACACCAAGGAGCTCGGGCGCCTGCTCTACACCGACTACGTCTTCCCGTTCGAGCTGGCGGCCGTCGTGCTGCTGGTGGCCATCGTGGCAGCCATCGCCCTGACGCTGCGCCGGCGCAAGGAGACGCGCTACCAGGACCCGGCCGCGCAGCTCTCGGCCACCAAGGCCGCGCGACTGAAGATCGTGAAGGTGGAGCCGGATCGCGGGACGCCGCCGGCGGAAGGGCAGGCGAAATGATCCCGCTCTCGCACTACCTCGTCCTCGGGGCGGTGCTCTTCGCCATCGCGGTGGCGGGCATCTTCCTCAACCGCAAGAACCTCATCGTGATCCTCATGGCCATCGAGCTCATGCTGCTCGCGGTGAACATGAACTTCATCGCCTTCTCGCACTTCCTGGGCGACCCCGCGGGACAGGTGTTCGTGTTCTTCATCCTCACCGTGGCGGCCGCCGAGTCGGCCATCGGGCTGGCGATCCTCGTGACGCTCTTCCGCAACCTCAAGTCGATCAACGTCGACGACCTGGGCTCGCTCAAGGGATGAGGCGCCGATGGAACTGATGACGATCGCCACCATCGCCGCCTTCTCCCCGCTCGTGGGGGCGGCGCTCGCGGGGCTGCTGGGCTGGAAGCTGGGCAGGGCCTTCGCGCACACGGTCACGATCGCGTCCGTCGCCGTCTCGCTCCTGGCCTCGCTCGTGCTCCTCAAGGAGGTCGCGGCGGGCAACTCCTTCGCCGGGATCGTCTACACCTGGCTCGAGGGGCAGGGGTGGAGCATCCACGTCGGCTTCCTCGTCGACCGCCTCACCGCGGTGATGATGGTCGTGGTGACCTTCGTGTCGCTCATGGTGCACGTCTACACCATCGGCTACATGGCCGACGACCCGGGCTACCAGCGCTTCTTCTCGTACATCTCGCTCTTCACCTTCTCGATGCTGATGCTGGTGATGGCGGACAACTTCCTCCAGCTCTTCTTCGGCTGGGAGGCGGTGGGCCTGGTGTCCTACCTGCTCATCGGCTTCTGGTTCAAGCGCCCGACGGCCATCTACGCGAACCTGAAGGCCTTCCTCGTGAACCGCGTGGGCGACTTCGGGTTCCTGCTGGGCATCGGCTTCGTCTTCGCCTACTTCGGCACGCTCGACTACTCGCAGGTCTTCGCGAAGGCGCCCTCGGTCGCCAACATCGGCATCGCGCTCCTGCCGGGACAGTCCTGGGAGCTGATGACGATCATCTGCATCGGGCTGTTCATCGGCGCGATGGGCAAGAGCGCGCAGTTCCCGCTGCACGTGTGGCTCCCGGACTCGATGGAGGGCCCCACGCCCATCTCCGCGCTGATCCACGCGGCCACGATGGTGACCGCCGGCATCTTCATGGTGGCGCGCATGTCGCCGCTCTTCGAGCTCTCGCAGGCGGCGCTGTCGTTCGTGATCGTGATCGGCGCCATCACCGCGTTCTTCATGGCGCTCATCGCGATCGTGCAGACGGACATCAAGCGCGTGGTGGCCTACTCGACGCTCTCGCAGCTGGGCTACATGACGATGGCCCTGGGCGCGGCGGCCTACCCGGTGGCGATCTTCCACCTCATGACGCACGCCTTCTTCAAGGCCGTGCTCTTCCTGGGCGCGGGCTCGGTCATCATCGCCCTGCACCACGAGCAGGACATGCGCAGGATGGGCGGGCTGCGCAGGTACATGCCCATCACCTACGCCACGGTGCTCGTCGGCGCGCTCGCCAACGCGGGCCTGCCGCCCTTCGCGGGCTTCTTCTCCAAGGATTCCATCATCGAGGCGCTGCACCTGTCGACCACGCCGGGCGCGGGCTTCGCGTACGCGCTGGCGCTCGCCGGCGTGTTCGTGGGCGGCTTCTATTCCTTCCGCCTGGTCTTCTTCGCCTTTCACGGCAAGGAGCGCTTCCACGGCGAGGGCGACGACCACGGCGGCCACGGCGCGAAGCCGGCAGGCGGCGACGAGGAGCCCGGGCACGAGGAGGATGTTGATCACGTGGGCGCCCATGGCGCCTCGGGCGCTCCCCACGAATCCCCCTGGGTGGTGACGCTGCCGCTCGTGCTGCTCGCGATCCCGTCGGTGGCCATCGGCTGGTGGGCCATCGAGCCGATGCTCTACGGCGGCTGGTTCGGCCAGTCGATCGCCGCCACCGAGACGATGAAGGAGATGGCGAAGGAGTTCCACGGCGCCGGGGCCATGGTCCTGCACGCCTTCGGGACGCTGCCGTTCTGGCTGGCGCTGGGCGGCGCGGGGCTCGCGGGCTACCTCTACCTCGTCCGCCCGGACCTGCCCGCCGTCATCAAGGCGAAGTC
>JAHCLE010000238.1 GCA_026125445.1 Burkholderiales bacterium
CCGAAGGTGCCCACGGCCGCGAGCTCGCCCGAGCGCGCGTCGTGCTCGAGGAGGATGGTGGCGAGCGGCTGCGGCGCCGGCCCCGTCACCACGCGCCCGCCCGCCGCCGGGTCGTAGACGCTGCGGTCGGAGCAGCAGGTGATCACCTTGCCGTTGCCGGCCACGGGGCTGGGCGCGTCGCGGTAGCCGATGAAGCTCACCTGGCGCGTGGGATAGGTGAGCTTGTGGGCGCAGATCGCGGAGTAGGCCACCACGGTGCGCTCCGGCCCCACGCCGCCCTCCCAGCGATAGGTGCCGCCGTTCTCGGTCCTCAGCTCGACGCCGCCGGCCGCGGGCCTGGCGAGCCGCAGCAGGAAGCAGGGCGTCGCGGCGAAGGGGTAGTCGAAGACGTAGTTCACGCCCGCCTTGAGCGCCTCGGCGCGGATCGCATCGCCGCGCTCGTTCACCAGCACCGCGCGGGCGTACAGGCGGGTCTTCAGGGCGGCGGCCCCGGCCGCGGTGGGGACGGTGGTGCACGCCGCCGAGGCGGCGCAGAGCTTCACGAAGTCGCGGCGTTCCATGACCCGAAAGATAGCAGACTGCGCACCCGGCGATCGCGGGCTCAGGCGGACGGCGGGACGGGCTTCACGCGGAACCAGGCGGCATAGAGGGCGGGCAGGAAGACGAGCGTGAGCACGGTGGCCACCAGCAGCCCGCCCATGATCGCCACCGCCATCGGCCCGTAGAAGGCGCTGCGCGCGAGCGGGATCATGGCCAGCACCGCGGCCGCGGCGGTGAGCATGATGGGCCGGAAGCGGCGCACCGTGGCCTCGACGATGGCGTTCCACGGCTCGGCGCCCTCGCGGATGTCGTGGTCGATCTGGTCCACGAGGATCACGGAGTTGCGCATGATCATGCCGGCGAGCGCGATCGTGCCCAGCATCGCCACGAAGCCGAAGGGCATGCGCGAGACGAGGAGCGCCGCCGTCACGCCGATGAGGCCCAGGGGCGCGGTGAGCACCACCATGGCCAGGCGCGGGAAGCTCTGCAGCTGCACCATGAGCACCGTGAGCATCACCAGCACCATCACCGGCGCCACCACCGCGATCGATCGCTGCCCCTTGCCGGAGTCCTCGATGGCCCCGCCCGTGTCGATGCGGTAGCCCAGCGGCAGCCGGGCGCGGATCGCGTCGAGCTCGCGGCTCACCTGCGTGCTCACCGCGGGAGCCTGGACGCCGTCGCGGATGTCGGAGCGCACCGTGATCACCGGCAGGCGGTCCCTGCGCCACACGATGCCCTGCTCGAAGCCCGACGACAGGCGCGCGATCTGCGCGAGCGGCACCGTGCGCCCGCGCCCGACCGGCACCGCGAGGTCCTTGAGCAGGCTCACCATGCCG
This sequence comes from Burkholderiales bacterium, assembly GCA_026125445.1. Classification (GTDB taxonomy): domain Bacteria; phylum Pseudomonadota; class Gammaproteobacteria; order Burkholderiales; family Usitatibacteraceae; genus FEB-7. The sequence continues at coordinate 1,377 of JAHCLE010000238.1, forward strand.
CGCTCGGCCGCGTCGCCGCGCACGATCACCTCCACCTGCCGGTCCTTCTCGCGCCAGGTGGTGACGGCCTGCCCGGAGACGACGGTGCCCACGTACTGCGCGAGCTCCTGGCTCGAGATGCCCAGCGCGCGGGCCCGGTCCTGGTCGATCTCGAGGCGGATCACGCGGCTCGCCTCCTCCCAGTCGACGTTCACGTCGCGCGTCCACGGGTTGGCGCGCATGACGGCGGCGACCTCGTGGGCGATCGCGCGGATGGCCTCCTTGTCCTCGCCGACCACGCGGAACTGCACCGGGAAGCCCACGGGAGGGCCGTTCTCCAGTCGCGTGACGCGCCCGCGCAGCTCCGCGAAGTCCTCGGCGAAGAGTTCCAGCAGGCGCGCGCGCACCGTCTCGCGGGACTGGGTGCCCTTCGTGTTGACGACGAACTGCCCGAAGTTCGCGTTCACGAGCTGCTGGTCGAGGGGCAGGAAGAAGCGCGGCGTGCCGGCGCCCACGTAGCTCACGAAGCTGTCGATGTTGTCCTTGAGGACCGGCTCGGTGAGGAGCAGCCGCTCGAGCTTCTCGACCTGCGCCCGGGTCGCCTTGAGCGAGGAGCCCTCCGCCAGGCGCAGGTCGACGATGAGCTCGGGGCGGTCGGCGGGCGGGAAGAACTGCTGCTGCACGAAGCGGAAGCCGAGGACCGACAGGGCGAAGGCCGCGAGGGTGGCGGCGATCACCCAGCCGCGGTGCTCCACGCTCCAGTTCACCAGGCGGCGGAAGCGCACGTAGAAGGGCTTGCGGTAGACCGCGGACTCGTCCACGCGCTCGCCGGCGCGGTGGAAGTCGGGCAGCAGCTCGTAGCCGAGGTAGGGCACGAAGACGACCGAGACGACCCAGGAGACGAGGAGGGCGATCGTGGTCACCGCGAACATCGCGAAGGTGTACTCGCCCGTGGAGGAGCGCGCCAGGCCGATGGGCAGGAACCCGGCGGCGGTGACGAGGGTCCCCGTGAGCATGGGCATCGCGGTCGAGGTGTAGGCGAAGCTCGCGGCGCGCGCGCGTTCCCAGCCCTGCTCCATCTTCACCACCATCATCTCCACCGAGATGATGGCGTCGTCCACGAGCAGGCCCAGCGCGATGATGAGCGCGCCCAGCGACACCTTGTGCAGGTCGATGCCGGCCTGGTGCATGAAGAGGAACGTCACCGCCAGCGTGAGCGGGATGGACAGCGCCACGATGAGCCCGGTGCGAAGGCCCAGCGAGACGAAGCTCACGAGGAGCACGATCGCCACCGCCTCCGAGAGCGTGCGCGTGAATTCGCGGATGGAGCGCTCGACCGCCGCCGGCTGGTCGTTGACGCGGTCGAGCTCGAGCCCGACGGGAAGCTGCGCGCGGATCCTCGCCACCTCCTCTTCGAGCGCGTGCCCCAGCGCGATGATGTCGCCGCGCGGGGCCATCGACACCGCCACCCCGAGGGCGTCGCGGCCCATGAAGCGCATGCGCGGCTGCGGCGGGTCCGAGAAGCCGCGCGTCACGCTGGCGATGTCGCCCAGCCGGAAGGTGCGCCCGCCGGCGCGCACGGGAAGCGCCCGCACGCTCTCCACCGAGTCGAGCGCGCCGCTCGCGCGGATGTGGATGCGGTCGGTGGGCGTCTCGAAGCTGCCGGCGGCGGCCACCGCGTTCTGCTGCGCGAGCGCGGCGAAGACGACGGCGGGCTCGAGCCCCAGGGTCGCGAGCTTGGCGTTGGCCACCTCGACGAAGATCTTCTCGTCCTGCTCGCCCACGAGCTCGACCTTGGCCACGTCCTTCACGCGCAGCAGGTCCGCGCGGACGCGGTCGGCCGCCTCCTTGAGCTGCGCGTAGTCGAAGCCGTCGCCGGTGAGGGCGTAGATGTTGCCGAAGGTGTCGCCGAACTCGTCGTTGAAGAACGG
>JAHCLE010000239.1 GCA_026125445.1 Burkholderiales bacterium
CGCCAGGCGGGCATCGAGAGGCGCCTGCAGGAATTGCGCGGAATGCAGGCGTTCTGGAGCCGCAAGGCGCGCGAGAAGGGAATCCTCTCCGAGAAGGACCTCGCCCGCTACCTGCGCGACTGACGCGGCGTCGACCTGACCGGACGCGGAGCGCATGCGAGTCGTCTTCGACACCAACATCCTCGTTTCCGCCCTGGTGTTCCCCGGCGGACAGGGGGACGCGGCGCTCCGACGGATCATCGAAGGCACGGACGAGCTGGCGATCTCCCGGGCGATCCTCGACGAGCTTCTGGAAGTGCTCGGCCGCAAGTTCGCCCGCGACGCCGAGGAACTCGCCCACGTCGCCGTCTTCCTGTCGGAAGTGGCGACGATGGTCGCTCCCAGGCGCAGGCTGCGGGTCGTGCGGGACGACCCCGACAACAGGATTCTCGAATGCGCATCGGCGGCTCGCGCCGGGGCCATCGTCACGGGCGACAAGGCCCTGCTCGCCCTCGGGAACTTCGAGGGGATCGTCGTGGTGACATTGGCCGCGTACCTGGAGAACCCGTGACCGGCAAGCCCGAGCCGCCGAAGGCGGCCGCTACCCACACACCGATGATGCAACAGTACCTGGCCCTGAAGGCCGGGTACCCCGACATGCTGCTCTTCTACCGCATGGGCGACTTCTACGAGCTCTTCCACGCCGACGCGGAGAAGGCGGCGAAGCTCCTCGACATCACGCTCACCACGCGCGGCGCCTCGGCCGGGCAGCCCATCCGCATGGCGGGCGTGCCCTTCCACTCGGTGGAGCAGTACCTCGCGAAGCTGGTGAAGCTGGGCGAGTCGGTCGCGATCTGCGAGCAGGTGGGCGACCCCGCCACCTCGAAGGGCCCCGTCGAGCGCAAGGTCGTGCGCGTGGTCACGCCGGGCACGCTCACGGATTCGGCGCTGCTGCCGGCCACGCGCGAGAGCCTCCTCGTGGCGGCGTGCGTCGCCGAGCACATGGCGGGGCTCGCCTGGCTTTCGCTCGCGAGCGGCCGGCTTCGGCTCACCGAGGTTCCCGCGGCGCGCCTGGCCGCGGAGCTCGAGAGGCTGCAGCCCGCCGAGCTCCTCGTCCCCGACGACTTCGATCCCCCGTTCGTGCGCGCGGGGCTCGCCGTGAAGCGCATCGAGTCGTGGCAGTTCGACCCGTCTTCCGCCGCCCGCGAGCTCCCGCGCCAGTTCGGCACCGCCGACCTCTCTGGCTACGGCGTCGAGGGGCTCGGCGTGGCGCTCGGCGCCGCGGGGGCGCTGCTCGCCTACGCCCGCCACACGCAGCAGTCGGCGCTGCCCCACGTCACCGGGCTCGCGGTCGAGCGCGAGAGCGAGTTCGTGCAGATGGACGCGCACACGCGCGCGAACCTCGAGATCACGGAGACGCTCTCCGGCGCCGAGGCGCCGACGCTTGCCTCGCTCCTGGACCGCTGCGCGACCTCGATGGGAAGCCGCCGGCTTCGCCACTGGCTGCACCACCCGCTTCGCGATACCGCGACGCTCGCCCGCCGCCACGACGGCATCGAGGCGCTGGCGGCCGGCAACTCGCGCGTTCGCCACCCGCAGGTCGCGCAGGTCCTGGCCGGCTGGTCGGACGTGGAGCGCATCGCCGCGCGCGTGGCGCTCGGCACCGCGCGCCCCCGCGACCTCGCGGGGCTTCGCGACACGCTCGCCACGCTTCCGGCCCTGCACGGGCTCCTCGCCGGCGCCGCCGCGCCCGCCCTGCACCGCCTCGCCGAGCCGCTGGCGCCGGCGGACGACGCCCACGCCGACCTCGACGCCACGCTCAAGGAGGAGCCGGCCGCCGTCGTGCGCGAGGGCGGTGTGATCCGCGACGGCTTCGACGCGGAGCTGGACGAATTGCGCGCCATCCAGACCGATTGCGGCTCGTTCCTGCTCGACATGGAGAAGCGCGAGCGGGAGCGCACGGGGATCGCCAACCTGCGGGTGGAATTCAACAAGGTGCACGGCTTCTTCATCGAGGTGACGCAGGGCCAGCTCGACAAGGTGCCCCTGGACTACCGCCGCCGGCAGACGATGAAGAACGCCGAGCGCTTCATCACGCCGGAGCTCAAGGCCTTCGAGGACAAGGCGCTGGCCGCGGGCGAGCGGGCGCTGGCGCGCGAGAAGGAGCTCTACGAGGCGCTGCTGGCACGCCAGCAGGGGCGACTCGCCCGCCTGCAGGAGATCGCCGAGGCCGCCGCCGAGCTCGACGCCCTGGGCGCGCTGGCCGCCTCCGCCGAGGCGCTTCGCCTCACGCGACCGGCGTTCACCGGCGAGGACGTGATCGAGATCGCGGGCGGGCGCCACCTCGTGGTGGAGAGCCAGGTCGAGGACTTCATCCCCAACGACACGAGCCTCACGCGCTCGCGCCAGCTTCTCCTCATCACCGGGCCCAACATGGGCGGCAAGTCCACCTACATGCGGCAGGTGGCCCAGATCGCGCTCCTCGCCTACTCGGGATCCTTCGTGCCGGCCGCCTCGGCCACCCTGGGGCCCATCGACCGCATCTTCACCCGCATCGGCGCCTCCGACGACCTGGCGGGCGGGCGCTCGACCTTCATGGTCGAGATGACGGAGGCGGCCGCGATCCTCAACAACGCCACGCCGCGAAGCCTCGTCCTCGTCGACGAGATCGGGCGCGGCACCTCCACCTTCGACGGACTCGCCCTCGCCTACGCGATCGCGCGCCACCTCGCCGAGCGCGTGCGCTGCTACGCGCTCTTCGCCACGCACTACTTCGAGCTCACGCAGCTCGCGGCGGAACTTCCCAACATCGCCAATGTCCATCTCGACGCCGTCGAGCACAAGGACCGCATCGTCTTCCTGCATCGCCTCGAGCCCGGCCCCGCCGACAAGTCCTACGGCATCCACGTGGCGCACATCGCGGGGATCCCGAAGGAGGTGGTGCGGGCGGCGAGGAAGCACCTCGCGGAGCTGGAGTCGCACCTGCGAGCCGACGGCCCGCAGGCGGATCTCTTCTCCGCGCCGGCGGCGCAGCAGCCGTCCCAGCCGCACCCCGTGCTGGACGAGCTTTCCGACATCGACCCCGACGCGCTCACCCCGAAGGAAGCGCTGGACGCCCTCTACCGACTGAAGAAGCGCCTTGACTCCTAGCGCCGCCGCCCGCTCGCTCCTCCTCGCCCTTGCCCTCGCGGGCTGCGCGGCGAAGCCCCCCCACCCCGAGGCCTTCTCCTTCGCCGTCGTCGGCGACGCGCCCTACGACGCGCGCGAGGAAAGGGAATTCGACGCCCTGCTCGCGAGGCT
>JAHCLE010000024.1 GCA_026125445.1 Burkholderiales bacterium
TGCCTGGGTCGACCCCCTCGAGGAGGAGAAGGTCGCCTTCAAGGACCTCCCCAACCGCTTCCCCTCGGTCCTGTCGCGCGACTTCCGGCGCGAGCAGGGCGAGTACGAGGACTACGACAACCTCTTCGCGATGTACCTCTTCTACAACCTGGGCCGCTACGGTGTTCGCGTCGACGGTGCCACGGGACGCCTGGCGATCGAGCGCAGCAAGAGCCCGATGGACTTCCCCCAGGCGGCCGCGCAGGCGGAAGAAAGCGCCCGGTCGGACGCCGAGAGCTACGGCCGGCGCGGTCCCTTCCGGCCCAAGGGCCACCGGGTCGGCGAACCCATCGACGGAGCAGCGGCGAAGCCCGCGTCCTAGTCGCGCTCGCCGCGCCGCGCCGCCTTCCGCCAGGCGGCGGGCGAAGTCCGCGTCCAGCGCTTGAAGGCGCGCGTGAACGAGACGTAGTCGGCGTACTTGAGGAGCGCGGCGATCTCCGCGATGGAGATGTCGGAATCGCGCAGGAGCTCCTTCGCGACGGCGCAGCGCACCTGGTCCAGCACCCGCTGGAAAGTCGTCCCCTCGGCGCTCAGGCGGCGATTGAGCGAGCGCCGGTGGATCGCGAGCGCCTGCGCGACGTCGTCGCCGGAGCCCTTGCCGCGCAGGAGCAGCGTGCGAAGGGACCGGGAGGCCTGGTGGACGAGCGTGGCCTTGCCCGCGGCGGCCACCTGCGCGCGCGCCCGCGCGAGGCGCGCCGGATCGGCACCCGCGACCGGCTGCGCGAGCGTGCTTTCGGGGAAGCGGATGGCCGCGAACTCCGCGCTGAAGCGCACCGGCGCGCGGAAGTACTGCCGGAACGGGGCCGGATCGACCGGCGCGGAGTGCGGGAGCAGCACCTCGGCCGGGCTCCACGATTCCCCGCAGAGGTCGCCCAGGAAGTTGGCCGCCGCCGCCAACACCGCGTCGTAGTACTGGGCGGTGCTGCAGTCGAGGACCACGTGGATCGCGTAGCCGAGGTCGGCGAATCCGTCGCGCCGCACGAGGAACGCGACGCCGCCCGAGCTGTTGCGGTGCTGGCTCGTCACGAATTCCTCGAGCCCCGCGCCAACCGTCGGCGAGTGGCGGATGATCTCGCCGGGCGCCCCCAGGTCCGGCAGGTGCCACGCGCCGCCGGCGAGCAGCCCGAAGTGCTCGCAGCCCGTGCGCGCAGCGGCTTCGGCCAGCAGGCGCGCGAAGCCCGCGTAGGGGATTCGGTTCGAGGGCCGGTCGAGCACGTCGGGTTCGAGCCCGGCGCCGGCGATGACTTCCGCGGGATCGACGCCGAATTGCCGGATGAGACCGGGCACGGCCGTCAGGGCGCCGACGAGCCGGGTGGTCGTCGGCGCGGATGTCCCGTTGTGCGAGGGCTGGCCGGCGGTCCTCGCCCGCATGTCGAGATTTGTCACGATGGCGCCCGATGGTGAGCGGAAAATATCGCATCCAACTCCATAAGGAAACAGGACCATGAAAAAGTTCGCCACGATACTCGCCATCGCCGCCGGCCTCGCCGCGGCTCCCGCTCTCGCGCAGGAAGGCTGGTACGCCGGCTTCGGCCTCGGCGTGGGCAACCTCAACAAGTCGGGCCAGGACCTCACGGGGCTGGCCGATGCCCAGGTCGACGATACGGACACCACCTACACCATCCGCGGCGGCTACCGCTTCCACCAGAACTTCGCCGTCGAGCTGGGCTACTACGACCTCGGCAAGTACGGCTTCAGCGGCAACATCGGCTCCGAGTACATCTCGGGATCGGCCAAGGCCAAGTCGTATGGCCTGTCGCTCGTGGCCATCGCGCCCATGGGCGCCTTCGACCTCTACGGCCGCGTGGGCTGGGAGGAATCCGAGATCAAGGCCAACGCCAATTCCGCGCTCTTCACCGCCAACGAGTCGGACAAGCAGAGCGGCGCCACCTACGGCCTGGGCGGGCGCTGGAACATGAGCAAGAACGTCGGCTTCTTCGTCGAGTGGATGAAGAACGACAAGATCGAGGTGGACAGCTACCTCGCCGGCATCGACTTCCGCTTCTGAACAGGAGAAAGAGAACCATGAATTCCCGCCGCAATGCCATCGCCACCCTCGCCGCCAGCCTCCTTCTCGCCGTCTCCGGACCGTCCCTCGCGGCGGATCCGAAGAAACCCGACGGCACCGTCACCATCGACGAGACCCAGTTCGCCGTGATCGTCGGCGGCAGCATCGGTGGCGGCAAGCTCACCTACCAGGGCAAGACGCACGAATTCAAGATCAGCGGCCTCACCGCCGGCGCCAACGTGGGCGTGTCGAAGATGAGCGCCGCGGGCGAGGTCTACGACCTGAAGGACCTGGCCAAGTTTCCGGGCACCTACACCAAGCTCGACGTGAGCGCCACGGCAGGCGGCGGCGTCGGTGCGCTGCACCTGAAGAACGAGCACGGCGTGGTGATGAAGCTCACCTCGCGCACGCAGGGCCTGCAGCTCAACGTGGGCTCGGCGACGGGCGTGAAGGTCACGATGAAATAGTCCCGCGGGCGCGCAATGGCCGGGCGGCGATCGTCCCTCGGGGCGGTCGCCCGCCGGGTCCAGCCCGCTCTCAGAAGGCGACGCCCACCGACAGGACGGTCACCTGCCCGGCCGAGCCGGGGTTGAACCAGTAGGCCCCCAGCGTGACCGGCCCCTTCGCGACCTGGACGAACGGCCCGCGCTGGAACTCGCGCTCGCCTCCATAGGCCCGCGTGCGCTGTCCGACCGCGCCGATCCGCAGCCACTCGAGGGCCTTGAATCCCAGCTCGCTCCAAGCGTAGTTGTAGTTGTCCGAGCTCTCCAGGCGGTCGCGCACGAATTCCGCCTCGACGTAGAGGTCGATTTTCCCCCAGGCGAGGCTCGCCTCGAATCCCGGCACGAAAGCCCGCAAGGGGCCCCAGGCGCCGCCAACGAGGGGCGTCAGCTCCCAGGTCACGGTCTCGCCGCCGGAGAAAGTCCATCCGACGAAGGCCGAGCGCGAGTCCTTGGTCTCGTAGCCGTAGCGCGCCTCGAGGTGAAGAGGTCCGCGGTCGGCCGCCGCGATGGCGCTGGTGGTGTCGTCGCCGTTGCGGACCTTCGTGGGGTAGGCGGTGAGCGCGAATTCCCAGTCGGGCCTCTCGGGGCGCGACGCCCGGCGCCCGCCCGGCGCGATCTCCTGGGCGAGCGTCACCGTGGCCGCCACGGCCGCGAGCAGCGCAGTGGCGATTCGCGGCGTTCTCATCCGCCGAGTGCGTTGATCGCGACCACGAGCGCGGCGCCGAGACCCGCCATCACGAGCCCGGTCCTCCAGCTGCCGTAGCCCGCGTAGCGGCCCAGCGCGAGGCCGCCGAGGAACAGCATGGCCAGCGCCAGGGCGCGCGAGGCGAGCTTCGCCGTGTCGACATCCGGGAAGACGATGAACGGGATCACGACCGGAAAGGTGGCGAGGACCACGATGAGGAATATCCCCACGGCGGCGAGCGCGTCGTCGCGCCCGAGTGCCGGCCGGTCGGGAAGCGACGGCAGCGCCGCGATGCGGGCGCGGATCGCCTCGATTTCGGTTTCGGAGACGAGGCTCGCCGCCGGTTCCGGCAACGAGGCCGCGACGATCCGGCGGCCGGCCGCCGCGTCGGGCGCGCCTCGCACCGCCTGCGCGAGGGTGAGCTTGCGCCCGCGCTCGGCGATGGTGCGCACGAGGTACATCACCGCGTCCACGAGGCCCCAGGCCAGGTTGCAGCCGAAGGCGGCGATGAACAGGGTGCGGATCTCCTCCTTGCCGGCCGTCGCCGCGGAGACGGCGCCCACGAAGGTGAGCGCCATGAACAGGCCGAAGAGCATCTCGGAGACCCGGTCGACGGGGCTCAGCAACTGCTTGCGGGTCTGGCTTTCGCCGGCAGGCTTCTCGCTCATGTGGGCTGGACTCCCTTTGCGGCGGGATCGCGCGCCTCGAACGCGGCCACCGCGTCCTCGACGGTGAAGAACATGCGGCTGCGGCCGAGCCGCTCGGCGAGCGGGGTCTTGCGCACCAGTTCCAGGACCTCGGGATTGAGGGCGGCGAGCCAGATCTCCACGCCCTCGGCCCGGTATTTCTCCTCGGCCTCCACGAGCATGCGCAGCGCCGTGAACTCGATGCCGGGCACGGCGCCGCAGTCCAGCACGACGACGGCGGGCTTCTCGCTCTGCGCCAGCGCGCGCATCTTCTCCGCGACGGCCTGGGCGTTGCCGAAGTAGATGCGCCCCTCGGGCCGCACGACGAGCAGCCCCGGGATCGTCTCGTCGTCGGGATGCTCGGCGCTCCGGGGCCGGAAGACGTGCGTCCCCTTCTTGCGGCCGAGCGCGCTCACCGGCGGGTTGTTGGCCTGGTGCAGCAAGCTCGCCATCGAGATGATCACCGCGACCAGGATGCCCTTGAGCGTGCCTAGCAGGACGACCCCGATGCAGGCCGCCATCGCCCAGCGGAACTCGTAGTGACGGATGCGCCGGATCGCGGCCAGGTCCTGCGGGCTGATGAGGCCCACCGAGTACGCGATCACGATGGCGGCGAGCGTGGCATTGGGCATGGCGCCCATCACTGGCGCGAGGACGACCATCGTGGCCACCGTCATGGCCGCGGTGACGAGCTCGGAGGCCTGCGTGCGCGCGCCGGCCTTCAGGTTCACGGCGGTCTGCGAGGTTCCTCCGCCCGACGGCATGGCGCCGAAGAGCCCGCCGATCACGTTGGCCGCGCCGATGCCGACGAGTTCCTGGTTGGAGTCGGTTCGCGGGTCCCCGGGCCGCGTGAAGGCCTTGCCCGCGGCGATGGTCTCCGTGAAGCTCATGAGCGCGATGCCCGCGGCGGCGGGCCACATCGCCATGACGAGGGAGGTGTCGGGCAGGGTGAGCGACGGAAAGCCGCCGGGAATCGCGCCCACGATGCTCACGCCATGGTCCTTGAGCCCCAGCAGCGCGGAGGCGGCGATGCCACCCGCGACCGCCACGAGCGGCGCGGGCGCCTTGGGCACGAACTTCTCGAAGACGACGATCACCGCGAAGGTCGCGAGGGCCACGCCCAGCGTGGCCATGGAAGTCTCCGGCGCGTGCCCGGCGATGGACCACAGGTCGCGGAAGAAGCCCTCCTTCTGGATGTGGATGCCGAGGAGCTTCGGCAGCTGGTCCACGACGATGACGAGCCCGATGCCGGCCTTGAAGCCCGTGAGCACCGGGTCGGAGATGAAGTTCGCCACGAAGCCCAGGCGGAACAGGCGCGCGACGAGCAGGATCGCGCCCACGAGTGCGGCCAGCGTGACCGTGGCCGTGACGGCGCTCGTGCCCGGGCTCGCCTGCATGACGGGCCCGATGGCGGCCGCGCCGAGGATGGCGATCGTCGTCGTGGTGCTTACGCTCAACATTCGCGAAGTGCCCAGGAGCGCGTACACCACCATCGGCAGGAACGCCGTGTAGAGACCCACCTGCAAGGGCAGGCCGGCGATGGTCGCGTAGGCCATCGCCTTGGGGATCACGATGGCGCCCGTCGTGAGGCCGGCGACGACGTCCGCCTTCAGCCAGGAGCGCTCGTAGGCCGCCATCCAGCCCATCGCGGGTATGAGGGACGGGCCGGAGGCGGGAGAGTTCATGGGCTACCTTTCCGGCTCAGCCGGTGACGAACAGGACCCAGGGCGTGCCCACGAGCAGGAACACCGCCATGAAGGCCAGGGTGACGACGAGACCCAGCCTGTAGAGCTCGCCCTGCGTGAGGTAGCCGCTTGCCGCGAAGATGATGTTCTGGCTGCCGCCCTGCGGCGTGATCACCGAGAAGTAGCTGCTCGCGAAGAGCAGCCCGAACGCCATCAGCGGCGCTGGCACGCCGCCACGCACGCCCACGTCGAGGAACACGCCCAGCAGCGCCAGCACCTGCGACGACTGGCTCACGAACATGTAGTGGATCGCCACGTAGAGCGCGACGAGCGTCACGTAGAGCGCCGGCCACGACAGGCCGCCGAGCCGGGAGGCGAGCCGCTCGCCGGCGTAGCTCATGAACCCCAGCTCGTTCAGCTGCCCGCTCAGCGCGAAGAGGATGGCGAGCCAGAGGAAGGTGGCGAGCGTGTCGCCCATGAGAGAGATGTCCTCGAGCGTGAGCACGCCCGCGAGCAGCAGCACTCCCAGGCCCCCGAAGGCGATGCTGGTCACGTTGAGCTTGAGCGAGTCCGCGGCCACCCAGCCGGCCACCATGACGACGAACACGACCGCCGTGATCCACTCGGCGCGCGAAAGCGGCCCCATGCCCGCGAGCTCCGCCTTCGCGGCCTTAGGCGCCTCGGGCGTGGCCCCGACGCGGGGCGGGAAGAGCTTCGCCACGAGCCACGGGATCATCGCGATCGCCACGAGGGCCGGCACGCAGGAGGCGAGGAGCCAGCTCCCGAAGCCGATCTCCAGCCCGAACTGCTTCGCGAGTTGCACGCCGATGGGATTGGCGGAGGTGGCCGTCATCCAGAGCGCCGAGGAGACGGCGAGGCTCGCCATGGCGCAGAACATGAGGTAGCCGCCCAGGCGCCTTCCCTCGGCATCCTCCGGCTTCGAGCCGGTGCCCTGCGCCACCGACAGCACGATGGGGAAGAGCACGCCGCCGCGCGCGGTGTTGCTCGGGAAGGCGGGCGCGATGACGGCGTCCGTGAGCACGATGCTGTAGGCGAGGCCGGTCGAGGAGCCCCCGAAGAGGCTCACCATGAAGAGGCTGATGCGCCGCCCCAGGCCCGACTTCACGACGGCCTGCGCGACGATGAAGGCGATCACCACGAGCAGCACGCTCGCGTTCGCGAAGCCGGAAAAGGCCTTGCCTGCGTCGATCGTCCCCGTGAGGACCACGGTCGCCACGGCGATGAGAGACGCGGTGAGGAGCGGGAACGCGCCCACGAGAACGGAGGAGATGGCCGCCACGAACAGGGCGAAGAGGTGCCACGACTGGGCCGTGAGTCCCGCCGGCACCGGCGTGAACCAGATGCCGATGGCGATGGCGAAGGGCACCGCCCGCTTCGCGAGGAGCATCGGGCTCATTTCGTCGCTCCCTTGGCCGCCGGGTCGATCCGGAAGCGGCCCTTCAGGCCCGTGCCGCGGCCCTGGATCGTGCCGTCCTCGGCTTCCACGACGTACTGCCAGGAGAACTCGTAGTCGCCCGAGATGCCGGCGAAGCGCCCGGTGCCGCCGAGGAAGGTGCCGGTGATGCGGTTCCTCGTCGCGGCGCCCTCGCCCCTGAGCTCGCTGAAGACCCGGTTGCCCTGCTCGTCGGTCCAGACGCTGCGGCCGACGAGCCCGGTGGCGCTGTCGGTGAGCGCGATGGTCTCGGCCTGGAATCCCACCCCGGGCTTGCCCGGCCCGGCGAGCAGCATCGTGCCCCGGAGGTCGACGAGCGCCGCGCGCCGCCCTTCGCCGAGCGGCAGGAAGCGGCGTGTCCCGGCACCGTTCAGGGTGCCCTCGAACTCGTGCCAGCCGGAGGCCGGGGGAGGGGACACCGGCGCCTGGGGCGCCGGGCCGCAGGCCGCGGCCCCGACGGCGAGGAGGGCGGCGATCCTCATGGCGGGCCCGGGGAGGGGGCTAGTAATGCTCCTTCACCCGCTCGACGACGTGCTGCGGCTCGCGGTACTTCTTGTCCTTCTGCCGCTCCGGCAGCCTGATCTTCTCGCGCGGAGCCTCCTTGTAAGGAACGCGGGAAAGCAGGTCGCGGATGATGTTGAGCCGCGCGCGCTTCTTGTCGTTCGAGTCGGCGACGATCCAGGGCGCCCATGCCGAATGCGTGTACTTGAACATGTCGTCGCGCGCGCGCGAGTAGTCGTACCACTTGGAGTACGACTTGAGGTCCATCGGCGAGAGCTTCCAGATCTTGCGCCCGTCGTCGATGCGCGCCGTGAGCCGCTTCGTCTGCTCCTCCGCGCTCACCTCGAGCCAGTACTTGATGAGAATGATCCCGGAGTCGACCATGGCCTTCTCGACCCTCGGCAGGTCCTCGAGGAACTTCATCACCACCGGCTCGGGGCAGAAGCCCATCACCCGCTCCACGCCCGCCCGGTTGTACCAGCTGCGGTCGAAGATGATGACCTCGCCCGCGGCCGGCAGGTGCGGCAGGTAGCGCTGCACGTACATCTGCGACTTCTCGCGCTCGGTGGGCGACGGCAGCGCGATCACGCGGAAGGTGCGCGGGCTCACGCGCTCGGTGATGGCCTTGATGGTGCCGCCCTTGCCGGCGGTGTCGCGGCCTTCGAAGACGATGCACACCTTGAGGCCGGCGTGCTTCACCCACTCCTGCATCTTCACCAGCTCGACGTGCAGCTTCTTGAGCTCCTTCGCGTATTCCTTGTTGCCGAGCTTGCCGTCGTCCTTCGCGGCCTTGGGCGCCGGCTTCGGCGCTTCCTTGCGGACCTTCGCCTTCGCGTCCTTCTTCTTCGCCATCATCGCTCTCCAGGGGGTGGACGGCCCGGCGACGCCGGCCCGCGCCCGGTTGTATGATCGGGGTGCATTACAGCCTATTACGCCAGGCGCGGGTCGCGAGGTTGACAACGGTCAACCTTGCGGACCGGGCGAGGCGGATCATCTTTCACCCCCGTTCGCGGGGGCGCATGACTTTTCTCGACAATCCGGACGGAGCTCACGATGGACTTCCGTTACAAGACCCTCGTCGCGGCGATCCTGGCGGTCACCGTGCCCGCGTTCGCGCAACAGCAGGCGGCGGCCCCCGCCGGGCAGGCCGCGCCGGCGCCCGCGGCCGCCAAGTCGTTCTCGCAGCAGGAGCTCGACGAGCTCCTCGCGCCCATTGCGCTCTATCCGGACGCGCTGCTCGCCCAGGTGCTCATGGCCTCGACCTATCCCTTGCAGGTCGTGGAGGCCGCGCGCTGGGTGAAGGCCAACCCGAACGTGAAGGACAAGGCCCTCGAGGAGGCGCTCAAGGACCAGACGTGGGACCCGGCGGTGAAGTCGCTCACGACGCTGCCGCAGGTCCTCACGATGATGAACGAGAAGCTCGACTGGACGCAGAAGCTGGGCGATGCGGTTCTCGCGCAGCAGGCCGACGTCATGAAGACGGCCCAGGCCCTTCGCAAGAAGGCCGAGGCCGCCGGCAACCTCAAGTCGACGCCCGAGCAGAAGGTGAAGAGCGAGCAGCAGAACGGGCAGACCGTCTACATCATCGAGTCCGCCAAGCCCGAGACGGTCTACGTGCCCACCTACAACCCGGCCACGATCTACGGGTCGTGGTGGTACCCGTACCCCCCGCCGTACTACTACTATCCGCCCGGGTATGTCGCCGGCGCCGGCTTCTGGTTCGCCACCGGCGTGATCGTCGGCGGCGCGATCTGGGGAGGCTGCGGCTGGGGCCACAACGAGATCAACATCGACGTGGACCGGCAGAACAACTTCAACCGCAACACCAACCGCAACGTCGAGCGGAACACCAACAACAAGTTCCAGCACAACGCCGAGAACCGCAAGGGCGTCCCGTACCGCGACAACGCCACCGCGCAGAAGTACAACAAGGGCGGCGACCGGGCGGCGGCGCAGTCGCGCGAGCAGTTCCGCGGCCAGGCCGACGCGGGCCGCCAGCAACTCCAGGGCATGGACAAGGGCCAGCTGCAGAGCCAGGTGAGCGCGGCGGACCGCGCCGGCGGGCGGGGTGGCGACCGCGCGGCTCCGAGCGCGGGGACGCGTGACGCGGGCTCCCGCGGGGGCGGTGGCGGAAGCGGCTTCTCGGGCTCCGGCTCCGGAGCCTCCACGCGCGCGGCGAGCAGCCGTGGCGCCTCGAGCCGCAGCTCGATGAGCGGTGGCGGCGGCGCGCGCGGCGGTGGTGGCGGCCGCGGCGGCGGACGTCGCTAGGCCCGGGCCCACGGATACGGAGAACGAGACATGAAGAACCACATGAATCCCAAGCTCGCCGCGCTCGCCGCGGCCCTCGCGCTGGCGCTTCCCGCCGGCGTCCTCGCCCAGCCGGCCGGCGAGGCCAAGGCGGCCAAGCCCGCCGCGGCCGCGCCGAAGGCCGCGGCGCAGAAGACCTTCGCCTCGCCCGAAGAGGCGGCCAAGGCGCTCGTCGACGCGGTCAAGGCCGCCGACGCCAAGGCGATCCTCGCCATCGTCGGGCCGCAGTCCAAGTCCTGGATCTCCTCGGGCGACGCGGTGCGCGACGCCGAGGACTGGAAGCGCTTCGTCGCCGCCTACGACGAGAAGAACGCGATCGTGAAGGAAGGCGACGCCAAGGCGATCCTCAACGTCGGCAAGGACGACTACCCCTTCGCCGCGCCCCTCGTGAAGCGCGGCGGCAGCTGGGCCTTCGATGCCGAGGCGGGTCGCCAGGAGGCCATCAACCGCCGCATCGGCCGCAACGAGCTCGACACGATCCAGACGATGCTCGCGATCGTCGACGCGCAGCGCGAGTACGTGGAGAAGGACGCCGACGGCAACGGACTCGCGGACTACGCCGCGCGCCTGGTCTCGTCGCCGGGCAAGAAGGACGGCCTGTACTGGCCGGCCAAGGCGGGCGAGCCGCAGAGCCCGCTGGGGCCGCTCGCGGCCCAGGCCGTCGCGGAGGGCTACGGCAAGAAGGCCGCGGCCGGCAAGCCGCAGCCTTTCCACGGATACTTCTTCCGCCCGCTCAAGGGCCAGGGCCCCCATGCGGCCGGCGGCAAGTACGACTACGAGGTCAATGGCCGGATGATGGGCGGATTCGCCGTGGTGGCCTGGCCCGCGAAGTACGGCGTATCCGGCGTCATGAGCTTCGTCGTGAACCACGACGGCGTCGTCTTCGAGAAGGACCTCGGGCCGAACACCGGCGCCGTGGCGCAGAAGATGACGCGCTTCGATCCCGACAAGACCTGGAAGAAGGCTCAGCAGTGAGCCGCCGCCGCGCCCTGCCCGTCGCCCTGGCGGCGACCTCGATCGCGCTTTCGCCCGCGGCGCACGCCTCGTTCCTTTCCGGGGACACCCTGGACAGCGTGGCGACCTTCATGGCGTGGTTCATCGTCTTCGTGGTCCCGGTGGCCGTGGTCGGCATCTTCCTCGTGATCCACGTCATCCCCGAGAAGATCGCCGAGAGGAATCACCACCCGCAGCAGCACGCCATCAAGACGCTGTGCTTCCTGTCGCTCGTCTTCGGCGGCATGCTCTGGCCGCTCGCGTGGCTATGGGCGTTCACGCGGCCGGTCGGCTACCGCATGGCCTACGGCACGGAAAAGCACGAGAACTACTTCATCGAGATGGGCGAGAAGGCGCGACGCGGCGAACTGGGCGAGCTCGAGCTCGATCACCTCCGCGAGGAGCTGGCGGAGATGGCGGCCCGCGGCCCGCTGCCGGGCAAGCTGCGAGAGCTCCCGGCGATCCTCGCGCAGGCCCGGGCGAAGCCCGAGGCCGGCGGCGCGGCCGCAGCCGCGAAGGCGGGAGGGGCTGCGTAATGGAACTGATCCTCCTCGCGATATACGCGGCCATCGTCTGGTTCGTCTTCATCAAGATGAAGTGGCTGCCGTGGAACACGGTGACGCAGGCGATCGTCATCGTGATCCCGATCATCGGTCTGTCTGCGCTGATCCTGATCCTGAACGCCGTCGCGCCGTCCTCCTCGGACGTGCGCGTCATCAAGTACGTGGTGAACGTGGTGCCGCAGGTGCGCGGCCGCGTGATCGAGGTCCCGGTGGAGCCCAACCGCCCGGTGAAGAAGGGCGACGTGCTCTACAGGATCGACCCCACGCCCTACCAGCTGCAGGTGAAGGCGCTCGAGGCGCAGCTCGCCGACGCCGTCGGCGTGTCGAAGCAGCTCGAGGAACAGCTCGCCGGCGCCGCGGCGCAGGTCGCGCAGGCGAAGGCGGCCATCGAGCAGGCGAGCGCGAGGGTGCGCGAGGTGTCGGCGAAGGCCGAGCTCGCGAGGAAGCGCGTCGAGCAGAACCGCGAGCTGGTGGCCACGGGCGCCGGCAACAAGTTCGACCTCGAGCAGGCGGAGGCGAACCTCAAGGAGATCGAGGGATCGCTCGACGGCGCCCGCAGCGCCGAGGCCCAGGCGCGCGCCGCCGAGGTGCAGGCCTCCGCCAGCCAGCGCCAGGTGCAGCAGAAGCTCGGCGCCCGCGTCAACGGCGAGTACGCGCAGGTCGCCCAGGTGCGCGCCCAGCTCGAGAGCGCGAAGTGGGACCTCTCGCAGACCACGGCCTACGCGCCGGCCAACGGCTACGCCATCAACGTGCAGCTTCGGCCCGGCTCCATGACGGCCGCGTTCCCGGCGCTTCCCGTGATGACCTTCGTCGAGGACGAATTCACGGTGATCGCGCTCTACCACCAGAACGAGCTGCACCAGGTCGCGCCCGGCAACGAGGCCGAGATCGCGCTCGAGACCTATCCGGGGCGCATCATCAAGGCCAAGGTCGACTCCATCATCTGGGCGCAGGGCCAGGGCTCGGTCGCCGCGTCGGCGACGCTGCCGACCACCGGCGCGATCCCGTCCTACCCCGGCCGCTTCCCGGTGAAGCTCACCGTGGAGCCGCGCGACAGGGACCTCTTCCTCGCCGCCGGCGCCATGGGCCACGCGGCCATCTACACCGAGAGCGGGGAGGCAGTCCACATCGTGCGCAAGATCCTGGTGCGCGTGGGCTCGATCACCAACTACCTCATCCTCAAGCTGCACTGATGGGCGCGATTCCCCGCTCACGGCTGGTCCGCGCGGCACCGCTCCTCGCGGCGCTCGCGCTCGCCGGCTGCGCCTTGAACCAGCCGCCGGAGCGCGAGGCGCTCCGGGCCGACGCGTTGCCCAGCGTGAAGGTCCCCGAGGCCTGGTCCTCGAAGGGCGGGGAGGCCGGCGCGGTGCGCGACGACTGGCTCGCCACCCTTGCCGACGAACAGCTTCGCGCGCTGGTGTTCGAGGCGCTGGCCAACAACCTCGACCTTCGCGTCGCGGCGGCCGGCGTGGAGCGCGCGGGCGCCTACGCGAAGCAGGCGGGCTCGACGCTCTACCCGCAGGTGAACCTCCTCGCTTCCGGCAGTTTCACGGGCTCCGACTCCGGCAGCGCCTTCGAGACCGCGGGGCTCTTCGCGAGCTGGGAGCTCGACCTCTGGGGCCGCGTGCGCTCGCAGGCCGCGGCCGGCTCGGCGCAGTACGAGGCGACGGCGAAGGACGCGGAATACGCCCGCCAGTCGATCGCCGCGCTCGTCGCCAAGAGCTGGTTCCTCGCCATCGAGGCGCGGCGCCAGCGCGCCATCGCCCAGGACATGGTCGCCGCCGCCGAGAGCCTCGCGGCGCTCGCGCGCGAGCGCCAGCGCATCGGCAAGGGCGACGAGTACGACGTGCGCCTCGCCCAGGCGTCGCTTCAGGGATACCGCGACGCCGTGCTGCAGCTGCAGCTCGCCGAGCAACAGGCGAGCCGCGCGATCGAATCGCTTGTCGGCCGCTACCCGGCCGGCGCGCTCGAAGCCGCGGCCGCGTTCCCCGCGTATCCGGGTCCCGTGCCCGCCGGCCTGCCTTCCGAGCTCCTCGAGCGCCGCCTCGATGTCGCCGCCGCCGAGCGCCGCGTGGCCGCCGCCTACAACCTCGTGGGGGAGGCGCAGGCGGCCCGCCTGCCGCGCATCTCGCTCACGGCGAGCGGCAGCAGCATCACGAGCGACCTCGTCTTCCTCAAGAATCGCGACAATCCCGCGTGGAGCGCCGGCGGGAACCTCGTGCTTCCCCTATTCGCCGGCGGCGCCCTCCAGGGCCAGGTCGAGGTGCGCACGGCCGAGCAGAAGGCGGCGGTGGCCGACTACGGCCGCGTCGGCGCGCGCGCCTTCTCGGAGGTCGAGAACGCGCTTTCCGCCGGCTTCAGCCTCGCGCAGCGCGTCCCGGTCCTCGAGGCTTCCGTCGCCGAGAACGAGCGCGCGCTGGAGCTCGCCAAGGTGCGCTACCGCGTCGGCACCGTGGACCAGCGCGCCGTGCAGCAGCAGCTCCTCGCCACCTCCGCCGCGCGGGCCTCGCTCGCGCGCGCCACGAGCGAGCGGCTGGTGCAGCGCGTGAACCTGCACCTCGCCCTGGGGGGGAGCTTCGCCCGGCCGCCCGCCACGGAGCAGACGGCGGCGCGCTAGCCGCTGGCGGCGGGAAGGCCTCGCGCTCCCCGCCTTTCCCATGCCGCCCGACTTCGAGCCCATGGAGATCACCCTGCGCGACGGCCGCCGGGTGCTCGTCCGGGCCCTCGGGCGCGCGGACGAGGACGAGTTGCTGCAGGCGTTCGACCGCCTGGGCGCAAACGCCCGCTACATGCGCTTCATGCACGCCGTGCGCGAGGCGAACGTGCCGCGGTTGCGCCGGGTGCTCGACTCGTTCCCGGAGAAGGGGCTCGCCATCGCCGCGACCGTGCCGGCCGCAGATGGCATCGACATCGTGGGGTCGGCCTCCTTCGTCCTCGGCAGCGGGGGCGACGACTGCGAGTTCGCGGTCACGGTCGCCGACGGTTGGGCGGGAGCGGGACTCGGCAGCGCCCTCATGACGGCCCTCGTCGACGCGGCGCGGCGGCGGGGCCTGAAGGAAATGACGGGCTTCGTGCTGGCGGAGAACGCGCCCATGCTGCGGCTCGCTATCCGCCTTGGATTCGCGGTGAAACGCGATCCGGACGACTATTCCCAGTGCGTATGCCGCCTGGGCCTGGGCGGCGAGGCCGCCTCTTGACGGCCATCAACGGGACGACGGTGGCGATTGCTAGCGTGTTCCGGAAAGGCCCACGCGCCATGAAGCGCTTCCTTGCCGCAGCCGCCTTTGCGAGCGCGTTCGCTCCGGCCGCCCACGCGCAAGACATCGAGCCGCGCGCGTACTCCAACGCGCCCATCGGGGTGAACTTCCTCGTCGCCGGGTACGCGTACACGCGCGGCGGGCTTTCGCTCGACCCGTCGCTGCCGATCACCGAGCCGCTCCTCAAGACCTCGAACGCGGTGCTCGGCTACGCGCGCGTGATCGAGCTGGGCGGGCAGTCGGCGAAGGTGGACGTGATCCTTCCGTACACCTGGCTGGACGGCAACGCGCTCTACAAGGGCGAGCCCGTCGCGAGGACGGTGGACGGGGCCGCGGACGCGAGCTTCCGCCTGTCGGTGAACTTCTTCGGCGCGCCGGCCCTGGGCCTGCCGGAGTTCGCGAGGTACCAGCAGGACCTCATCGTCGGCGCGAGCCTGCGCGTGACGGCGCCGACGGGCCAGTACGACCGCACGCGGCTGGTGAACATCGGCACCAACCGCTGGTCCTTCCGGCCCGAGGTGGGGGTGTCGAAGGCGACCGGGCCGTGGACGCTGGAAGTCAAGGCGGCGGCCACCCTCTACACGGACAACACGGACTTCTACGGCGGAAGCCGGCGCTCGCAGGCGAACATCTACTCGGCCGGCTTCCACGTCGTGAGGAGCTTCGCCAACGGCATGTGGGCTTCGCTCGACACGACGTACTTCGGCGGGGGACGGACCACGATCGACGGCGACCGCGCCGACGACCTGCAGCAGAACTGGCGCGTGGGCGCCACCCTCGCGATCCCCGTCGATCGCCTCAACTCCGTCAAGCTCTACGCGAGCAGCGGGGTCCAGGACCGCACCGGAAACGACTACGACCTCGTCGGCGTCGCCTGGCAGCACCGCTGGGGCGGCGGGCTCTGAGGCTTGCGGAAAGGACGACCATGTTGAAGCTCTTCCAGTCGATCTTCGGCGGCGCCTCCGTCAGGGAAGGCGGCCATCCTCCCGAGCTCGTGGAGCGCGCCATCGAGCGCGCGCTCGACGCCACCGACCCGCGCATCCGCGCGGTGGCCGGCTTCCGGAAGAAGCTCGAGCCCGCCGTCGTGAAGGCGATCGACCACGTGAAGGCGATGGCGCTCGGGATGCCCGTGCCGGTGGAGGCGAGCCACGCCACCTACGGCGACGACGCGCGGCTCTCGGCCTTCTTCGCCTCGCCCGACCGGATGTCGCAGGTCTTCGGCGCCGACCGCACCCTCATCGAGTACCTCGCGAGCCCCGCCGGGACGGGAACGGCGCCCATCCTCGCGCTGCTGCTCGTGGAGCGCACGGAGAAGAAGGTGCTCGGCATGGCGCTCGAGGGCGACCAGGTGCAGCGCGAGGTCGCGCAGGTGCAGGTGAGCTTCGACAGGCACCGCCTCGTCGATCCGTCGGAGACCGAGGACGCGCTTCGCCGCGCCCTCGCGCGCCGCGCCTATGACCAGCTCCTTGCGATGGCGCTCGCTCGCATCGCCGAGGTGGGCGGGGAGCGCGAGTCGCTGGAGGCGAGCCAGTCGGTGCTGCGCGCCAAGCTGCGGGCTCTGCAGTCCGCGCGCTGGGACTTCTCCGAGGGCGACAAGGAACCGCCGGACCCCGCGGCGCTCGAGGCGAAGCTCGCCGAGATCGAGGGCCAGCTGGCGGCGACCGGCTCCGGCTCCACGGCCCTGCCGCGCCACCTCGACATCCTCGTGCAGACCCTCGCGAAGCCGGAGGAGGCTCTCCACGTCGAGCCGGTGACGATCCTCATGGACCGCATGGGCATCCGGCAGGCGAGCGCCGGCGGAACGACGGTCGAGCTGCAGCTGAGGGAGCTGCGAAACGCGGCCGGGGCGACGGCCGTGGCGCTGCCCATCGCGATCCCGCGCGGCGAGATCCCGAAGCGCGACATCCTCGCCGAGGCACGGCGCATGCTGATATGAGGGGGCTCCTCGCGATCCTGGCCGTCGCGGCGTCGCTGCCCGCGGCCGCGCTGTCTCTCGAGGATTTCCGCGACCCGCAGGACGGCCGCTTCGACACCTCGCGCTTCCTGCTGGACCTGAACGGCTTCCTGCCCCTGCCGTTCATCATCACCGAGCCCGCCATCGGCTACGGGGGCGGGGCCGCGCTGCTCTTCTTCGACCGCAACGCGCCGCCGCCCGGAGCGGCCGCGCGCGAAGGGCGCTTCGTCCCGCCCGACATCACGGCCGCCGGCGGCATGGCGACCGAGAACGGCACGCGCGGCGGCTTCGCGGGCCACCTCGGCTTCTCGTCGGACGGCAACTGGCGCTACGTGGGCGCCGTCGCGCGCACCTCGCTCAACCTCTCGTGGTTCGGCGCCGACTTCCTGCCGGGCGCGGGCTCCGCGGGGCGCGACTACAACCTCGACGCGGACCTCCTCGTCGCCGACGTGCGCCGGCGCATCCCGGGCACGGACTGGATGGCGGGCCTTCGCTACGTGCGCGCCGACACGCAGAGCCGCTTCGACCTGGGCCGGCCCGCGGAGGTGCCTCAGCGCAGCCTCGACGTCGCCATCGGCGGCCTCGCCCTCGTCGCGGAGTACGACGACCGCGACAGCATCTTCACGCCGGGCAGCGGCAAGCGCATCACCGCCTACGTGCACGATTTCGCGCCGCGCTGGGGCGGCGACCAATCGTTCCGGCTCTACAAGGCGGCGGTGAACGCGTTCGCGAGCCCGCGCCGCGACCTCGTGCTCGGCGGCCGGCTCGACTGGCGCGGCTCCTCCGGCAACACGCCCTTCTATGCGCTGCCGTTCGTCGAGCTGCGCGGCATCCCGGCGCTTCGCTACCAGGGCGAGCAGGCGGCGGTGGCGGAGGTCGAGGCCCGCTGGAACCTCGACGGGCGCTGGTCGGCCGTGGGATTCGGCGGGGCGGGACGCGCGGCGGGGCCGGAGGAAGGGCTGGGCTCGGCGAAGACGCGCTGGGCGGGCGGCGTGGGAATCCGCTACTTCCTCGCGCGCGCCATGGGCCTGCACGTCGGCGTGGACGTGGCCCGCGGCCCGGAAGAGGGCGCCTTCTACATCGTCATGGGCTCGGCCTGGCGCTAGCGGCGCTCAGGCGTTCAGCTTCTCGATCATCGTGACGAGCTTCTCGGGCTCGTCGGCCTTCATGATGCGCGCCACCGCCGGCGCGATGTCCGCGAGGCTCGTCGTGAGCACGCGCTGCTTCACCGCGAGCACGCTCGCCGGGTGCATCGAGAAGTTGCGAAGCCCCATGCCCAGCAGCAGGCGCGTGAGGGAGACGTCGCCCGCCATCTCGCCGCACACGGCCACGGGCTTCTCCGCCTGGTGCGCCGTGCGGATCACCGCCGCGATGAGCGAGAGCACGGCCGGGTGCAGCGGGTCGTAGAGGTGGGCCACCGAGTCGTCGGCGCGGTCGATGGCGAGCGTGTACTGGATGAGGTCGTTGGTGCCGATCGAGAGGAAGTCGAGCTTGCGGATGAACATCGGCAGCGCGATGGCCGCCGCCGGGATCTCGATCATGCCGCCCAGCGGCACGAACGGGTCGAACTTCACGCCCTCGACCTTGAGCTCCTCCTTGGCGCGCTCGACGGCGGCCACGGCCTGGTTCAGCTCCGCGTAGGAGGAGAGCATGGGGATGAGGATCATCGCCTTGCCGTGGCGCGAGGCGCGCAGGATGGCGCGCAGCTGCGTGTTGAAGATCTGCGGCTCGGCGAGGCAGTAGCGGATGGCGCGCAGGCCCAGCGCGGGGTTCTCCGCGGGATGCTCCGCGCCGTCGAGGGCCTTGTCGGCGCCGATGTCGAGGGTGCGGATGGTGACGGGCTTGCCCTTCATGCCCTCGACCACGTCGCGGTAGGCCTCGTACTGCTCGTCCTCGTCCGGAAGCTCGCGCCGGTTCATGAACAGGAATTCGCTCCGGAAGAGCCCGATGCCGGCCGCTCCGCTCGCCTTCACCGCGTCCAGGTCCGAGGGCAGCTCGATGTTGGCCTGCAGCTGCACCTGCGTCCCGTCGAGGGTGGCCGCCGGCGCCGACTTCAGGCGCTTGAGCTTCTCGCGCTCCAGCCGCGCCTGGTTCTGGCGCAGGCGGTACTCCGCGAGCACCGCGCGGTCGGGGTTGACGATGAGCACGCCCTGCGTGCCGTCGACGATGACGATCTCGTCCTCGCGGATGATCGTGCGCGAGTGGTGCAGGGCGACGATGGCGGGGATGGCGAGCGAGCGCGCGATGATCGCGGTGTGCGAGGTCGCCCCGCCCATGTCGGTGACGAAGGCCGCGAAGGGATGCTCGCGGAACAGGATCACGTCGGCGGGCGAGAGGTCGCGCGCCACCAGGATCATGTCCGCGTCCTGGCGCGTGGGCTTGATCGCGAAGAGGCGCTTCGAGCCCGCCAGCGCCGTGAGGATCCGCTCGGCCACCTGGCGCACGTCGGCCTCGCGCTCGCGCAGGTACTCGTCCTGGATGTCGTCGAACTGCGCGGTGAGCTCGTCGAGCTGGGTGCGAAGCGCCCACTCGGCGTTGCAGCGCTGTTCCTTGATGATCTCGCGCGGCGCCTCCGAGAAGGCGGCGTCCTCGAGGAGCATGAGGTGCACGTTCACGAAGGGCGCGAGCTCGGAGGCGGCGCTGTGGCGCACGCTCTCGGCGAGCTCCTTCAGCTCGTCGCGGACCTCCCGCACGGCGCGGTCGTAGCGGCGCTGCTCGCGCGAGACGTCGTGGGAGGCGACCTCGTAGTGGTCCACCTCGGTGGACATCCCGAGGAAGAGGTGGGCGTGGCCGATGGCGATGCCGCCCGACACCCCGATGCCGTGCATCGTGAAGCAGACGTTCTGGGGGTGGGTGGTGGCGGGCGAGCCGTCGGCGGCCATGGCGGGGCGTCCTACTCGCCTTCGTCGAACTTGTCGGCGATGAGCTTCACGAGGGCGGCCATCGCGGCCTCCTCCTCGGGTCCGTCGGTCTCGATCTCCACCGTGGAGCCGATGCCGGCCGCGAGCATCATCACGCCCATGATGCTCTTCGCGTTCACGCGCCGGCCGTTGCGCGAGATGTGCACCGCGCAGGGAAAGCGCGCGGCCGCCTGGGTGAGCTTGGCCGAGGCGCGCGCGTGCAGCCCCAGCTTGTTCACGATGGCCACCGCCTGCTTCTGCATGGGCGGCGCCCTCCTCAGGACTTCGCGGGCATGCGCATCACGCCCTCGGTGCCGCCCGAGAGCGCCTTGGCGACCACCGCCTCGAGGGGCTCCTCGCGGTAGGTGAGGGCGCGGATGAGCATCGGCAGGTTCACGCCGGCGATGCCCTCGACCCTGCCGGCCCGCAGCAGCCGGGTGGCGATGTTGGAGGGCGTGGCGCCGTAGATGTCGGTCATCACGAGGACGCCCTGCCCCTGGTCGAGGAAGCGGATGAGGTCCTCGGCCGTGGGCAGGATCTCGTCGGGGTCGTCGTGGACCGTGACGCCGAGCTGGCGCACGTAGAGGGGGCGCTTGCCGAGCACGTGGCTCGCGCAGTGGATGAGGCTCTCGCCGAAGGCGCCGTGGGAGACGAGCAGGATTCCGATCATGGCGTCATTTTACGACCCCCGGCCCCTGGGGTGCCAACCGATTCCCCACCAGCCTCGTTAAGGTTCAAAATACCGCTCGAACATGAAAAACGACACGGGTTCCAGAAACAACGACCTCAGAAACCAGCCCGCCTACCCCGTGGTGGAGGCGGCGCATTATCTTCGGCTTCCGGCGGCCACCCTTCGTTCATGGGTTGCGGGCCGTTCTTATCCCAAGGGGGATGGCAAGGGCCATTTTCAGCCGCTTATCAAGCCGGCCCAAGGGAGGCCGCCCACGCTCTCGTTCTGGAACCTGATTGAGGCACACGTGCTGCGGTCCTTGCGCACTGAGCATGGCTTGCCAGTGCGAGAACTGCGAAAGGCAATCCGGTATGCGGAGCGCGAGCTGGAGATCGATCACCTGCTTTTGCGCAGGGATCTTTGCACTCACGCCGGTCAGGTTTTTCTCGACCAGTACGGCAGGCTCATCAGCCTGAACGCATCTGGACAGTTGGCATTGCGAAAGGTCTTCGAGGAGCACCTCAAGCGAGTTGATTGGGACGAGTGGCAATTTCCAGTGCGGTTGTACCCATTCGTCCCTGGCGGATCCCAAGTGCAGCGCCCGATTGCCATTGATCCAGCCATTGCTTTCGGTCGCCCCGTCGTTCTTAGCGCCGGCGTGTCAACTGGTGCCATTGCGGACCGGATCGACGCAGGCGAGGCCGTAACCGACATTGCGGAAGACTACGGCTTGACCCCGTCTGAAATCGAGCAAGCCGTAATCTACGAACGCGCGGCTTGAGCCGGATCTACTTCACTGACCGTGACCTCGGGAAGCGATTCCCGGCGAGACTTCGCTTGGCAGGTCTAGAAGTTGAAGCACATCATGAATTATTCCCTCCCGAGGGTTCCGACGAACAGTGGTTGGAGCATTGCGGGCGAAGGGGGCGGATCGCAATTTCGCACAACAGGCGCATTCGCCACACCCCAAATGAATTGTCTGCGGTTGTGCGGAACTCCGTGGCGCTGATCATCGTGGTAGGAAATGCGCCGTATGGGGATTTAGCAGAGAACTTCGTGCGAACCATTGCCAGAATCGAGCGCTTTCTTGATCGACAGCGCGCGCCTTTCATCTGTAAGGTCTACCGTCCGTCGCCAGCGGATCTGAAGCGAGACCCCGAGGCTGCAGGGTCAATTTCGCTCTGGTACCCCTGAACGCGGTGACCTGATTCTCCAGGTCAGCCTGAGCGGATGGGGGTGACTTCGGCCAGGTGGCCCGGGTCGGGCGCGAGGCGGGTGGCGGGGAACGCGCAGGAGAAGGTGCTGCCCCTTCCCGGCTCGCTGGCGATCTCCAGGCGCCCCTGGTGGCGCTGCAGGACGTGCTTCACGATCGCGAGTCCCAGGCCCGTGCCGCCGGAGGAGCGCGAGCGGCCGCGGTCGACACGGTAGAAGCGCTCGGTGAGCCGCGGGATGTGCTCGGGCGCGATGCCCTCGCCGTCGTCGCGCACGCGCAGCCACCCCTCGTCCGCCTCCCGCCCCCAGGTAACGACGATCTCGCCGCCGGCGGGCGTGTAGCGGATGGCGTTGGTGACGAGGTTCGTGAGGGCGCTCCTGAGCTCCTCGCGGCTCGCGACGAGCCAGACCGGCTCGGCACGAACCTCGATGCGGTGCTTGCCCTGGCTGAGTCCCTCGGCCTCCGAGACCACGGCATGCACCAGCGCCGGCACGTCCACCGGCTCCTCCTTGAGGGGATAGCGCGAGTCCTCCAGGCGCGCGAGCATGAGCAGGTCTTCCACGAGGCGCTGCATGCGCTCGGCCTGGGTGCCCATCAGCTCGAGGCTGCGGCGGTGGAGCTTCGCGTCGCCCTCGCGGGCGTCGGCGAGGGTCTCGATGAACCCGCGCAGCACGGTGAGGGGCGTCCTCAGCTCGTGCGAGACGTTGGCCACGAAGTCGCGGCGCACGGCCTCGAGGCGCTCCCAGCGCGTCACGTCGCGCGAGAGAAGCAGCTTCTCGTGCTGGCCGTAGGGAACGAGCTGCACCGAGAGCACGCGGTCGGATTCGGTCTGCCCGCGCAGCAGCAGCGGCTCGCCGAAGCGCTGCGCCTCGAGGTAGGCCACGAAGGCGGGGTGGCGGATGAGGTTGGTGACGGCCTGGCCGCGGTCGCGCTTGAAGGTGAGGCCGAAATGCCCCTCGGCGGAGGGGTTCATCCACTCGATACGGTCGTCGGCGTCGAGGACGAGCACGCCGTCGGGCATGGCCTCGCCCGCCTGGCGGAAGCGCCACAGGGCGTGCGAGTAGCTCGCGCGGCTGGCGGCCTGCTCGCGCAGCCACCGGTGAAGGCGCGCGTAGATCTCGCCCCACGCGCCCTCGTCGTCGGGCATCTCGTCGATGGAGGGATCGGCGAGCCACTTCGCCAGCCGCGAGCGCGCGCGCAGGCCGATGGCCACGGCGGCCACGAGGAACGCGAAGAGGAAGAGCGCGGCGAACCCGGCGCCGGCGACGTACCCGGTGAGAAGCGCGCCCGCCGCCGCGATGGCGGCGATGGAGACGAGGCGGCCGATCCAGTCGGGCATGGGGCAATTATGCCCGCGAGAACCGGTACCCGTTGCCTCGGATCGTGTGGATGAAGGCCTCGTGGCCGCTGGGGGAGAGCGCGGCGCGCAGGCGCCGGATGTGCACGTCCACCGTGCGCTCCTCGATGAACACGTGGTCGCCCCAGACCTGGTCGAGGAGCTGCGTGCGCGAGTAGACGCGCTCGGGGTGAGTGAGGAAGAAGTGCAGCAGGCGGAACTCGGTGGGCCCCATCGCGAGTTCCTTGCCCTTGCCGGTGACGCGGTGCGCCGCGGGGTCGAGCCTCAGGCCGTGGTACTCGACGGCGTCGTCGGTGATCTCCGGGGCGCGGCGGCGAAGCACCGCCTTGATGCGCGCCTGCAGCTCCTTCACCGAGAAGGGCTTGGTGACGTAGTCGTCGGCGCCGGTCTCCAGGCCCCGCAGTTTGTCCTCCTCGTCGCCGCGCGCCGTGAGCATGATGATGGGCAGCCGCTTCGTGCGCGCGTCGCCGCGAAGCCGGCGCGCGAGCTCCAGGCCGCTCTGCCCCGGAAGCATCCAGTCGAGCAGCACCAGGTCCGGCAGCTCCTCCTGGATGCGCTCCAGGGCCTGCTCGGCGCTCTCCGCCAGCACGGGAACCTGTCCCGCCTGCTCGAGGTTATAGGCGATGAGCTCCGAGATGGCGGGTTCGTCTTCGACGACGAGGATTCGGGGCTGCATGGGAAGGGGCCGGCAATGTTTCCGGCATGTTACGGGCCGGTCGTGACAGGAAGGTTACAGGCCCGCGACCGCCCCCGCGGGCCGTCCGGCCCTAGACGCGGCGGATCACGAGCGTGGCGTTGGTCCCGCCGAAGCCGAAGGAGTTCGACATCACGGTGTCGAGCCGCGCATCGCGCGTCTCCGTGACGAGCGGCAGGTCTCCCACGGCCGGGTCCGGCGTCACCACGTTCGCGGAGCCGGCGATGAAGCCTCCCGCCATCATCAGCAGGCAGTAGATCGCCTCCTGGACGCCGGCCGCACCCAGCGAATGGCCAGAGAGCGACTTGGTGGACGAGAAGGGCGGCGCCTTGACGCCCAGTGCGGCGAAGGTCTCGCGGATCGCGCCCAGCTCGGCCACGTCCCCCACCGGCGTCGAGGTGCCGTGGGTATTGAGGTAGTCCACCGGCCCTTTCACGGTCTCCAGCGCCATGCGCATGCACCGCACGGCGCCCTCCCCGGAAGGCGCCACCATGTCGTAGCCGTCGGAGGTCGCGCCGTAGCCGGCGACTTCCCCGTAGATGTGGGCGCCGCGCTTGCGGGCGTGCTCGAGCTCCTCCAGCACGACCATGCCGCCGCCGCCGGCGATCACGAAGCCGTCGCGGTCCGCGTCGTAGGCGCGCGAGGCCTTGGCCGGCTCGTCGTTGCGGCGCGACGAGAGCGCGCCCATGGCGTCGAAGAGGCACGAGAGCGACCAGTGCAGCTCCTCTCCGCCGCCGGCGAACATCACGTCCTGCTTGCCCAGGGCGATCTTCTCGGCGCTCTCGCCGATGCAGTGCGCGCTCGTGGCGCAGGCCGAGCCGATGGAGAAGTTCAGGCCCTTGATCTCGAAGGGCGTGGCGAGGCACGCCGAGGTCGTGCTCGTCATCGTGCGCGGGACCATGTAGGGCCCGATGCGCTTGACGCCCTTGCTGCGCGCGATGTCCGCGGCCTCCACCTGGTTCTCGGGAGAGCCGCCGCCGGAGCCGGTGATGAGTCCGGTGCGCGGGTTGGACACCATGTCGGGCTCCAGCCCCGAGTCCGCGATGGCGTCCTTCATCGCGACGTAGGCGTAGGCCGCCGCCGGGCCCATGAAGCGCCGCAGCTTCCTGTCGATCGCCGCCTCGAGGTCGACGACGGGGGCGCCCGCGACCTGGCTGCGGAAGCCCATCGTCGCGTATTCGGGCTGGTGCGTGATCCCCGAGCGCATCTCGCGCAGCGATTCGCTCACGCTCTTCTTGGTGTTGCCGAGGCAGGAGACGATGCCCAGGCCGGTGATGACGACGCGTCGCAGCATCAGAAGTTGTCCGTGGAGGTGAAGAGGCCGACCTTGAGGTCGGTGGCGGTGTAGATCTCGCGGCCGTCGACGAGCATGCGGCCGTCGGCGATGCCCAGCACGAGCTTGCGCTCGATGAGGCGCTTGACCGCGAGCTCGTAGGTCACGAGCTTCGCGCTCGGCAGCACCTGCCCGGTGAACTTGACCTCGCCCACGCCCAGCGCGCGGCCGCGGCCGAGGTTTCCGCGCCAGCCGAGGAAGAAGCCCACCAGCTGCCACAGCGCGTCCAGCCCCAGGCAGCCGGGCATCACGGGGTCGGTCTCGAAGTGGCAGCCGAAGAACCACAGGTCCGGCTTCACGTCGAACTCGGCCACGATCTCGCCCTTGCCGTGGGCCCCGCCTTCCCCGGCGATGCGGGTGATGCGGTCGAACATGAGCATCGGCGGCAGCGGCAGCCGCGCGTTGCCCGGCCCGAACAGGCGGCCGTGGCCGCATTCGATCAGCTCTTCGCGGCTGTAGGCGTCTTTCGGTTCCAATTCGGAATTCCCGTGGGTTTTGCAGGGGGATAGGATACCCCGGCCGGGGGCGGCCGGGCTCGGTTCCGGCAGGGGCCGGGCGTCGGGAATATGGGAAAATGACGGCCTGGAATCCCGAGCCCTTCCCCATGGACCGAAATACCCCCCGCCCCACCGAGATCAAGCTGCACCAGAAGTCGCGCATCCTCGAGATCGCCTTCGACGACGGAAGCCGCTTCAGCCTGCCCTGCGAGTACCTGCGCGTCTTTTCCCCCTCCGCCGAGGTGCGCGGCCACGGCCCCGGCCAGGAGGTCCTGCAGGTGGGCAAGCGCGACGTGGAGATCAAGGAGATCGAGCCGGTGGGCAACTACGCGGTGAAGCTCGCCTTCTCCGACGGCCACGACACGGGCCTGTATTCCTGGGAATACCTTCACGAGCTGGGCGAGAAGCAGGAGTCGAGCTGGAAGAGCTACCTCAAGCGGCTCGAGGAGGCCGGCGCCTCGCGCGACCCTAAATGAGCGACAAGACCACCCATTTCGGCTTCAAGGAGGTCCCGGAGGCGGAGAAGGGCGCCCACGTCGGGCGCGTCTTCACCTCGGTCGCGCAGAACTACGACCGCATGAACGACCTCATGTCGCTGGGCATGCACCGACTCTGGAAGCACTTCGCCATCGAGATGGCCGACGTGAAGCCGGGCCAGAGGGTGCTCGACGTGGCCTCCGGCAGTGGCGACCTGGCACTCGCCTTCGCGAAGCGCGCGGGGGACTCGGGACTCGTGGTGATGACGGACATCAACGGCGAGATGCTGGCCGTGGGCCGCGACAAGGTGATGGACCACGGGCAAATCGCCCCGCCGGCGATCTGCAACGGCGAGCGCCTCCCCTTTCCGGACGACACGTTCGACTGCGTCACCATCGCCTTCGGGCTGCGCAACTTCACGCACAAGGACCGGGGCCTGGCGGAGTTCGCGCGCGTCACCCGCCCCGGCGGGCGCGTGCTGGTGCTCGAGTTCTCCAAGGTGTGGAAGCCGCTCGCGAAGCCCTACGACCTGTACTCCTTCAACGTGCTGCCGTGGCTGGGCAAGCACGTGGCCCGGGACGAGGACGCCTACCAGTACCTCGCCGAGTCGATCCGCATGCATCCCGACCAGGCCACGCTCAAGGCCATGATGGAGGCCGCGGGCCTCGTCAGGGTCGACTACCACAACCTCACGCTCGGGGTCGTGGCGCTTCACCGGGGGTTCAAGCCGTGATCGGCGCCGCACCCGCCTCGCTCTCCGCCGTCCCCGCGACGCTCGCCGCCGCGGCGATCAACCGGCTCACGGGCGCGGCGCCCCTTTCGCGCGAGCGCCTGGCGCGCTTCGCGGGCAAGACGGCGCTCTTCCGCGTGGGGCCGGTTCCGGTCTCGCTCACGGTGCAGACCACGGGTGAGGTGCTGCCGGCCATCGGAGATGCGGCGCCGGATCTCGAGGTGCGCCTGTCGCCCTTTCTCCTGCCGAGGCTCGCGGCGCACGACGAGACTGCCTACCGTGACGTCGAAACCTCCGGCGACGTGGAATTCGCGGGCGAGGTTGCCTATCTCGCGAAGCACCTGCGCTGGGACGTCGAGGAGGACCTCTCGAAGGTGGTGGGCGACGCCGCCGCCAACCGCGCCGTGTCCACCGCCCGCGCCGCCGCCGCGTGGGGCAAGGATGCCTCGGAGCGCCTGGCCGCCGGCGCCGCCGAGTACTTCACCGAGGAGGATCCCCTCATCGCCTCGCGCGTGAAGGTGGAGGACTTCATCGCCGGCGTCACGGAGCTTCGCGACGCGGTCGAGCGCCTCGACAAGCGAATCGAAAGGCTCGAAGGGAAGGCGTGATGCCTTCCCACGGCCGCTCCGCTTCCGGCATCACCCTCATCGTCGTCTCCGCCTGCGCCTTCGGCGCGATGGCGATCTTCACGCGCTTCGCGTACGCCTCCGGCGCCAACGTGACGGGCGTGCTCACCGCGCGCTTCGCGATCGCGGGTGCGCTTCTCGCCGGTGTGATGGTCGCGACCGGGCGGGCGTGGCCCCGGGGTCGTCCCCTGCTGGTGGCGATCGGCATGGGCGCTATCGGCTACGTCGGGCAGGCGATGTGCTTCTTCTCCGCGCTCAACCACGCCTCCGCGGGGCTGGTGGCGCTGCTCCTCTACGCCTATCCCACGCTCGTGGTGCTGCTCTCCGCGGCTTTCCTGGGCGACAAGCTCACCGTGCGCAGCCTCGCGCTCCTCGCGTTCAGCTTCGGCGGCCTTGCGCTCACTCTCGGTGGCGGGCACGGGACGCAAACGGGCATCGCGCTCGGCCTCGGCGCCGCCGCGTTCTATTCCGTCTACATCGTGGTCGGCGCGCGCGAGCTCGCCCGCACCGACGCGCTCGCGAGCACCACGGTGGTGTGCCTGTCGGCCGCGGCCGCGCTGGCGCTCTCCGCCCCCTTCACCGAACCGCGCTTTCCCGGTGCGGCGTGGGGCTGGCCGGCCATCGGCGCCATCGCGATCGTCTCGACCGTGATCGCGATCCTCACCTTCTTCGCCGGGTTGAAGCGCGTCGGTCCCGCCGTGGCGTCGGTCGTCTCCACGCTCGAGCCGGTAGTCACGGTGGTCCTCGCCTGGCTGATATTGGGCGAGACGCTCGGCCTCGCGCAGCTCGCGGGCGGCGCCGTCGTGCTGGCTTGCGCCGCGCTCCTCGCCCGCTCACGCTAGCGACCATGTTTCGCATCCGTCCACTCCTCGCGGCTCTCACGATGACGCTCGCGGCCTGCGCGCCTGCCCCGCAGCGCGCGGGGATCCCGACCGAATGGCGCGGCTCGCCCAACTACGACGAGCGCCGGCCGAACTTCGTGATCGTCCACTACACGAGCGAGGACGATGCCGAACGCGCGCTGGCGGTCCTGTCCGATCCGCTGCGCGCGGTGAGCGCGCATTACCTCGTCGCCCGCGACGGCACGATCTACCAGCTCGTCGACGAGCGCGACCGCGCCTGGCACGCGGGGGAGTCGCGCTGGGGAGCGACCACGGACCTCAACTCCGCCTCCATCGGAATCGAGCTCGACAACAACGGGACGGAGCCCTTCGGGGAGGCGCAGGTTTCCGCCCTGCTGGGCTTGCTTCGCGACGTCGTCGACCGCAACCGGATTCCCGCTTCGAACATCCTCGGGCATTCGGACGTCGCGCCACGGCGGAAGATCGATCCCGGTCCGGCATTCCCGTGGGGCACGCTCGCGAAGCAGGGCTTCGGCCTCTGGTGCGAGCCGCCGTATCCGCCGGCGCCGGACTCCTTCGACGCCATCGCGGGCCTGGGCGCCATCGGCTACGACGTCGCCGACGCGGACGCGGCGATACGCGCGTTCAGGCTGCACTTCGCGCCCGGCGATTCCTCGGGCGAACTCGCCGCCGGCGAGCGCGCATTGATCCAGTGCCTCTCCCAGCGGGCGATGTCGCGGTGAGTCGCGTGATGGACGCTTGTCCGCTCTCGGACTGATGTGTTAGCTTCGGACAAACAGGAGGTTCATCGCCGCAACAGGCCGGACGCGCGCGAGCCCCGTGTCGATTGCCGCGCGAGCGATGTCCCGTCGTGCGACGACGACACCGACATTTCGAAGGCGCCCAACCGTGAAGGATGCCTTCTCTTGTCGATTTCCTTTTCCTTGACTGATTCGTCCCCCGAAGGCACACCCGCGGCCCCCGGTTGGCGGCGCCGGTTCCCGGCAATCGTTCCGGCACTGGTGCTCGCGATGACCTTGCCGTGGGCGATTGCGGCCGGCGCCGCGCAGGAATGCCGCGTCAGCCGGGAGAACTTCGGGATCAAGCCCTCGCCCACCCGGGTCGGGCCGCCCCCGAGGACAGGGGTAGCCGTCACGAAACATCCTCCCCCGGGAATGGCCTCAGGCGGCGGTGTCCCCTACACGCCGACGCCCGAGGAGGCGCTTCGACGCCGCGTCAACGAGTCGATCTGGAATCGCGACCACGGCGAGTTCATGAAGGCCATGCCCAAGGGGAAGGCGGAGCGTGACGAGCTCCTTCGCAAGACGTTCGCCTTCCAGAACGCGATTGGCTACGGCGCGCTGCCAACCGTTCGCCAGATCCTCGAGTGGGATCCGGGCGCCCTGCGCGCCCTGGATTCGAAGACCGTCATCCACCTTCTGGGCCAGGTGACGGGGACCTGGCGAAGCGTCCGCGATTCGCAGCAGAAGGGCTGGCCCGTCCGCAATCCGCCACCGGACGCGGACTTCGGCGAGATCGCCCGCATGCTCCTCGACACGAAGGTCTGGCTGGGCGGCGCACCGAACCCGGCCCTCGCGAACCTGATGTCGATGGCGCCCTCGGGCGAGGCGAACCGCGTGGGGCGCTGGCTGCTGGAGCGTGGCGCCTCGATCGAGCGCATGGGGCCCGGTTTGCGTTCCCCGTTGTCGCTTGCGATCCAGAACCGCAACGACGAAATGGCCACGCTGATGCTCGATCTGCGCAAGCCGAGCCAGGAGGCGCTCGACGAGGCGCTGGTGTACTCCTCGGCGTACTTCTCTTGGTGGGGCAAGGCGTCGATCGCGCTCCCGGAGCGTCTGCTGTCGCTCGGAGCGAACATCAACGTGGACGGGAAGGCATTTGGCGCGAGCTTCGAGCCGGCGCTCAACGCGAGCCGGTCGTACGCCCAGCTGAAGGAGAGGGAACCCCTGCTGCTGGCCATCCGTTACCGGGCGGACCCGAACCGGCACTCGGCGAGCGGGGATTCGCCGCTGATGAACGTGGTCCACGACCACGAGCTGATGGAGGGATTGCTCAAGCTGGGGGCGAATCCGGACCACCGCGATTACCACGGCAAGTCGGCGATCATGATCGCCGTGAGCACGCCGGAATGGGTCGTGAGGGAGCTCGACGACCGCCGGCCGCTCGCGCAGGTGGCACCCTCCACGGACCCGGCCCATCGCGCCAGGTCGGTCTCCCTGCTGCTCCAGTACGGCGCGAATCCCAACCTGGCCTCGGCAGGCGAGTTGACGCCCGTCATGCGGACTCGCGACGGGGACGACGCGGCCATCGAGGCCCTCATGGCGAAAGGGGCGAGGGTCGTGCTTCCCGCCCAGCTCAGGACGATGTACGCAGGCAGGGGTACGCCCATCGGCCCCGTGAGCTGGGCGCTCGCCCAGCACAACGATTCGCTCGCCTCCGCGCTGCTGCGTCGCGACGGCGCCGATTCCCGCGAAGATTGCGGTGCCCTCTACTACGCGGTGGAGGGCGGGGCTGTCCGTGCCGCATCCCTGCTGATCGACGCGAAGGCGACGCGTGAATTCCGCCTTCCCGACGGGGCTACGCCGCGGCTGCTGCTCGCCGCTGCGTCTTCGGGCAACCTCGAGCTGGTGAAGCTGCTGCTGGACCGGCGCGTCGTCGACATCAACGAGACCTCGCCGACGATGTGGAGCAAGGGGCCCAGGGAGGTGTACGGCGTGCTCGCCGCGCCGCTCTTCGGAAGCTACCAGGGATCGGGAGGAGGCGAGAACGCGTTGATGATGGCGGCGGCGGGGGGCCATGTCGAAATCGTGAAGGAGCTGGTCCGACGGGGCATCGACGTGCGGCACCGCACGGCCACGGGCGCCGGCGCCCTCGACTACGCCCGCAACGAGAACGGAGGCGAGATTGGGGAGATCCTCCGCGCCCATGGCCTCAAGTAGGACTGGGAGCCGCTTGGCCCCGCGCTTTGCCGCGCTCGTCGCTTGCGCGATAGGGCTGCTCCCGCCCGCCCCGGCGGTCGCCATCGACCTGGAAGTGCGAAGCATCGCCTACGTCGAGATCAAGGGCGTGATCCGCGACGGGCGAACGAACGCGCCGCTCGAGGACGCGCGGGTCTACGCGACCTGGACGGCCGTGAGCTATGGCGGCTACGGGCGCGGAACGAGCGTCTGCTTGCGGTTTGCCGCCGGGAAGTCGGATTCGCAAGGCCGGTTCTCGATCGTGACGCCGGAATGGGCGGTCTTCCGGCCCGGGTTGGCGCAGCAGTTCGTCGACATCCGCATCCACAAGCCGGGCTGGCAGGAAATGCCCGAAGGAGACTCCGAGGACGGCCGGGCGATGAAGCTGGAGGAGGAAAAGGTCGCATCGGCCGCCGCCTTGTCCCAGGGCGGAATCCTGGCGAAGAGGCGGATCGGCGTGGACGCGCGGCTCTTTCCCGCCCGCGAGGACGCCAACGACCGCCTTCGCCGCCTCCGGTCGATGACGATGCGCGAGCCCAGGTGCGAGAACCGTGGCGAGGATCGGCCAATCCGGGAGTACTTCGATGCCATCGCGAGCGAGGCGCAGGCCCTCGCGAAGACGAAGTACGAGAAGGCCCTGGCGGATCTCCTTGCGAGCCGTGCGAGCCGCGCGATCGAGAAGGACCACGTCGACGAGGAAGGCGAGGACTGGTTCCGGAAGGTCACGGCGTACCTCGATCCCGAGGACCTCGAAAGCCGAAGCTCCCAGGGTGACGCGACCGCACTGATGTACTTGGCCGGCGCCGGCAATGCCGCGGAAGTGCGTCGGCTGCTGGGCCTCGGTGCAAACCCGAACCGAACGCGGGGAAGGGGCGACTCCGACAGCGCGCTCACGACGGCCATGAAGCAATACGGATGGGCCAACGTGAACCGGCCGCCGGACGGCGCGAAGTATCTCGCCGTCATCCAGGCCCTGCTCGTTGATCCACGGACGAATCCCGACCTTCGTGGCGCGGCTTTCGACTACACCCCGCTGATGCGCGCCCTAGAGTACGGCCAGGACGACGTGGTGGAGCTGCTCCTGAAGGCGGGCGCGAACCCGAACCTGACCGCGTACAACCGGCAGTTCTCCGCGTTGTCGATCGCTTCGAAGCGGGCGGCCACGGGACAGAATGGCGCGGGAGTGCCGATGCCCGGGGCGGCAAGGCAGTTCGATCTCCTGCTCGCATCGCCCAAGCTGGACCGCAACATGGTGAGCACCTACGACGGGAACACGCCGCTGACGGGGGCGATTTCCGGCGCGTACGCGGAGGTGGCGCGCAAGCTTCTCGAGGCCGGCGCCGACCCCAATGCGCCGAACCATGGCAAGGCGCCGCCTCTCATCGTGGCCACGGAGCACGCGATCCTCAACGAGAGCTACCGCCGCAAGGAGTATGTCGACACCGTCAGGCTCCTCGCGGCCTGGCCCGGCGTGCGCCATGACGTGGTCGTCCGGGGCAAGACGGCGCTCCAGATGGCCCGGGACGCCCGGCGACAGGACCTGGTAGAGATCCTTCAGGCGGAACGTCGCTAGGACCGATTTCGTTGCGGTGCCGCGCCGCGAGGATCGCCCGGCGCGTCGCGACCCCCGGTGGCCGTGAATCCCGGATAATTCGGGAATGCGGCGCTCCCGCGCCGAACGGCCCGCTCCGAAGGAAGTCCGGAACACACCATGCCCGCCGTCTCCCTCTCCCGCTTCGCTAGGTGAAGGCGCGCGCCGCCATCGCGTTCGTGGCGCTCCTGGCCGCCGGG
>JAHCLE010000240.1 GCA_026125445.1 Burkholderiales bacterium
TACGTCGCGGTCAAGCGCCGCCTGCAGCCGGGCGACAAGATGGCCGGGCGCCACGGCAACAAGGGCGTGATCTCGAAGATCGTTCCGATCGAGGACATGCCGCACATGGCGGACGGGACGCCGGTCGACATCGTGCTCAATCCGCTCGGCGTGCCGTCGCGGATGAACATCGGCCAGATCCTCGAGACGCAC
Organism: Burkholderiales bacterium; assembly: GCA_026125445.1. Classification (GTDB taxonomy): domain Bacteria; phylum Pseudomonadota; class Gammaproteobacteria; order Burkholderiales; family Usitatibacteraceae; genus FEB-7. Next base: position 193 of record JAHCLE010000240.1, read on the forward strand.
CTCGGCTGGGCGGCGAAGGGTCTGGGCAAGCAGATCGACCAGATGATGCGTGCGCGGGCGGCGGTGGACGAAGTGCGCGGCTTCCTCGACAAGATCTACAACTCGAGCGGCAAGTCCGAGAACGTCGCCGAACTCAGCGATGTGGAAGTTGTCGAGCTGGCAGCGAACCTGCGCAAGGGCGTGCCGTTCGCGACACCGGTGTTCGACGGCGCGAAGGAGTCCGAGATCTCGGCGATGCTCGAGCTGGCTGGACTGCCGGTGGGCGGCCAGGTCACGCTGTACGACGGTCGCACCGGTGAGGCCTTCGAGCGCAAGGTCACGGTCGGATACAAGCATGTGCTGAAGCTGCACCACCTCGTTGACGACAAGATGCATGCGCGTTCGACCGGACCGTACTCGCTCGTCACCCAGCAGCCGCTGGGTGGCAAGGCGCAGTTCGGTGGCCAGCGTTTCGGCGAGATGGAAGTGTGGGCGCTCGAGGCTTACGGTGCGGCCTACACGCTGCAGGAGATGCTGACGGTCAAGTCCGACGACGTGACCGGCCGGACGAAGGTGTACGAAAACATCGTCAAGGGCGAGCACAAGATCGATTCCGGCATGCCGGAGTCGTTCAATGTGCTGGTGAAGGAAATCCGCTCGCTCGCGATCGACATCGATCTCGATCGCGACTGATCCGCACGCGATGCGGAAACCGCACCACTAAACCTCTAGCCGCCTGCGATTGAATCCCGATGGGCGCGGCACACGCTGCCGTTCCCTCGGATGGAGTGATACATGAAGAGCCTGCTCGCTGACCTGTTCAAGCAAACCCTGCCGAACGAGGAAGAGTTCGACGCGATCACCATCGGCCTCGCGTCCCCGGACAAGATCCGGACCTGGTCCTATGGCGAAGTCAAGAAGCCGGAAACCATCAACTACCGGACCTTCAAGCCGGAGCGCGACGGCCTGTTCTGCGCCAAGATCTTCGGCCCGGTCAAGGACTACGAGTGCCTGTGCGGCAAGTACAAGCGCCTCAAGCACCGCGGCGTCATCTGCGAGAAGTGCGGCGTCGAGGTGACGCTCACCAAGGTGCGCCGCGAGCGCATGGGCCACATCGAGCTCGCCAGCCCCGTGGCGCACATCTGGTTCCTGAAGAGCCTGCCCTCCCGCCTCGGGATGGTGCTCGACATGACGCTTCGCGACATCGAGCGCGTGCTCTACTTCGAGGCCTACGTCGTCACCGACCCCGGGATGACGCCGCTCAACCGCTGCCAGCTCCTCTCCGAGGACGACTTCCTCGCCAAGGTCGAGGAGTACGGCGACGACTTCCACGCCTCGATGGGCGCCGAGGGCATCCGCGCGCTGCTGCGCGCGCTCGACGTCGGCCACGAGATCGAGACGCTGAGGAAGGAGCTCGCCGCCACCGGCTCCGAGACCAAGATCAAGAAGATCGCCAAGCGCCTGAAGGTGCTCGAGGCGTTCAACAAGTCCGGGATCAAGCCCGACTGGATGGTGATGGAGGTGCTGCCGGTGCTCCCGCCGGACCTGCGTCCCCTGGTCCCGCTCGACGGCGGCCGCTTCGCGACCTCGGACCTGAACGACCTGTACCGGCGCGTGATCAACCGCAACAACCGCCTCAAGCGCCTGCTCGAGCTCAAGGCCCCCGAGATCATCGTGCGCAACGAGAAGCGCATGCTGCAGGAGGCCGTGGACTCGCTCCTCGACAACGGCCGCCGCGGCAAGGCGATGACCGGCGCCAACAAGCGCGCGCTCAAGTCGCTCGCCGACATGATCAAGGGCAAGAGCGGCCGCTTCCGCCAGAACCTGCTGGGCAAGCGCGTCGACTACTCGGGCCGCTCGGTGATCGTCGTGGGCCCCACGCTCAAGCTGCACCAGTGCGGCCTGCCCAAGCTCATGGCGCTCGAGCTCTTCAAGCCCTTCATCTTCCACAAGCTGGAGGTGATGGGGCTCGCCACGACCATCAAGGCCGCCAAGCGCATGGTCGAGGCGCAGGAGCCCGTGGTGTGGGACATCCTCGAGGACGTGATCCGCGAGCACCCGGTCCTGCTCAACCGCGCGCCCACGCTGCACCGCCTCGGCATCCAGGCCTTCGAGCCCGTCCTCATCGAGGGCAAGGCGATCCAGCTCCACCCGCTCGTCTGCGCGGCGTTCAACGCCGACTTCGACGGCGACCAGATGGCCGTGCACGTCCCCATCTCGCTGGAGGCGCAGATGGAGGCGAGGACGCTCATGCTCTCGTCGAACAACGTGCTGCACACCGCCCACGGCGAGCCGGTCATCGTGCCCTCGCAGGACATCGTGCTGGGCCTGTACTACGCCACCCGCGAGCGCGTGAACGCCCGCGGCGAGGGCTCGCTCTTCACCAGCGTGGCCGAAGTGAGCCGCGCCTACGAGTCGGGCGGCGTCGAGCTGCACGCGAAGATCACGGTCCGCATCCGCGAATTCCGCCGCGAGGAATCGGGCGAGCTCACCGAGGTGACGCTGCGCCACGAGACGACCGTGGGCCGGGCGCTCCTGTCGGAGATCCTGCCCGCCGGCCTGCCCTTCCAGGTCATCAACAAGCCGCTGAAGAAGAAGGAGATCTCGAAGCTCATCAACGAGGCCTTCCGTCGCGTGGGCATCCGCGAGACGGTCATCTTCGCCGACAAGCTCATGTACACGGGCTTCGGCTACGCCACGCGCGCGGGGCTCTCGATCTGCGTCGACGACCTGCTGATCCCGACGCAGAAGTCCACCATCATCGACGAGTCGGAGAAGGAGGTTAAGGAGATCGAGCGCCAGTACACCTCCGGCCTCGTGACGCAGGGCGAGCGCTACAACAAGGTGGTCGACATCTGGGGCCGCGCCGGCGACCAGATCGCCAAGGCGATGATGGAGCAGCTCGGCAGCGAGAAGGTCGTCGACCGCAAGGGCAAGGAGACCACGCAGGAGTCGTTCAACGCCATCTACATGATGGCCGACTCGGGCGCGCGGGGCTCTGCGGCGCAGATCCGGCAGCTCGCCGGCATGCGCGGCCTGATGGCGAAGCCGGACGGCTCCATCATCGAGACGCCC
>JAHCLE010000241.1 GCA_026125445.1 Burkholderiales bacterium
CTTGAAACGGGGCAGAACGCCCGAACTTTGCTATAGTGACTAGTTCCCCTATCCCGCTGATTCGCTAGGGTCTTTTTCGAGGAAACCGTACGTGAACAATACCGTTCGCACCATCATGGTCTGGCTGGTCATCGGCATCGTGCTGACCATGGTCTTCATGCAGGTCGGCAACCGCCAGACCAGCGCCAACGTGCTCGACTACTCCACGTTCATGGAGGAGTCGCGCCAGGGGCGCATCGCCAAGGTGAAGATGGACGGCAACCGCACGCTCAAGGCGACCTCGAAGGACGGCAAGAGCTACACCGTCTACACCCCGGGCATCATGGACCCGTGGATGGTCTCCGACCTGCTCAAGAACGGCGTCTCGGTCGAGGCCAAGCCCGAGGAGGAGCCCTCGCTCCTCATGAACATCTTCGTCTCCTGGTTCCCGATGCTGCTGCTGATCGGGGTCTGGATCTTCTTCATGCGCCAGATGCAGGGCGGCGGGCGCGGCGGCGCCTTCTCGTTCGGCAAGAGCCGCGCGAGGATGCTCGACGAGAACCAGAACCAGGTGACGTTCGCCGACGTGGCCGGCGTGGACGAGGCCAAGGAGGAGGTCGGCGAGCTCGTCGAGTTCCTGCGCGACCCGTCGAAGTTCCAGAAGCTGGGCGGCCGCATCCCGCGCGGCGTGCTCATGGTGGGCTCGCCCGGCACGGGCAAGACGCTGCTCGCGCGCGCGATCGCCGGCGAGGCCAAGGTCCCCTTCTTCTCCATCTCCGGCTCCGACTTCGTCGAGATGTTCGTCGGCGTGGGCGCGGCGCGCGTGCGCGACATGTTCGAGCAGGCCAAGAAGAACGCGCCCTGCATCGTCTTCATCGACGAGATCGACGCCGTGGGCCGCCAGCGCGGCGCGGGCCTGGGCGGCGGCAACGACGAGCGCGAGCAGACGCTCAACCAGCTCCTGGTGGAGATGGACGGCTTCGAGGGCAACTCGGGCGTGATCGTCATCGCCGCCACGAACCGGCCGGACGTGCTCGACCCCGCGCTCATGCGCCCGGGCCGCTTCGACCGCCAGGTGGTCGTGCCCCTGCCGGACATCCGTGGCCGCGAGCAGATCCTGCTCGTGCACATGCGCAAGGTCCCCATCGCGCCGGACGTGGACGCCTCCGTCATCGCGCGCGGCTGCCCGGGCTTCTCCGGCGCCGACCTCGCCAACCTCGTGAACGAGGCGGCCCTCTTCGCCGCGCGCGGCAGCAAGCGCCTGGTGGACATGGACGACTTCGAGCGCGCCAAGGACAAGATCATCATGGGCACGGAGCGCAAGTCCATGGTCATGCCCGAGGAGGAGCGCCGCAACACCGCCTACCACGAGTCCGGGCACGCCATCGTCGCCAAGCTCCTGCCGGGCACCGACCCCGTGCACAAGGTCACGATCATCCCGCGCGGGCGCGCGCTCGGCGTCACGGTGCAGCTTCCGGAGCAGGACCGCTACAGCTACAACCGCGACTACCTGCTCAACAACATCGCGGTTCTCTTCGGCGGACGCATCGCCGAGGAGCTGTTCATGAACCAGATGACCACGGGCGCCTCCAACGACTTCAAGCGCGCCACCGAGATGGCGCGCCGCATGGTCACCGAGTGGGGCATGTCGGACTCGATGGGCCCGATGGTCTACGGCGAGAACGAGGGCGAGGTGTTCATCGGCCGCTCGATCACCACGCACCAGAACATCTCCGACGAGACCATGATGAAGGTCGACAAGGAGATCCGCCGCATCATCGACGAGCAGTACGCGCTCGCCCGGCGCCTGCTCGACACCAACCGCGACAAGGTCGAGGCCATGACCAAGGCGCTGCTCGAGTGGGAGACGATCGACTCCGAGCAGATCGACGACATCATGGCCGGCCGGCCGCCGCGCCCGCCCAAGCCGGTGGCATCCAAGCCCAGCACGCCGCCCTCCGACGGCGGCGCCAAGGGCGCGGAGCCCACCAGCGCCACCCCGGCCGAGAGCGCCTGACCGGGCCGCGGCTCGCGGCACCATCCAGGGGGACGTGTCCTGATGCACGTCCCTTTTTTTCGCCTTTCCTCTGTGTTTCCTCTGTGTCCTCTGTGTTCAAACCAGCGTAACCGTACGCGACATCGATCATCGAAGCGGTGGATTGAACACAGAGGACACAGAGGAAACACAGAGGAAAACGGAGGGTGGTCGTGAGCAAGGTTCTGCGTTGCGGGGCGTTCGCGCTCGACCTTTCGCGGCCGAGGGTGATGGGCATCCTCAACGTCACGGCCGATTCCTTCTCGGACGGCGGACGGTACCTGGTACCGGAGCGGGCCATCGCGCACGGCGTGGCATTGGCGGCCGACGGGGCGGACCTCGTGGACGTGGGCGGCGAGTCGACGCGGCCCGGCGCCGAGCCCATCGCGCTGGAGGTCGAGCTCGCGCGCGTCATGCCGGTGCTGGAGGCGCTGGTGCGCGAGGGGGTCGCGGTGTCGGTGGACACCATGAAGCCCGAGGTGATGCGCCGCGCCGTGGACGCCGGCTGCGCCATGGTGAACGACGTGAACGCCTTCCGGGCCGAGGGCGCCATCGCCGCCGTGGCGGCATCCGGCGTGGGCCTGTGCGCCATGCACATGCAGGGCACGCCCGCCACGATGCAGTCCGACCCGCGTTACGACGACGTGGTGGCGGAGGTGCGCGACTACCTCGCGGGCCGCGCCCGGGCCCTCGAATCCGCGGGCGTGGCGCGCGAGCGGATCGCGATCGACCCGGGCTTCGGCTTCGGGAAGAACTTCGCGCACAACGCGGCGCTCCTCGCGGGGATTCCCGCGATCGCCGCCGCGGGCTATCCCGTCGTCGCCGGTCTTTCGCGCAAGCGCATGATCGGCGAGATCACGGGCCGGCAGGCAGGCGAGCGCGTCGCCGGGAGCGTTGCCGCGGCGCTGCTCGCGGTTCAGAATGGCGCCTCGATCGTGCGCGTGCACGACGTGAAGGAAACCGTGGACGCGCTCAAGGTGTGGATTGCCCTCACCCCCGACCCCTCTCCCCGAGGGAGAGGGGAGCGGAAATCTCCCTCTCCCTTGGGAGAGGGTCGGGGTGAGGGTCCAGGGAAATCATGACCAGGAAGTTCTTCGGCACCGACGGCGTGCGCGGCAAGGTGGGCGAGCCGCCCATCACGCCCGACTTCGTCCTCAAGCTCGGCTACTGCGCGGGCAAGGTCCTGTCGCGCGCGGACGT
>JAHCLE010000242.1 GCA_026125445.1 Burkholderiales bacterium
GCGCGGTCGAAGTCGTGGTGCAGGTGCATGTCGAACAGGGCGAACTCGATCTGGCGCACGAACTGCATCCCGCTCTGGAAGTTCCTGGCCGCGACCAGCTTGTCGAACAGGGCGCGCGGCAGCTGCTCCCCGGTGTCGCCGTTTCGCGACATGTGCGACACCACGTCCCACTCCCAGCAGAAGTTCTCCATGAGCTGCGAGGGCAGCTCCACGGCGTCCCATTCCACGCCCGCGAGCCCCGACACGCCGAGGTCGTCGACGCGCGTGAGCAGCTGGTGCAGCCCGTGCCCGAACTCGTGGAAGAGCGTGATCACCTCGCGGTGGGTGAGGAAGGCGGGCTCGCCGCCGACGGGGGCGGAGAAGTTGCAGGTGAGGAAGGTGACCGGCGTCTGCAGCCGGCCGGCCAGCCGCCGCCGGTTCCTGGCGTCGTCCATCCACGCGCCGCCGCGCTTGCCCTCGCGGGCGTAGAGGTCGAGGTAGAACTGGCCCACGAGGCTTCCCGAGGCGTCCTCGATGGCGAAGAACTTCACGTCCGGGTGCCAGGCCTGGGCCGGGGCGGGCCGGACGCGCACGCCGTAGAGCGTCTCGATCACGCGGAAGAGCCCGGCGAGGACGGCGTCCTCCGGGAAGTAGCGCTTCACCTCGTTCTCGGAGAAAGCGTAGCGCGCCTGGCGCAGCTTCTCGCTCACCCAGGGGACGTCCCAGGCGTGCACTTCGTCGAGGCCGAGGTCGCCCCGCGCGTAGTCCACGAGCTCCGCCATGTCGCGCTCGGCGAAGGGCCTGGCGCGCCGGCCGAGGTCGTCGAGGAAAGCGATCACCTCCTCCGGCGAGCCGGCCATCTTGGTGGCGAGCGAGACGCCGGCGTAGGAGCCGAAGCCCAGGAGGGAGGCGACCTCGGCGCGCTTGTCGAGGATCGCGGCGATGAGGGGCGTGTTGTCCCACTCGGGCCTGCCGAACTCGGAGGCGCGCGTGACGTGGGCGCGGTACATGCGGCTGCGCAGCGGGCGGTGGTCCGCGTACTGCATCACCGGCAGGTAGCAGGGCATGTGCAGCGTGAGGCTCCAGCCCTCGCGCCCCTGCCGCGCCGCGGCCTGCCGGGCCGTCTCGATGACGTCGGCCGGCAGGCCGGAAAGCTGCGCCGGGTCGGTCACGTGCAGGGCGAAGTCGTTGGTCGCGTCGAGCACGTTGTCCTGGAAACGCGAGGAGAGCGCCGCGAGTTCCTCCTGGAGCTTGCCGAAGCGGGCCTTGGCGGCGGGTTCGAGCTCGGCGCCCCCGAGGCGGAAGTCGCGCAGCTCGTTGTCCACCAGCCGCCGGCGCCCGGGCGGCAGCTGCGGGAACCCCGGCGAGGCGGCGAGCGCCTTGAAGCGACCGTAGAGGCGCAGGTCCTGGGCCTGCTCCGTGGAGAACTGCGTGACCCGCGGCAGCGCCGCGTTGTAGGCCTCGCGAAGCGCCGGCGAATTCACGACGGCGTTCAGGTGCGACACCTGCGACCAGGCGCGCGCCAGGCGCTCGTTGGCCGTCTCCAGCGGCTCCACGAAGCCCTCCCAGGTGGGATCGCCGGCGCCGGTGGCCAGGGCCTCGATGGCGTCGCGGCCCTGCGCTACGAGGGACTCGATCGCGGGCAGCACGTGCTCGGGACGTATGTCGGCGAAGCGCGGCAGGGACGAAAAGTCGGTGAGCGGGTTCTCCACGGGAATCCGTTCGGGTGGTGAAGGAAGGGGTTCAGCCGGGATAGACGACCCGGCCGTCGACGATCGTCGTCGTCACGCGTCCCGTGAGCTCCAGGCCCAGGAAGGGGGAATTGCGCCCCTGGCTCGCCAGCGCCTCGCGCGTGACCACCCACGGGCGCTGCGGGTCGAAGAGGCAGAGGTCGGCGGGGCTGCCCGGCGCGAGACGGCCCGCCTCGATGCCGAGCACCGCCGCGGCGCGGGAGGTGGCGGCCGCCAGCGTCGCCGCGAGCGGCAGATCCATCTCTTCGCCCCACTTGAGGACGAGCGGCAGGAACACCTCGAGGCCCGTGGCGCCGGGCTCGGCCTCGCCGAAGGGGACCAGCTTCGCGTCGTCGTCCACGGGCGTGTGGTCGGAGCACACCGCGTCGATGGTGCCGTCGGCCAGCGCGCGGCGCAGCGCGTCGCGGTCCGACGGGTCGCGCAGCGGCGGCACCAGGTTCATGTGGGCGTTGAAGTCGCCGGTGTCGCGGTCGCACAGGTGCAGGTGGTGCACTCCCACGTCGCAGGTCACCGGCAGCCCCCGGGCCTTGGCCGCGGCCACGAGGGCCACGCCGCGCGCGGTGGAAAGCCGCGCGAGGTGCACGCGCGCCCCCGTCGACTCCGCGAGCTCGAGGATCGCGTGCAGGGCCACGGTCTCGGCCACGGCCGGCAGCGGCGGAAGCCCCAGCCGCGTGGCCACCTCGCCCTCGTGCGCCACGCCGCCGTGCGCGAGGTGCGAGTCCTGCGGCCGGAGCCACACCGCGTGCCCGAAGGTGGCCGCGTAGCGCATCGCCTGCAGCAGCACGTTCAGGTCCGTCAGCGGCGCGTCCGCCTGGAAGAAGGCCACGCACCCGGCATCGGCGAGCTGGCCCATCTCGGCGATCTTCTCGCCCTTCAGGCCCAGGGTGAGCGCCCCCAGGGGAAAGACGCGCGAGCGCATGAGGCTGCCGGCGCGGCGCTTGAGCATCTCGACCAGCCCCGGCTCGTCGAGCGGAGGGTCGGTGTCGGGCGGGCAGGCGAGCGAGGTGACGCCGCCGGCCACCGCCGCCTGCATCTCGGATTCGAGCGTGGCCCGGTATTCGAAGCCCGGCTCGCGAAGGCGAGCCGAGAGGTCCACCAGGCCGGGGCAGGCCACGAGCCCCTTCGCGTCGATGGTGCGCTCGGCGCGGAAGCCGTCGGGGGCCGCGCCCAGGGAGGCGATCCTGCCGTCGGCGATGTGGATGGTCGTGTTCTCGTCGCGGCCGCTCTGCGGGTCCACGACGCGCGCGTTCCGGATCTCGATGTTCATTTGTTTGCTCCGGCTCGTTCCTCGACCACGTCAGTCGTTCCCGGCAAGAATGGCCATCACCGCCATGCGCACGGCGATGCCGAAGGTGACCTGCGGCATGATCACGGAGTGGGTCCCGTCGGCCACGCCCGAGTCGATCTCCACGCCGCGGTTGATGGGGCCCGGGTGCATCACGATCGCGTCGGGCTTCGCGAGCGCGAGCTTCTC
>JAHCLE010000243.1 GCA_026125445.1 Burkholderiales bacterium
CGCGGCGGTCCGGCTCGACCGGCGCTCGCTACGGCGTAGTCGCCGCCACCCTCTCCTCGCTCACCTCGAACCCGGCGAGGTGCCAGCCGCGTCCGTGGTAGCGCACGCGGTTCATGCGCAGCACGAAGCTGCGGTCGTCGAAGCGGACCTCGAGGCTCTCGCGCGGATCGAAGTCGTTCTCGGCGATGAGCAGGGCGTCGACGTGGCCCGAGGCATCCTCGCTCGGCACGTAGATCGCCTCCAGCACCCCTTCGCCCGCCGGCTTGACGAGAACCACCTTCGCGGGGGCGCGCGAAAGGATCCGCAGTCCCAGCCGCACGGCGCGGTCCTGGGAGATCGAGCGGCGCATGACCTCGCACAGGATCGGCGCGCTGCCGTCGTCGTGGTGCAGCGTCACGACGGTGCCCACGCTCACGGGCCGCGTCGGCTCGTCCCGGAACTCCACGCCCATGCCATCGGCGCTCTCGTCGAGCACGCGCATCGTCCGGCTCTGCTTCTCGTAGACCGTATCGATCGCGGGAAGCTGCTGCCCGGATTGGCTGGCGGCCGCGGGCTTCGCGGCCGTCCGCGCCCGCGGCTGGAACGCCTTGGAGAGGATTTCGCCCAGGCCCACGAAGACTTCGAGCTTCTCCTCGCGATCGACGCGCGACTCGCGCGCGCGCCGGTAGCGGGCGGTGTCGAGGAAGCGGCGCAGGAAGTCGAGCACCGCCACGTGCTCCTCGATGCGGAAATCGGTGGCGCAGCCGTAGCCCGGGAAGATGTCGCCCTTGCGGAAGCCGTCGGTGACGCCCTTGATCTGCGCCTCGAGGGCGTCGATCTTGAGGTAGCGGCGCCCGCCATCCTCGCCCTGCGGCGCGCGCAGGCCCTTCTGCCGGCCCGGCTCGAGCGAGAGCACGGCGCCCTGGTCGGAATCGGTGAACGAGTAGGCGCCGGACCACTCCCAGAGCCAGCTGTCGACGATCTCCACCTGGCGCGGCTCGAGGTTGCCGCGGCAGATCGCGTCGAGCAGGAGCGCGCGCACGAACAGCGCGTCGAGCGTGACGGAGGCCCCGCGTTCCTCGCGCGGCACGGTGAAGAGGCTCCCGCCCAGGCCGGCGCGCTCGACCAGCTCGTAGATGCGCCGCAGCTCGACCAGCGAGATCGGGTCGTAGCCCGCGCTCGAGATCTCCGCCCACTTGATGCTGTTGCCGTACGCCGCGAGCGCGAGCGCCGCGAGCTCTCCGCCGGACGCGTCGATCAGCAGGTCGTGGGAGGCCTCGCGGCGCAGCGCCCCGGAGGCGCTCCTGGCGAAGCCGTGGAAGGCCTCCTTGCCCCACTGCATGAAGCCGCGCTCGACGTCCGTCCACAGGAACGAGGTTCCGAGGATCTCGCGGTAGGTGGGGAAGATCGCCGCCTCGAAGCGGTGAAGCTCGTCCAGCAGCTCGCGCGAATACAGGAACGGGTCGGCCTTCTGCGATCGCTCGCGCAGCAACGCGACCTGCTCGCTCCACTGCTTGCGGATGGCCGGGTCGGTCGCGCGCCGGGTGACCGCCGCCGCCGTCGGGTCGGCCTCGGGCCATGCGCCGGGTTTCGTTTCGCTCATTCTTTGCTCGCTTTGGCGCTGATGGGGGCGGCCACCTCGCCGCCGCGCATCCGCGCGTGGAATTCGGCGGCGAGGACGTCGCCGGTGAGGTCGAAGGGCGCCTGGATCCAGTTCTGCACCTGCGGCCAGGCGCCGTAGTGCTCGTCGATGTCGGCTTCGCGGGGATGGGCCCCGTGGAAGACCTTGTTCTGCGGCGCGAGCCTCAGGCCCAGGCGCAGGATCTCGGGCCAGCGCCCGGAGCCCGGGAAGCGCTCGTGGAAGCGATGGGCCAGCTCCGCGAACTCGTGCCCCTTGCGCTTGAGGAAGAGGATCTCGAGATGCGCGAGCCACGGCGACTCGTCGTCGCGGTTCACCTCGCAGGCGATCTCCAGCAGCTCGCAGGCGCGCTCGAGGTCGTCGTCCTCGAAGTACAGGCGCGCGGACTTGATGACGCCCGCGCTGTCGCGCAGGTCCGCGTCGGTGTGCGGCGCGCCGGGAAAGCGCACGGCGAGGTAGCGATCGCGGATGCGCCGGCGCGCCGCCTCGCTGAAATCGGTCTTCGCGGGCGCAGGCTTTTCCACCCAGCTCTCGGCGGGGCGCGGGGAAGGCGGCGCGGCCGCCCTGCGCGGTGGCGCGGGCTTTCGTGGAGCCTCGGGTTGCGCCTTTTGCTCGCCCGCCATCGCTTCGCGGAATCGGGCGAGCAGGTGCGCGAGTGTCATGGGATCCACCTTCCCGGATGCGCCCGCCCCGGCGGGGCGTTGCGCGCATCGCGCTTGCAGATCCTTCTTCTCTCGTCCCATCCTACGACGATGGGGCAATGGCGCAAGCGAAACGGGCACGGTTTATGATGCGGGTCAAACACTTACCCTCACCCCCGACCCCTCGCCCGCAAGCGGGAGAGGGGAGACGAAGATGGATACCTCTCGAAATGCAGGTCCCCTGGCCAACCTGAAGGTCGTCGAGATGGGCACGCTCATCGCGGGCCCCTACTGCGCGCGCCTGCTCGCCGAGTTCGGCGCCGAGGTGGTGAAGATCGAGACGCCGGGGGAGGGTGATCCGCTTCGCAAGTGGCGCCAGTTGCACGAGGGCAACTCGCTCTGGTGGTACGCGCAGGCGCGCAACAAGAAATCGGTGGCCGTCAACCTCAAGGCGCCCGAGGGCCAGGCAATCGTGCGCGACCTCGCCTCGCGGGCCGACATCGTGGTCGAGAACTTCCGCCCGGGCACGATGGAGAAGTGGGGGCTGGGCTACGAGACGCTCTCGAAGGCCAATCCCGGCCTCGTGATGGTGCGGCTGTCGGGCTTCGGGCAGACGGGTCCGTACAAGGACCGCCCCGGCTTCGGCGCCATCGGCGAGTCGATGGGCGGCATGCGCTACATCACGGGCTACCCGGACCGCGCGCCGGTGCGCGTGGGCATCTCCATCGGGGATTCGCTCGCGGCCATGTTCGGCGTGATCGGGGCGCTCTCGGCGATCAACCACCGCGCGCAGTCCGGCAAGGGGCAGGTGGTGGACGTGGCGCTCTACGAGGCGGTCTTCGCGATGATGGAGTCGATGCTGCCCGAGTACGGCATGGGCGGCACCGTTCGGGAGCGCACCGGCTCCGCGCTGCCGGGCATCGTTCC
>JAHCLE010000244.1 GCA_026125445.1 Burkholderiales bacterium
TCGCGGACGAGGCCATCGCCATCGGCGCGAAGGTCCTGTGGATGCAGCTCGGCGTCACGAGCGAGGCGGCCCGCCGGAAGGCGGAGGCGGCCGGCCTGGAGGTCGTCGAGGACCGCTGCGTGAAGATCGAGCACGGGCGCCTGTTCGGGGGACTCGGCTGGGCCGGCGTCGACACGAAGGTGATCTCGGCCAAGCGGCCGGTCTAGGAAGGGGAAGCCATGGAACCGTATCTCGCGTGGATCGTCGCCGGCTTCGTGCTGGTGATCATCGAGCTGCTGACCGGCACGTTCTACCTCCTGGTGATCGGCGTGGGCGCGTTCGCCGGCGCAATTCTCGCCTGGGCGGGCGCGGGCTACTTCGTCCAGGCCGTCGCGGCCTGCGCCGTGGCGCTCGCGGGCGGGGCGTGGGTGCACGCCTGGCACGCGCGGCAGAAGAAGGGCGAGGTCGAGGACAATCTCCTCGACCGCGGGCAGCCGGTCGTCCTCGAGTCGTGGGTGGACGCGGCGTCGGGACGCGCGCGCGTGCAGTACCGCGGCGCCTCGTGGGACGCCAGGATCGCCGGCGCCGAGCGCCCCGAGGCCGGCGCCACGCTGTACATCGTCGGGCAGGACGGCACCACGTTCCTCGTGGGCGTGATGCCGGCATCGAAACAGCCATAACCACCATCCCGGGAGGCCGTCATGTTCTGGAAGGTCCTGGTCGCCGCAGTCCTGTCGATCGCCGCCGCGTTCCTCACGCAGAGCGTCGGCATCACCGTCGCCACGTTCCTCATCGCGATGATCGTGGTGGTCATCGTCGAGGGCATCCGCGTCGTGCCGCAGCAGAACGCGTGGGTGGTCGAGCGGCTGGGCAAGTTCCACATGACGCTGCTGCCCGGCCTGAACCTCATCGTGCCCTTCATCGACCGCGTGGCCTACCGCCACTCGCTCAAGGAGGTCCCGCTCGACGTTCCCGAGCAGGTCTGCATCACCAAGGACAACACCCAGCTCGCGGTGGACGGGATCATCTACTTCCAGGTGAGCGATCCCAAGCTCGCGAGCTACGGGACCTCGGACTACGTGCTCGCCATCACGCAGCTCGCGCAGACCACGCTGCGCAGCGAGATCGGCAAGATGGAGCTGGACAAGACCTTCGAGAGCCGCGACGAGATCAACCGCCAGATCGTCGCCGTCCTCGACGACGCAGGCCGCACCTGGGGCATCAAGGTGCTGCGCTACGAGATCAAGAGCCTCACGCCGCCGGAGTCGATCCTGCGCGCGATGCAGGCGCAGATCACGGCCGAGCGCGAGAAGCGCGCGGTGATCGCCAAGTCGGAGGGCGTGCGCCAGGAGGCGATCAACCTCGCCGACGGCAAGCGCCAGGCGGCCATCCTCGCCTCCGAAGGCGAGAAGCAGGCGGCCATCAACAAGGCCCAGGGCGAGGCGCAGGCCATCGAGCTGGTGGCCTCGGCCACGGCCAACGCGGTCCGCGCCGTGGCCACCGCGATCGGCACCGAGGGCGGGCTGCAGGCCGCGAACCTCAAGGTGGCCGAGCTCTACATCGGCGCCTTCGGCAACCTCGCGAAGGCGGGCAACACGCTCATCGTCCCCTCCAACCTCACCGACGTCTCCACGCTGGTTTCCACGGCGATGACGGTCCTCGACCGCACCAAGGCGCCGGGCGCGGCCGGCAAGTAGCGCATGGCGGACCGCGAGTTCGGCTTCGAGACGCTGGCGCTGCACGCGGGGCAGATCCCGGACCGGGAGACGGGCGCGCGCGCCGCGCCGATCTACCAGACGACCTCCTTCGTCTTCGACAGTGCCGACCACGCGGCGAGCCTGTTCAACCTGCAGACCTTCGGCAACGTCTACACGCGGCTGTCGAACCCCACGACGGCGATGTTCGAGGAGCGCATGGCGGCCCTCGAGGGCGGGCGCGCGGCCGTGGCCACCGCCTCGGGGCAGGCCGCCGAGATGGTGGCGCTGCTCAACATCTGCCAGGCGGGCGACCACATCGTGTCGTCCTCGAAGCTCTACGGCGGCACGCACACGATGTTCGCCGTGAGCTTCCCGAAGCTGGGGATCGAGTCCACGCTCGTCGATCCCGACGACCCGGAGAACTTCCGCCGCGCCATCCGCCCGAACACGAAGGCCATCTTCTCCGAGACGCTGGGCAACCCCGCCATCAACATGGTGGACCTCGAGGCCGTCGGCGCCATCGCGCGCGAGGCCGGCGTTCCCTTCGTGGTCGACAACACCGCGGCTTCCCCCTACCTGTGCCGTCCCCTGAGGCACGGCGCCGACGTGGTGGTGCACTCGGCCACCAAGTTCATCGGCGGCCACGGCACGACGATGGGCGGGGTGGTGGTCGAGAGCGGGAAGTTCCCGTGGGACAACGGGAAGTTCCCGTCGATGACGCAGCCCTCGGCCGGCTACCACGGCGTGCGCTTCTACGAGACCTTCGGCGACTTCGGCTTCACGATGAAGGCGCGCATGGAGGTGCTGCGCGTCTTCGGCCCGTCGCTCGCGCCCTTCAACGCCTGGCTCCTCCTGCAGGGGCTGGAGACGCTGCCGGTGCGCATGGAGCGGCACTGCGCCAACGCCCTCGGCGTGGCGCGGTTCCTGGGCGCGCACCCGAAGGTGGCGTGGGTGAACTATCCGGGCCTCGCGGACAACCGCTACCACGCCCTCACGGCGCGCTACATGCCGAAGGGAGCCGGGGCGCTCCTGTCCTTCGGCATTCGGGGCGGTTACGACGCCGGCGTGCGGTTCATCGAGGGCCTGCAGTTCGTGAGCCATCTCGCCAACATCGGCGACGCGAAGTCGCTCGTGATCCACCCCGCCTCGACGACGCACCGGCAGCTCTCGGAGGCCGACCAGGTGAAGGCCGGCGTCCCGCCCGACATGGTGCGACTCTCGATCGGCCTCGAGACGCTGGACGACATCCTCTGGGACCTGGACCAGGCGCTCGCGCGCGCCTGAGCGGCTAGCGCCGCTCGGGGTCGCCGACGATCGCGGCGGCCTCCGCGCCCATCGCTTCGCTCGCGACCGCATCGATCCACGCGGCGTAGGCAGAGACGCGCGTGTAGGTCTCCCAGTCGCCCACGCTCCCCGCGATGCCGTCGCGGTTCGTGTCCTCGGTGCGCGAGGCGATGCCGGCCACGAAGAAGCGCCCGCCGACCTCGAAGAAAGCCGG
>JAHCLE010000245.1 GCA_026125445.1 Burkholderiales bacterium
GGATCGTCGAGGATGCCGTCGATGTACTGCGCCTCGCCCTGCTTCTTCAGGTGCTCGACCACGCGCTGCACCTCGGCGTCGGCCACGTAGGCGCCGTGCACTCGCTGCGGGTGCCCGTGGCCGGGCGGCAGGTAGAGCATGTCGCCCTGCCCCAGCAGGCTCTCGGCGCCCTGCTGGTCGAGGATGGTGCGCGAGTCGACCTTCGAGGAGACCTGGAAGGCCACGCGCGTGGGCACGTTGGCCTTGATGAGGCCGGTGATCACGTCCACCGACGGGCGCTGCGTGGCGAGGATGAGGTGGATGCCGGAGGCGCGCGACTTCTGCGCGAGGCGCGCGATGAGCTCCTCGACCTTCTTGCCCGCGACCATCATGAGGTCGGCGAGCTCGTCGATCACCACGACGATGAACGGCAGCTCCTCGAGGTCCTCGGGGTTGTCGGGAGTCAGCGAGAACGGGTGCTTGAGCGGCTGCTTCTTCTCGGCCGCCTCGCGCACCTTGTGGTTGTAGCCCGCGAGATTCCTCACCGAGACGGTGGACATGAGCTTGTAGCGCCGGTCCATCTCCACCACGCACCAGTGCAGCGCCGCCGCGGCCTGGCGCATGTCGGTCACCACGGGCGCCAGCAGGTGCGGGATGCCCTCGTAGACGGAGAGCTCGAGCATCTTCGGGTCGACGAGGATGAGGCGCACGTCGGAGGCCGTCGACTTGTAGACGAGCGAAAGGATCATCGCGTTGATGGCCACCGACTTGCCGGAGCCGGTCGTGCCCGCCACCAGCAGGTGCGGCATGCGCGCGAGGTCCGCGACGACGGGCTTGCCGGTGATGTCCTTGCCCATGGCCATGGTGAGCCGCGAGTGCATCTCGGCGTAGGCCTGCGAGCCCACGATCTCCGACAGGCGCACGATCTCGCGCTTGGCGTTGGGGATCTCCAGGCCCATGCAGGAAGTGCCGGGGATCGTCTCCACCACCCGGATCGAGGTGACGGACAGCGCCCGGGCGAGGTCGCGCGCGAGGTTCACCACCTGCGCGCCCTTCACGCCCACCGCGGGCTCGATCTCGTAGCGGGTGATGACGGGGCCGGGATAGGCGGCCACCACCTTCACCTGGACGTTGAAGTCGAGGAGCTTCCTCTCGATGAGCCGCGAGGTGTACTCGAGCGTCTCCGGCGTGGGGCGCTCGACGTGGGTGTCGGCGGGGTCGAGGAGCGCGATGGGCGGAAGCGGCGAGTCCGGCAGGTCCGCGAAGAGCGGCACCTGCTTCTCCTTCACCACGCGCTCGCTGCGGACGATCACGGGCTCGGGCGGCGCGATGCGGATGGGCTCGTGCTCCTCCAGGATTCGCTTGGCCTCCTCGACCTTCTCCTCGCGCGCCTGCGCGGCGACGAGCCCGGCCTCGCGGTCGCGCCGCGCCTCCAGGCGCCGGCGCACCGAGGCGACGGCCCACTCGGCGGCGGCGCCGACCTTCTCCGACAGCCGGATCCAGGAAAGCCCCGAGAAGACGCTGAAGGCCGCGGCCACGACGGCGACCAGCACGAGGGTCGCGCCCGTGAAGCCCAGCCCCGCGGCGGCGGGGCCGGAAAGGACCTCGCCCAGCATCCCGCCCGGCGCGAGCGGGAGCGCGGCCTTGAGCGTGTGCAGCCGCATCGCCTCGAGGGCGCTGCTGGCCGCGAGGAGGATGGCGAAGCCCGAGAGCGCCACCGCCGCCGAGCGGCGGTCGACGAGCTCCCACTGCTCCACCCGGGAATACAGGCGCATCACGCCCCAGAGCGCGAGGGCCACCCACCACCAGGCCGAGAGCCCGAAGAGGTAGAGCAGCCCGTCGGCCAGCCACGCGCCCACCAGGCCGGCGCGGTTGGCCACCGCCGCCCCGGTGCCCGAATAGAAGGGTCCCGGGTCGCCCTTGTCGTAGGTGCCCAGCGCGAGGGCGAGGAAGACCCCGGCGGCGAGGAGGAGGATCCAGCCCGCCTCGCGCAGGATGCGGGCGAGGCGCGGGTTGGGCGGAGCGGCTTTCGCGGGGGTGGCGGCCATCAGGACGCGATTATAGGGCCCGGGAGGCCCCGCGCGCCGCCGGCTACAGGGAGGGAGGGAGTTCCCTGTTGATGATCGTGATGGACTTGGACTCCACCGCGATGAAGCCGCGCTCGGAGAGGTCCTTGAGGATGCGGTTCACCATCTCGCGGGAGGCGCCCACCATGTTGGCGAGGTCCTGCTGCGAGAGCTTCTCGCTCACCACGAGCTTGCCGTTGTCGTTCACCGCGAGCTCGAGCAGCGTGCTCGCCACGCGCCCGTAGACGTCCATGAGGGCGAGCGTGCCGATCTTGCGGTCGGCCTCGCGCACGCGCTGCGCCAGCACGCGCAGCACCATGTTGGCGATGCGCGGCGCGCGCTCCACGCAGTGCTCGAAGGCGTGGTGCGAGAGGATGAGGAAGGTCGACGGCTCCAGCGTGGTGACCGAGGCCGACCGCGGCTGCTGGTCGATCATGGCCATCTCCCCGAAGAAATGCCCCGGCCCGATGATCTTGAGGATGATCTCGCGCCCCTCCTCGTCGCCGATGAAGACCTTCACGCGCCCGGACTCGATCATGTAGAGGGAGTCCCCGATCTCGCCCTCGGTGAGGACGACCGCGTGCTTGGGATAGCTCTTCTCGACGGCCACGGAGCGGATCACGTCCAGCTCCTGGTCGCTCATCTGGGTGAAGAAGGGAACCGCCTTGAGCGCCTGCGTGCGCTCGCCGACGGCATGCTTCGGAGGGGGGGAGGTCATAACCGACGAATATAGCCAAAAGCCTTTCTCTGTCAATTGTTTAATCTCAACGCCGCCCCCACATGGGATAATGTCGCTCGCCCGCGCCCCGCGGGCGAGCGCCCCCAACCGACGCCAAGCCCCCCATGACCACCCGACACAGCCGACTGCTCATCCTCGGTTCGGGCCCGGCCGGCTATACCGCCGCCGTCTACGCCGCCCGCGCCAACCTCAAGCCCGTCCTCATCACCGGCCTCGCGCAGGGCGGCCAGCTCATGACCACGACCGACGTGGACAACTGGCCCGCCGACGCCGCCGGCGTCCAGGGCCCC
>JAHCLE010000246.1 GCA_026125445.1 Burkholderiales bacterium
ATGTGGAGCCAGGAAAGACAAGGTTTTTCTGCGTCGATTGTTAAGGTGCAGGTTGCATAGAATCATTGTAAATCAACCCGCCCATAATTTAGCGAACCAGTGAACGTGAAACTCCATTACTGTGAACCCTCCAGTCTTGAAAACTCCACCCCCCTACTAGTATCGGGGGGTGAAGCCGAATTTAGGAGCGATGTTGATTTAGAGATAGTACGGCTGGGGGACCCCCTTCCCCACCGCAGGGCGGGGCCCCTTCCCCCAGCCGCCAGCTCAAAAAGACAAGCAGCCCTAATGCCTATGACCAAACCCGTTACGCTGCTGGGAAACGCAGCGTGCCCGCCTCGCTCCTGCGATAGGAAAACCAAAAGCCCTATCGCATACCGCTCGCCGGTATCCGGATAGCAAGTTGAGTAGGTAGCCGAAACTATCTGCCCTGATTGCCGACAACTATTCATTTGTGTTTGGTCTGAAATTTGATGCGGGCTACCACCTGACCAACTAGGTTACCGCTTAGGTCGTATCAGTTTCAGCACACGCCCGACCTGTACGACGTGGCTGGCTCAAGCTATAACATTTTGAGCAAAGAAGATGATAGCAACTGGACTCAGCTGTGTCAACTACTAGTGCATTATTCAATCGCAGTAGTCTCAATAGAAGCTATAGAGTTGTCATAGAACGAACTCCTTAGGCATGGCGGACTATATTGCGCCCGCTATGCGGCCTTGCAGGCGTGAAGACCTTCGACGGCTTGTCAATTGCGTCATGTTTTATAACCATTCTTGGAATTCCTCTAGGCTGACTTCTGCGAGCTTAAGAATGTTTGCAAAGGTGCCTCTCGGAATTTCCTTTTTTCCCATTGGAACGACAGTAACAACTGTTCGATTGCCAATCTTCTTTCTTAGGGAAAGATGACTGCCCCTTGACTTCTTCACTTGCTCGAAGCCACCTCGTTCTAGAGCCTTTATGGTCTCGTCACTAGAATATAGACGAGGTCTATTCATGCGTGGACATGCTCAAGAGGTAATGCCGTGGGCTTGACTGTGCTTCCGATAGGCAGCTTGTGCCGTTTAACCTCAAGCGTAGTGGGAAGGTGGTTGAATACCTTTACATGCTTTTCGTCTAAGACCTCGTGGATATTGCCTAGTTCCTCCAAGGTGTTTAGATAAACCCCAGTTGCATCCTTGAGATTTTCTAGAGCCTCATCCTCGTTTTCTCCAAAACTAGACGTCCCTAACTCGGGACACTCTGATACATAGTAATCACCCTCTTTGTAGACAACAAAGGACAGAGCAATAAATTCTGTAACCATTTTAGGTGCCATTTTTGACTCCTTCTCTTTCTTCGCTTACGCCTCTAGTATAATCAAGCTCAATATAACTAGTATGAGAGTTCACAACCATTATTGTAATTACTTGTTATTTATTCTTGACATAGACATTAATTCTGCTATACTTCACATGGAGACCCTTGCCATGAGAGACGCTGATGCTGTTGCTTACCTAAAGGAAAAAAGGCTTTTTTACGAAAGAAAAATTAGTGAAATTAGGGCAAAAATCTCATCTCTCGAAACAGAGGCTAATTACCTTCAGGGCCTTCTAAAATCCGCAAATAGCCTTCTCCGCGAGGAGCTAGGGGCAAGTACTGCGGAGAGAGCCAATACCGGTGATGAGCTTTCCGAAAAGCTACGCGCTCTATCACTGTCCGAGGGCATTTATGAAATCGTGAATGCCAGCAAAGGCCCAATTCATGCAGACCAAGTCCTAAAAAGGTTGCGCGAGTCGGGCAAGGTGCTTGAAGCGAAAAACCCTAAGAACTCAATCGTTACACTCTTGCACAGGGGCGTGAAGGCTGGACTTTACGCGAAGGTCGGGCCAAACCTGTATTCGGCATTCCAGACTGAAATGTTAATAAACAGGGACGAAACTTAGAGTTTCGTCCTTGTTGCTTATCTTAGGTCGCAATCGCAATGTGGTTTGCTTACTACAATTTTGTCCGCCCTCATCAAACGTTGAAAACCGCCCCCGCTGTCGCGGCTGGCGTTTATCAATAGACGATGGAAACTAAACCAATTGCTGGACTACACGCTCTAGCAAAATCTAGCGGAAGAAAGGAAGTAGCGTCATGGCCGTTTTACTTATCACCTATGACTTGAAAAAGCCGGGCCAGTCATACGAAGACTTCTACGAAGTCAGAAACACGTATGCCTATGCCCGGCTTTCCGAGTCGTCCTATGCGGTGCAAACCGACGAAACCCCTAAGCAGGTGTACGACAAGCTTGCACCACACGTGGACAAAAACGACCGGCTTTACGTCATTACGCTGTCTCGGCCCTATCAAGGCTGGGGCGCGAAAGAGGTAAACGACTGGCTGGAAAAACGCCTTTAGCCTCATTGTTGGTTTCGCTGTAAACATTCAGCGAACCCAGCAAGAAATCTAGAGCATGTTCTTCCTCGTCCGTGGATGGTCTAAACGCCATCCACGGATTGTTTTTACTACTTGCATTCTAAACTCCTTTCGGGCCGTTTTTGTGGCCCGATAAAACTCTCATAATTCAAATTAGGACACTACCAAAGTCAAGACTTTATTTACTGACTTCCTCCAAAATTTACCCGTAAACTTCACACCAGAACACCCTATAGACGACATTTGCAGTATCTTTTGCAGTCCGAAGTTCGGTTGAATCTTCGATAGCAGAACAACGAAAAGCGCACCCTCTAGGGTGCGCTTTTTGGGCCATTTGCCATTCTCTCTTCGGTGTAATTCGGGTGTAGATAAACAGTTGCTGTAGAACTTGTAGACTTTATTGCCGAATTTACCCATAAAAATTGGCCTATTAGACGCCTTAGACCCTATGTTCAACGCTCAAAGCAATTAAGAGTCAACTGCTCTATCTTTACGTGAATTCTTACTCCTCTCTAAACAAGTCCTTGTCTTTCCTGGCTTATGCGTGGTGCAACCGGGTGCAACCCCGATAGACAGAGTAGAAATTATCGAGTCTATTTGGTGGGATTTACTCGTCTTTTTGGGCACAGACGGAGCTTTCCCTGTGCATTAGCCTC
>JAHCLE010000247.1 GCA_026125445.1 Burkholderiales bacterium
CTCGTCAGGGAATAGTTCATGGGGCGCGCCGGCGCGGCTATTCGGCCGCGACGATCGTCTTGTGCGGCACGAGCAGCCCGCAGCCCACCGCCTGGCCGCGGCCCAGCCCGGCGCGTTGAAGCAGCAGGGAGTCCGGCTCGCGCAGGTCGTGGACCGCGACGGGGAAGGCGGGTGCGCGCCCCTCCTCCAGCTCGATCTCGACGCGGCGCCCGCAGATGAGGCGGCCGCGCACGCCCAGGGCGGCGATCTCCTCCTCCAGGACCGCGAGGAAGCGCACCTCGTCGGCATCGCCCGTGGTCACGCGGGGGGAGTAGAGGGTGGGGGTCCCCACGTGCTTGCGGAAGGAGCCTTCGCCGACCTTCAGCGTGACGCTGCCGACCCGCAGCTCCTCGCGCTCGAGGGCACTGGCGGAGCAGACCCGGTCGCGAGGCAGGCGGATCACCAGGCGGGAGCGGTGCGTGATCATGACGCCGCCCTCGGGCGAGCGCGGGCCCTTCATCGGCAGGATGCCGGCGCGCGGCGTCTTGAGCACCCAGGGCAGGATGCGTGCGATCTCGCGGAAGAGGGGCCACTCGTAGTCGCGCGGCAGGCTCTCGCCGGCCAGGCCGAAGGACACGTCGACCATCTCGGTCAGCTGCGCGGAGGCCGGGCCGCAGCCCGGCCCGAGGGTGTTTGCGGCGGCGTTCATGGCGCGCTCCCGGCGGGGGATCGTCCCCAGGCCTGCAGGGCCTCGCCCCAGGCGGTGGCCGTGCCCGGGTCGATGTCGAAGACGGTGAAGCGGCGGCCCTCCCGGATGCGCACGCGCAGCAGCGGCATGCCGCCCGCCTCGAAGGCGATGGGGTGCATCTCGATCTGCTGGCCGCCCAGGGGGACGGTGAGCGAGGCGAGGGGGGCGGAGGAGCTCATGGGCGGGGACCTGGGTGGGAGTGGCGGCGTGAATACTGCCACGACGCGAGGGGATACTTTATGCCGTCCCGCGGGCCCGCCGTCTATTCCCCGGGCGAAGGACGCGCGACATACCCCAAAAGGGTAATCCGCAACCCCCCCTTCGGAGATTACCCTTGACCGACGGGGTGATAGCGAAGCCCCGGGGGGCACCGTAGCATCGCTCGACCTTGGGAAGGGTCCCCTCCCGGGAAACCCAGACGACCAAACGCAACGCGAGGAGGCCGCAATGGCAAAGAAAATGCACTCGACGCCCATGCTCGACGAGCTGGAGACCGGCCCCTGGCCGAGCTTCGTGACGGGCCTGAAGCGCCTGGCCAAGGACAACGACATGATGGTCGACCTGCTCGGCCAGCTGGAGACGTCCTACAAGACCAAGAAGGGCTACTGGAAGGGCGGCACCGTCAGCGTCTTCGGCTACGGCGGCGGCATCATCCCGCGCTTCACCGAGCTCAAGGACGGCGAGGGCAAGCCCCAGTTCCCCGACGCGGCCGAGTTCCACACGCTGCGCGTCATGCCGCCTCCCGGCATGCACTACAACACGGACATCCTGCGCAAGTTCTGCGACACCTGGGAGCGCCACGCCTCCGGCCTCATCGCCTTCCACGGCCAGAGCGGCGACATCATGTTCCAGGGCGTGCGCTCGGACAAGGTGCAGGACGCCTTCGACGAGATCAACGAGCTCGGCTTCGACCTGGGCGGGGCGGGCCCCGCCGTGCGCACCTCGATGTCCTGCGTCGGCGCGGCGCGCTGCGAGCAGTCGTGCTACGACGAGGCGGCCGCGCACCGCACCGTCCTCAACAACTTCACCGACGACATCCACCGCCCGTCGCTGCCCTACAAGTTCAAGTTCAAGTTCTCGGGCTGCCCGAACGACTGCATGAACTCGATCCAGCGCTCGGACATGGCCATCATCGGCACCTGGCGCGACAACATCCGCACCGACGAGGCGCTCGCCCGCAAGTACTTCGCCAAGCACGGCGTGAACGACCTCGTGAACGACGTCGTGAGCCGCTGCCCGACCAAGGCGATCCAGCTGGTGGACGCTTCCAGGATCCCGCAGGGGCCGACGATCTCGTCGGTGAAGGTGTCCGACGACAAGGCCATCTGCATCGAGAACCGCGACTGCGTGCGCTGCATGCACTGCATCAACGTGATGACCGGCGGCCTGGCCCCGGGCAAGGACAAGGGCGCCACGATCCTGGTGGGCGGCAAGCGCACCCTCAAGATCGGCGACCTGATGGGCACCGTGGTCGTGCCGTTCATGAAGCTCGAGACGGACGAGGACCGCGAGCAGCTCGTCGACCTCGCCAAGCGCATCGTCGACTTCTTCGCCGAGAACGCGCTGGAGCACGAGCGCGTCGGCGAGACGATCGAGCGCATCGGCCTGGTGAACTTCCTGGAGGGCGTGGGCCTCGAGATCGACCCCAACATGGTCTCCCAGCCGCGCATGAACCCCTACGTCCGCACCGACGGGTGGGACGAAGAGGTCGCCAGGATCAAGGCCAAGAAGCAGGCCGCCTGAGCGACGTCCCCCGAACCCGCCGAAGACCGAATCCGGAGTCACTGACATGGCCACCGCTACCGCCACCCCGCGCCGCGCGATCGAGTCGGGCGTGCCCGACAACAAGCAGTACCTGCACCCGAAGCTCATCAAGAACTACGGCAACTGGAAGTACCACGACCGTCCGCGGCCGGGCGTGCTGCACCACGTCTCCCACTCGGGCGACGAGGTGTGGAGCGTGCGCGCCGGCACGCAGCGCCAGATGGACGTCTACACCATCCGCAAGCTCTGCGACATCGCCGACAAGTTCGCCGAGGGGCACGTGCGCTTCACCATCCGCTCGAACATCGAGTTCATGGTGTCCGAGGAGAAGAAGGTCGCCCCGCTCATCGAGGCGCTCAACAAGGAAGGATTCCCCGTCGGCGGCACCGGCAACTCGGTGACGATGATCGCCCACACCCAGGGATGGCTGCACTGCGACATCCCGGGCACCGACGCCTCGGGCGCGGTGAAGGCGCTGATGGACGAGCTGCACGAGGAGTTCATCAAGGAGGAGATGCCCAACCGCGTCCACCTCTCGACCTC
>JAHCLE010000248.1 GCA_026125445.1 Burkholderiales bacterium
CCGTGCTCACCCACCCCCAGTTCGACCCCATCCTCTTCAGCCTCGGCCCCGTGGCCGTGCGCTGGTACGGCCTCATGTACGTGCTGGCCTTCGTCGCCTTCGTGATGCTGGGCAAGTACCGCGCGCGCCAGGGACCCTCGCACGGCGTCACGGAGGAGGGCGTGGACGACATGCTCCTCTACGGCGTGCTGGGCGTGATCCTGGGCGGGCGGCTGGGCTACGTGCTCTTCTACAAGCCCGAGCACTACCTCTCCCATCCCCTGGAGATCCCGCAGATCTGGGCCGGGGGCATGAGCTTCCACGGGGGATTCCTCGGCGTGCTCCTGGCCATCGCGATCTTCTGCCGGCGCCGCAGCCTGCGCTGGATCACCACGATGGATTTCGTCGCGCCCCTCGTGCCCCTGGGGCTCGCGGCGGGGCGGCTGGGCAACTTCATCAACGGCGAGCTGCCGGGGCGGCCGACGGACCTGCCCTGGGGCATGTGGTTTCCGCAGGTGGACCGCGTGCCGCTCGCGCGCCACCCCTCGCAGCTCTACCAGTTCGCGCTCGAGGGCCTGGCCCTCTTCGCGATCCTCTGGTGGTATTCCTCGAAACCGCGGCCGGCGGGGGCCGTCTCGGGCGCGTTTCTCCTCGGCTACGGGACGTTCCGGTTCCTGGCGGAATTCGGCCGCCAGCCCGACGATTTCCTGGGGCTGCTGGCCCTGGGCCTGTCCATGGGGCAGTGGCTGTCGCTGCCCATGGTGGCGGGGGGTATCGCGCTCCTCGCGTGGGCGCATCAAAAGCGTTGATACCGGCGCTTGACAGTTTGTGCGCCGCACCATAACTTCACCCTGTAGCGTTTGAAGTCCTGCCGAGGCCCCGGGCTACCCGCCCCGCCCCCCGGCCCCGCCCCAACCCTCGCGGGAAGCGACAACGGCGGCAGCTAAACCGCCCGACGCCCATGGCACACATCTCGTATCCAGGCCTGCCTCCCGTCCCAGCGTCAGGGAAGGTGGCCCGTTCATTGGGGGAATAATGCGTTTCTGCATCGTCGGCGCCGGCGCCATCGGGGGGTTCGTGGGCGCGAAGCTCGCCCTCGCCGGAGAGGAAGTCACTTTCATCGCCCGGGGCAGGAACCTCGAGGCCATCAACTCGCGCGGCATGCACGTGTATTACCGCGACGGCCGGGAGGAGATCGCCTCCACGGTCAAGGCCACCGACGATTACGCGGCCGCGGGCACCTTCGACGTCGTGATCCTGGCGCTCAAGGCGCACCAGGTGGGCGCCGTGGCCGGCAAGCTCGCGCCGCTCTGTCGCGCGGACACCGTGGTGATCCCGATGCAGAACGGGATCCCGTTCTGGTACTTCCACGACCACGGCGGGCCACTCGCCGGCCGCCACGTGCAGACGGTGGACCCGGACGGCGTGGTGATGAAGGCCATCCCGAAGGAGCGCATCGTCGGCTGCGTGGTCTATCCCGCGACCGAGCTGGTGGAGCCCGGCAAGGTCGTGCACATCGAGGGCGACCGCTTCCCCATCGGGGAGCTCGACGGCAAGCCCAGCGAGCGCGCCACGAGGATCTCGGAGGCGTTCGTGAAGGCCGGGCTCAAGTGCCCGCTGCTCGACAACGTGCGCGCCGAGATGTGGCTCAAGCTCTGGGGCAACCTCACCTTCAACCCGATCTCGGCGCTCACCCACGCCACGCTGCAGGACATCTGCGAGGACCCGTACGGCAAGGAGCTCGCCGCGCAGATGATGCGCGAGGCGCAGGCCGTGGCCGAGCACCTCGGCATCACCTTCCGCGTGCCGCTCGACAAGCGCATCGAGGGAGCCCGCAAGGTGGGCAAGCACAAGACCTCGATGCTGCAGGACGTGGAGGCGGGCCGCCCCATCGAGATCGACGCCCTCGTCGGTTCCGTGGTGGAGCTGGGAGATCTCACCGGGATCCCCGTGCCCACCATCAAGGCCATCTTCCAGGCGGCCAAGCTCCTGGACACGACCTACACCTCGCAGGCCCTCAGTATCCGGGGTGTCCAGACCGACGGAAGCTGACGCCGGCACCCGGGCGGCAGCACTGATCGCCGTCAACATGCGCGGGGGCGGGGCGTGTAGACTCTCGCCCCCGTAATCCCTTCCAATACCCTGTCAAGGAATATCATGAAGAAGATCGCGCTCCTCGCCGCCGCCCTCGTCGCCACCGCCGCCGTCGCGCAGGACAAGAAGGCCCCGGCCGCTCCGGCCGCACCCGCTGCCGCTCCCGCCGCCAAGGACGTCGCCGTGGTCGGCGAAACCGCCAAGGTCACCGCCACGGTCGAGGCCATCGACCAGAAGACGCGCGAAGTGACCCTCAAGGGCCCCAAGGGCGACAAGATTTCCTTCGTCGCCGGCCCCGAGGTGAAGAACCTCGCCCAGGTCAACAAGGGCGACGAGGTGGTGATCGAGTACGCCCAGGCGCTCGCCATCAGCCTCAAGAAGTCCACCAAGACCGCGGTCTCGCGCACGATCGTCGAAGGCGGCAAGGCCGCGGCCCCGGGGCAGAAGCCCGGCATGGTGGCGGGACGCCAGGTCAACATCACCGCGAAGATCGACGCGATCGACACCGCGAAGAACGTCGTCACCCTGACGGGCGTCGAGCACACCGTGGACCTCAAGGTGAAGGACCCCGCCGTCCTCAAGAACTTCAAGGTCGGCGACTTCGTCGATGCCGTCTACGGCGAGGCCATCGCGATCAACGTGCAGAAGCCCGCGGCCAAGCCGGCCCCGGCCGCTCCCGCCAAGAAGTAAGGGCAGGGGGAAGGCGGCGCCGGTCCGCACCTTCCGGGCGAAGGTGCGGCTGGCGCCCTAGGCAGTCAGCGCGTACCCGCGTTCGCGGAAGAGCGCGAGGCAGGCGGCGCACGCCTGCGGGTCGTAGAGTCGGCCGCTCCCGGATTCGATCTCCGCGAGCGCGGCCTCGAGACCCAGCCCGGCGCGGTAGGGGCGGTGGTTCGCCATCGCCTCCACCACGTCCGCCACCGAGACGATGCGCGCCTCCATCAGGATCGCCTCC
>JAHCLE010000249.1 GCA_026125445.1 Burkholderiales bacterium
GCGGACTACGAGGCGCGCGGCGGCTACCGGGCGCTCCGGAAGATCGTGGAGGAGAAGATCACGCCGGAGGCGGTGATCGCCGAGGTGAAGAAGTCGGCGCTGCGCGGCCGCGGCGGCGCGGGCTTCCCGACGGGCCTGAAGTGGTCGTTCATGCCGCGCGCCTTCCCGGGACAGAAGTACGTCGTGTGCAATAGCGACGAGGGCGAGCCGGGCACGTTCAAGGACCGCGACATCCTGCGCTACAACCCGCACGCCCTCATCGAGGGCATGATCATCGCGGGCTACGCCATCGGCGCGACCGTCGGCTACAACTACGTCCACGGCGAGATCTGGGCCGAGTACGAGCGCTTCGAGCGGGCGCTCGAGGAGGCGCGGGCCGCCGGCTACCTCGGCACGAACGTCCTGGGCGCGGGCTTCGACTTCCAGCTGCACGCCCACCACGGATTCGGCGCCTACATCTGCGGCGAGGAGACGGCGCTGCTGGAGTCCCTCGAGGGCAAGAAGGGCCAGCCGCGCTTCAAGCCGCCTTTCCCCGCGAGCTACGGCCTGTACGGCAAGCCCACCACGATCAACAACACCGAGACCTTCGCGGCGGTGCCGGGCATCATCGCCAACGGCGGCGACTGGTTCCTGGAGCTGGGCAAGCCCAACAACGGCGGCACCAAGATCTTCTCGGTCTCGGGCCACGTGAACCGGCCGGGCAACTACGAGGTCCGGCTGGGCACGCCGTTCGCGAAGCTCCTCGAGATGGCGGGCGGCATGCGGGGCGGGCGCAAGCTGAAAGCCGTGATCCCGGGCGGCTCCTCGATGCCGGTGCTGCCGGCCGAGGTGATGATGTCCCTCGACATGGACTACGACTCGATCCAGAAGGCGGGCTCCTTCCTGGGCTCCGGCGCCGTCATCGTGATGGACGAGGCGACCTGCATGGTGAAGGCCGCCGAGCGCCTGGCCTACTTCTATTTCGAGGAGTCCTGCGGGCAGTGCACGCCCTGCCGCGAGGGCACCGGCTGGCTCTACCGCGTGATCCACCGCATCGAGAACGGCCAGGGCAAGCCCGAGGACCTGGACCTCCTCCTCAACCTCGCCGACAACATCCAGGGCCGCACGATCTGCGCGCTGGGCGACGCCGCCGCGATGCCGGTGCGCGCCTTCGTGAAGCAGTTCCGCGCCGAGTTCGAGCACCACATCGAGCACAAGCGCTGCCTCGTCGCGCCGGGCGGCTATTCCAGCGCGTCCCCCGACGCGCACAAGATGGCGGCCGACTGACATGATCAAGCTGGAAATAGACGGCAAGCCCGTCGAGGTCGAGAACGGCGCCACGGTGATGGAGGCCGCGACGAAGCTCGGCACGTTCGTGCCGCACTTCTGCTGGCACAAGAAGCTCTCGATCGCCGCCAACTGCCGGATGTGCCTGGTGCAGGTCGAGAAGGCGCCCAAGCCGCTGCCGGCCTGCGCCACGCCCGCCACCGAGGGCATGAAGGTGTGGACGCAGTCCGCGCCCGCCGTGGCCGCCCAGAAGGGCGTCATGGAGTTCCTGCTCATCAACCACCCGCTCGACTGCCCCATCTGCGACCAGGGCGGCGAGTGCCAGCTGCAGGACCTCGCCGTGGGCTACGGCGGCTCCTGCTCGCGCTACACCGAGGAAAAGCGCGTGGTGGTGAACAAGAACCTGGGCCCGCTCATCTCCACCGACATGACGCGCTGCATCCACTGCACGCGCTGCGTGCGCTTCGGCCAGGAGATCGCCGGCGTGATGGAGCTCGGCATGGCCGGGCGCGGAGAGCACTCCGAGATCCTCTCCTTCGTCGGGCGCACGGTCGACTCCGAGCTCTCCGGCAACATGATCGACCTGTGCCCCGTGGGCGCGCTCACGTCGAAGCCGTTCCGCTACTCGGCGCGCACCTGGGAGCTCGCGCGCCGCAGGTCGGTGTCGCCGCACGACGGCCTGGGCTCGAACCTGGTGATGCAGGCGAAGGGCGAGCGCGTGATGCGCGTAGTTCCCTTCGAGAACGAATCGCTGAACGAGTGCTGGCTCTCCGACCGCGACCGCTTCGCCTACGAGGGCCTCAACACCGAGGACCGGCTCACGCGCCCGATGGTCTGCCGCGACGGCGCCTGGGTCGAGGTCGACTGGCCCGAGGCGCTGGAGGAGGTGGTGGCGGGGCTGCGCAAGGCGGTGGACGGGCACGGCCCGTCGGCGCTGGCGGCGCTCGTTTCGCCCACGCTCACGCTCGAGGAGCTGCACCTCGCCACGAAGCTCGCCCGCGGGCTGGGCACGGACAACGTCGACCACCACTTCCGCGCTCTGGACTCGCGCGCGCGCTTCGCCGGCGCGCCCTGGCTCGGGATGCCGGTGGCCGAGCTCGGAAGCCAGCAGGCGGTGCTCCTGGTGGGTTCCACGATCCGCAAGGAGCACCCGCTCCTCGCCAACCGCCTGCGCCAGGGCGCCAAGAAGGGCCTCGCCCTTTCCGTCGTGCACGTGGCGGGCGACGACCTCGCCATGCCCGTGGCGGCGAAGCTCGTGGCGCGGCCCTCGGGGCTCGCCGCGGCGCTCGCCTCCGTTGCGGTGGCCGTGGCCGAGGCCACCGGGAAGCCGCTCGAGGGCGAAGTGGCGAAAGCCGCCTCCGGCATCGCCGCGACCGACGAGGCCCGGGCCGTGGCGAAGGCGCTGTGCGGCCGCGAGCGCGCCAGCGTGCTCCTGGGCAACTACGCGCAGCAGCATCCCGAATTCGCCGTGCTCGCCGCGCTCGCGCGCGAGATCGCGCGCCTGGCCGGCGCGAAGGTCGGCGTCCTCGCCCAGAACGCCAACAGCGTGGGCGCGAAGCTCGTCGGCGCGCACCCGCTCGGGGGCGGCCTGGATACCGCCGGCATGGTGGCCGCCGCCCCGCGCGCCTGGATCGTCGCCGGCTTCGAGCCCGAGCGCGACGCCACGCGCGCGCCCGCCGCCGTCGAGGCGCTCAAGAAGGCCGACTTCGTGGTCGCCCTCTCGGCGTGGCGCTGCTGGGCGCCG